>DATFUZ010000026.1:0-15659 GCA_035260545.1 Gallionellaceae bacterium | reverse complement strand
CAGCAAGGTGCCCTGGCTTCGCTCTTCCCCCTGGATGAATCGCTTCATGTGAGTGTCCGCCGCGGAATGCGATGCACTCTCAACGTTTCACGGCCAATTCGGTTTACACGGTGGGAGTTTTGACACAGTCTGGGCACCGAGCTGCCGGTCGGTGCTGCTAATGGAGGTGCAAATAGCTGCCGTTCCCTCATGGCACAAATGGCCGACCTCCGACCATTGCGGTTTTGCCCCGTCGCGCCTGCGATCTCCTGCCGATGTCGTCTCGGATTCACTGTGAGTTGAATCCGCCTGCCCGCGCGCTATACTGCGCCTGACGGCAGGCAACCGGAAAACGGAGGGCGGATATGGAAAGCCTGGAGGATGACATACGCGCGAAGGGCGGAGAGATCATCCGCCTGATGGCGAGCGGCGCGCCGCCGGTGTTTGACCGGAGACGCTGGACCGGGATGCTGATGAACCTCGCCATGGCTGACACCGATCTCAAGGTGAGGCTGTTCCGCTTCGTGGACGTGCTGCCCGCCCTTGCCACCTCCGAGCAGCTCATCGCGCACATCCGCGAATACTTTCTGGCTGAGGAAGCACATCTGCCGCCCCTGCTCAAGCGCCTGCTGGGCGGACTCCAATCAGGTACGGCGGCATCGGTTGCTGCGGCCATGCTCAAGGGCAACATCGTTTCGTTCTCGCGCGGCTTCATCGCAGGCCAATCGCCGCGGGATGCGCTGCCCACGCTGCGCAAGCACTGGCGCGAGGGATACGCCGCCACGGTCGACATCCTGGGCGAGGCGGTGCTGTCGGAGGATGAGGCGACTTCCTGTTTTCAGGGCTACCTGGACTTGATCCGGACTCTCGCGGCCGAAATGCCGGGCTGGCCTGTCGCGCCGGACGCTGCGCGTGAGGAGCATTTCCCGCGCCTGAATGTGTCGGTCAAGCTCACTTCGCTGTTTTCGCGCATCGGAACGGTGAATTACGACGAGAGCATGGCGATGCTCAAAGACAGGTTACGCCCCATCTTTCGCGCGGCGCGGGATGCCGGCGGTTGTGTGAACCTCGACATGGAAACCTATGCCCTCAAGCCGCTTACCCTCGATCTCTTCGTCGCACTCCTGGAGGAGGAGGAATTCCGCGACTGGCAGGGCGCGGGCATCGCGCTGCAGGCCTATCTCAAGGACACACACGACGACTTGCAGCGCCTGATCGAATGGGCCCGAGCGAGCGGGCGCCGCATCATGGTGCGTCTGGTGAAGGGGGCATACTGGGAATACGAGACGGTGAACGCGCGCCAGAAAGGCTGGCCGCTGCCTGTGTTCGAGCGCAAGGCGCACACCGACTGGAACTATGAGCGCTGCGCCGATCTCATGCTCGCCAACAGCGATGTGATTGCGCCGGCCCTGGGCAGTCACAATGCACGCACTCTGGCCGCCGCCATGGTGGCCGCGGAGCGGCGCGGCATTGCACGCGAGACCTTCGAGTTTCAGATGCTGTTCGGCATGGCCGACCCGGTGAAATTTGCTGTGAGGGAACTCGGTTACGGGGTGCGGGAATACGTGCCTACCGGGGCGCTCATTCCCGGCATGGCCTATCTGGTGCGGCGACTGCTTGAAAATACCTCCGACGAAGGATTCTTACGCAAGGTCTACGTTGAGGGCGAGGAACTCGAACTGCTGCTTGCGCCCCCGGAGCCGTGGCCTGGCGAGGACGAGGCCACCGTCAAGCTCGGCCCGGGCGAATACGCAAACGAGCCGCCGCTGGATTTTTCGCAGCGCGAAGTGCGCGATGCCTGCCAGGCCGCGTTGGAAAAGGTGCGCGGCCAGCTCGGGCGGCAATACCCGGCGCTGGTGGACGGGAAGGAAATTCAAGGCGCGGGTAGCATCACCTCGGTTAATCCGGCGCGCCCGGACGAGGTGGTGGGCCATGTTGCTTCCATTACGCAGGACGATGCGGCGCAAGCGCTGGCCGCCGCGCGCCGCGCCCAGCCCGCGTGGGCTGCGCAGAGTCCGGACGAACGCGCCACCGTGCTGTTTCGCGCCGCCGAGATCGCGCGCGCCCGCCGCCTGGAATTGATGGCCTGGCAGGTGTTCGAGACCGGCAAGAACCGCGCCGAGGCCGATGCCGATGTCGCGGAGGCGATAGACTACTTTGAGTATTACGCGCGCGAGATGCGGCGCCTGGGCGCGCCGTTCAAGGTAGGCAATGTGCCCGGGGAGAACAACCGATACTTCTACCAGCCGCGCGGCGTCGCGCTGGTGATCGCGCCGTGGAATTTCCCCCTCGCCATTTCCGCCGGCATGACGGCGGCCGCGCTCGTCGCCGGCAACGCTGTTCTGTACAAGCCTTCGAGCCTGTCAGCGGTCACCGGATGGCAGCTTGTTTCCATCCTGCGCGAGGCCGGGGTGCCGGAGGGCGTGCTCAATTTCATACCGGGGCCGGGCGCGGCTGTGGGCGGCTGGCTGGCGGCGCAGCCCGGCGTCGACATGATCGCCTTCACCGGTTCGCGCGAGGTCGGGCTCGGCCTGGTCGAAAGCGCCGGCCGCGCGGCGGGGAATAGACGCTCAGTCAAGCGCGTGATTGCCGAAATGGGCGGCAAGAACGCGGTGATTGTCGATGCAGATGCCGACCTCGACCAGGCAGTTGCGGGCGTGCTGCAGTCGGCCTTCGGCTTCCAGGGGCAGAAATGCTCGGCCTGCTCGCGCGTCATCGTGCATGATGCCTGTTATGACCGCTTCCTCGCGCGCCTGTGCCAGGCTGTGCATGGGATACAGGTCGGTCCGCCGGATGATCCGGCGAACTTCATGGGGCCCCTGATAGACGGTGCGGCCCGCGAAAAGGTGGAGCGTTATATCGCGCTGGCCGAGCGGGAGGGGCGCATCGTTGTGCGCGGCCACGCGCCGGAGCAGGGCTGGTATGCGCCGCCGGTGGTGGTGGCCGACCTGCCGCCGGATTCCGCCATCCTGCGCGAGGAGATCTTCGGCCCGGTGCTCGCGGTCATCCGCGCCGCAAGCATGGACGCGGCGCTCGCCATCGCCAACGACTCGGACTATGCGCTCACCGGCGGGCTGTATTCGCGCAGTCCCGCCAATATCCGGCTGGCCATGCGCGGCTTTGCCGCGGGCAACCTCTACATCAACCGCGCCATTACGGGCGCCGTTGTCGGACGCCAGCCCTTTGGCGGCTTCAAAATGTCGGGCGTGGGCTCCAAGGCAGGCGGGCCGGATTATCTGTTGCAGTTCATGGAGCCGCGCGTGGTGACGGAAAACACCCTGCGCCGGGGCTTCGCGCCGGACGTGCTGTCCTGAGTTCCCCGAGGCGGCACCGCTAACCGCTTTCCGCCGATTCCGCCCGTTCCCGCATGACCTTGAGCTGGAACATGGTGTTGCGCTCTTCCTCCGACAGCACGCCTTCGATATAGTGTATGGTGGCGTGATAGCGCGGAATCACGTTGTACTTGAGCGCGTTCACGCGCTTTTGCGTCTTGCGCTGTTCGGTGAGCAGACGCCACAGGGCAGTCTCCGCCTCGCCCAGTTGCGCCAGCAGCGCGGCAATGTCCGCCATGCGCCGCCGCGCCTCATCGAAACTGGCGTCCGTCCACATCAGGCCCACGGGCAGCAACGGTGCGCTTTCGACGGAAACGGTGGGATACTCGATGCCTATGCTGCTGCGCGGCAGGATGTGGATGGACAGCGCCGGCTTCAGCCCCATAACCGCCTGGCGCAATTGCGTAGTGCCCATGCGCATGTGGGCGATGGACAGCCAGTGATAACTCTCGCGCAGGGTATCGCGCACGTCCTGCCGCAGCTCGCGGTACTTGCGCAGACGCTGGTGCACCAGCCTGGTCAGCAGTTCGCGCTTGCGCTCCAGCAGGTCGTGGCCGTGCTGCAGCGACACCACCTGCCGCCGCAGCGAAAGCAGCGTGCTCTTGGTGGGGCGCACTTTCAGTCTGCCCTTCATTTCGGCTCCGTCATTTCGGCACGTTCATTCTGGCGCCGTCACTTTGGCTCCGGCCCCGGTTCCTGCCAGTTGTGGTACTGCGCAATGTCCGTCTCGCTCACGCGGGTCAGCGCCTCGGCCGGCAGCAGCGACAGCAGTTCCCACGCCAGCTCCAGCGTTTCGTAGATGCTGCGCTCCTGCTGCTCACCCTGGCCGACGAACCGCTGCTCGAAAGCGTCGGCGAAGGCCAGGAAGTTGCGGTCGGTCTCCCCCAGTTCGTCCGCCCCGATGATGGAGGCGAGGTTGCGCACCTCCAGCGCGCGCGCATACGAGGCATAGAGCTGGCTGGCGACGCGGCCGTGGTCCTCGCGGGTGCGGCTCTTGCCGATACCGTCCTTCATCAGGCGCGATAGCGAGGGCGGAATGTCCACCGGCGGGTACACGCCAAGGTTGTTCAACGTGCGCGACAGCACCAGTTGGCCCTCGGTGATGTAGCCGGTGAGATCGGGAATGGGGTGGGTGATGTCGTCGCTGGGCATGGAGACCACGGGCATCATGGTGATGGAGCCGTGCCGCTCGCGGATGCGCCCGGCGCGCTCATAGATCTCGGCGAGGTCGGAATACAGATAGCCGGGATAACCCTTGCGTGCCGGGACATCGCCCTTGGCAGTGGCCACCTCGCGCAATGCCTCTGCATAGTGCGTCATGTCGGTCATCACCACCAGCACGTGCAGGTCGAGGTCAAACGCGAGATATTCCGCCACGGTGAGTGCGGCGCGCGGCAGGATCAGGCGCTCGATGGCCGGCTCGTCGGCGAGGTTGAGGAACATCACCACGTTACGCAGCACGCCGCTGTCGGAGAAGGTCTCACGGAAGAAATTGGCGTCTGAATACGACACCCCCATCGCCGCGAACACCACCGCGAACTGCGACTCTTCGCCCGGCAGCTTGGCCTGGCGCACGATCTGCGCCGCCAGCCGGTTGTGCGGCAGTCCGGAGCCGGAAAAGATCGGCAGCTTTTGCCCGCGCACCAGCGAGTTCAGGCCGTCTACGGAGGAGATCCCGGTCTGGATGAATTCGCGCGGGTAGGCGCGCGCCGCCGGGTTCACCGGCGCGCCATTCACGTTGCGTTTCAGGCGCGAAAACAGCGGCGGCCGCCCGTCACGCGGCTGGCCGAGTCCGTTGAACACCCGTCCAAGGATGTCCGGTCCCAGAGTCGCCTCGAATGGCTGGTCGAGGAAGCGCACCCAGGTGTTCTCCAGATCGAGGTTGTCGGTGCCCTCCAGCACCTGGATTAGCACCACCTCGTTCGAGGTGCGGATCACCTGGCCGTTGCGCCGCTGGCCCGCGCGGTCGCGCACCACGACGCGATCGCCCAGCGCAACACCGGGCACACCCTGCATGTAGAGCAGGCCGCCCCGCGCATCCGACGCCATGCGGTACTCCTTGTCGCTCATGCCGGTTGTCCTTGCCTTGTGTCCAGTTCGCTCACGGCGCGCTCTGCACCTGCTGTGTGTACTCCATGCGCAGCCGCTCGAAATTCAGCCTCGCCTGCGCAGCGAAGTCTGCCAGCTCCTTCATCTGGTCGTTGCCGTAGCTGCCTTTCAGGCGCTGGGCGCCTGCGAGCAAGGGCATGCGCATCAGTTCCTGCACCGGGACGCCCAGATCCAGCAGGTCGATGCCGGCGTGATAGATGGCCAGCATCTGGTCGAGCAGGGCGAATTGCTTCTGCGGCGAGCAATAGCTGTCCACCGGATCCAGCGCGCTCTGCTGCAGCACGCCCTCCTTGAACAGCGCAACGCCCTCCAGCGCCCAGCGTTGCTGCGGCGAAAGCGCCTCCGGTCCCACCAGGTTCACGATGCGCGCCAGCTCATCCGCCTGCGACAGGATGCCGAGTGCGGCGGCGCGGTGCGCCTCCCAGTGCGGGTTCACATTGTCCGCCCACCATCCGGCGCAACTCGTGACATACCCGGAAAAACTCTCCATCCAGTCCACCGCCGGATAGTGGCGCGCGTCAGCCAGATCCTTGGAGAGCGCCCAGAAGGTCTTCACGATCTCCTTGGTGTGGCTGGTTACCGGTTCGGAAAAATCGCCGCCGGGCGGGGATACCGCGCCGATCAGGGTGATGGAGCCGCTGCCGCCTGCGAGTGTTTCCACGCGTCCCGCGCGCTCGTAGAACGCCGCCAGGCGCGAAGCGAGGTAGGCCGGATAGCCCTCCTCCACCGGCATCTGGCCCAGGCGGCCGGACACCTCGCGCAAGGCCTCGGCCCAGCGGCTGGTGGAATCGGCCACCATCACCACGTCGTAACCCTGGTCACGGTAGTATTCGGCCAGCGTCACACCGACGTAGATAGAGGCCTCGCGCGCGACCACGGGCATGTTCGAGGTATTGGCGACGAGCATGGTGCGCTCCATCAGCGAACGCCCGGTATTGGGATCGATGAGCTGGGGAAAACTTTCCAGTATGTCCACCAGCTCGTTGCCGCGCTCGCCGCAACCGACGTAGATCACGATGTCCGCATTGGACCAGCGCGCGATCTGCTGCTGCACCACGGTCTTGCCTGCGCCGAAGGGGCCGGGAACGGCGGCGCGTCCGCCCTTGACCAGCGGGAAGAAGGTGTCGAGGATGCGCTGCCCGGTGAGCAGCGGCGCGACCGCATCGTCCCGCCTGCGGTAGGGGCGCGGGTTGCGTACCGGCCAGCGGTGGTACAGCTTGAGTGCGCGGGTTTCGCCGTGATCGGTTTTCACCCGCGCCACCACCGCCTCCACATTGACCTCGCTCGCCCCGATTATCTCCGCCAGCTCGCCGCTCACGCCAGGCGGCACCAGGATGCGGTGCGCGATGGTCTCGGTTTCCTGCACGCTTCCCAGCAGCGCGCCGGCCTCGACCCGCATCCCGGGCTTCAGTTCCCGCGCGGGTTCGAAGCGCCACAGCTTGTCGCGGTCCAGCGGCGCGATGTGCGCGCCGCGCGGGATATAGTCGCCATGCTGCGTCGCATGCTCCTTGAGCGGGCGCTGCACGCCGTCGAAAATGCCGCCCAGCAGTCCCGGCCCCAGCTCGACCGAGAGCGGATGCCCCAGCGCGGTCACGGTTTCGCCGGGCCGCAGCGATTCCGTGGGCTCGTACACCTGGACCAGGGCGCGCTCTCCGTGGCGCGCGATCACTTCGCCCATCAGCTCCAGGCGGCCGATCTGCACCTGTTCTCCGATGCGCACCTCGGGCAGTTGCACGGTGACCAGCGGGCCGTTGACCTCGATGACGCGGCCGGCATTCTGTGACTCTGACATCAGCTTCCTCCCGCGCCAGACGTCAGGTGTTCGGCGACCGCATTCTGCAGTTGCTCATCCATGCGTTCCTGACGGCCTTCGAAAGTGTTGTCGACGCGTATCCTGCCGTCCGCGCTCGTGACCAGCATGCCGCCGGCGCAGTCCATAGGCTCGGCGGCAAGGGCCAGCCGCTTTCCGGGCGCGGCCTCCGCGGCGATCACTGCCCAGTTGCCCGCGACCCGCGCGCGGTCGCGCGCGTTGAACTGCGCTACCAGCTCGTCGCGTTCGATGGCGGCAGCGCCCTCGCGCAGCCAGGCACGCAACAGCGGCAGATAGCGCGGTTCGTCCTCCGCGACCTGCGCCAGCCGTGCCGGCAAATGGCGCAGCACCGTGCTCACCAGATCCAGCCGCAGGTGATCCAGCTCCGCGCCGAGTTCGAGTTCAGCCGCCTGCACCCGCTGCTGGTAGGTGCGGTCGGCCAGCGCCTTGGCGGCGGCGGTTTCATGCTCCTCTTCCAGGTGCAGGCGCTGTTTTGCCTCGGCCAGCAGGCGGCCCTGTTCCTGGCGGCCGTTGGCGACATATTCTTCCGCCAATTTGTTCGCGCGGTCGAGCAGCGCCGCTTCCAGTCCGCTTACCTGTTCTGCTTCGCTCATTCCTCATTCTCCAGCGCGGCGGCGCCCAGCGCCTGCTGCACCAGTGTTTCCACCCGCGAATGGTAGTTCTCCGGCTGGCGCAGTTCGGGGATTTCCGTGATGACGATGCGCCCGCCCTCGTTCTGCGCGCGCAACAGGTGGCGGCCCGGGTTGGCGGTCAGCTGCTGCTCGATCACCACCAGCGCGGCCTGCTGGGTGCGCAACAGATCGCGCATCAGGTTGTCGATGTCCTCGGGGCCGGGGTCGACGTGTGTCTCGAAGCCGATCAGCGCAAAGCCTTCCATCAAGGCTGCGCTGCCCAGCGCGATCATGCGCGCCGGGGGCAGCAGTGCCGCCTGGCTGCCTTCTCCCGCCGGTTGCGAACCATTGGTCATGCGATCTTCCCCAGCAGCAGGATGGTGACCACCAGGCCGTAAATCGCAATCCCTTCCGCGAGCCCCAGATAGATCAGGGTGCGGCCGAACATCTCGGGCTTTTCGGCGATGATGGCCAGCGAGGCCGCGCCGACCGGACCCACTGCCAGCCCTGCGCCGAATGCGGCGAGGCCCGTGGGCAACCCCGCGCCCAGCAGCGCAAGGCCCAGGCCGGTGGAGATCTCCCCGTGCGTGGCGGCAGCGGCGGCCTGCTGCGCGTAGGCGTCATGCATGCCCAGCGCCAGCAGGGCCAGTCCTGCACCGCCAAACACGGTGAGGTTGGCGGCAAGCGAGCTGCGCCATGCGCGCTTCGCCCGCACCGGGTCGTGGATGGGGCGAAACTCCCGGTAGACGCCCAGCCCGAAGGTGAACAGCAGGTTGAGTGTGATGAGTGCAATGAGCCAGCCCATGGTCGGTCCTTTCTTGAAATGTGCGCAGCCGTTCTAGATCCTGTATGGCATCCCTCTTCTGCCGCCCACCGCTAGCGGCTGGAAGGCGCGTCCGTCGCCGCCGAAGAAGCGCGAAAAGCCTTCGTAGTATTCGAGGCGCAGGGTCTGGATGCCGACGATGCCGCCTTCCAGCACGAGGATGATGACGTTGCCGATCACTACGCTTAGCCAGTAGCCGGCGGCATGCATCATGCTGCCCACGGTAAACACGGCGATGCTGAGCGCGACGTGGTTGAGGCTGAATGCGGCCAGACGCAGGAAGGACAGGGTGTTGGAAATGTAGGCCATCATGGACTCGAAGCCTTCGATCAGCACGATCATCAGCCGCTCGCCCACGCCCGCGGCAGCATTCTGCCGCCAGGAATCGCCCAGTATCGTGCCCAGCCCGGCCAGCGCCGCCAGCAGCGGCAATACGCCCGCATGGCCCGTGGTCGCATAGCGCCATGCGGCGCCCAGCAATCCGCCGTAGAGCAGCAGGCCGGCCCCGCCGGGGCTGCCCACCACGGCTTCGTGCAGCTTCCCTTCCGCGATGCGATTGCGTATGGTGAGGAGGGTGGCGACCGCAATGAAGCCTATGCCCCAGATCAGCGCTACGCCCAGCATACGCATGGGATTGGACAGCGGCGACATCCACAGGGCCGGCAACACGTCATCGAAACCGAACACGCTGCCGTAGAGCAGTCCGAAAACGGCGGAGCTGGCGCCCGCGGCGACGGCCAGCGTGCTGTACTGGCCGATCTTGCGGCGCAGCGCCAGCCCGCCCAGCGCAATCACCACGCCCTGGCCGGCGTCGCCGAACATCATGCCGAACATCAGGACGAAGGTGATGGCGAACAGCACGGTGGGGTCGAATTCGCCGTAACGCGGCACGCCATAGTTCAGCACCAGGCTGGCAAAGGGCTGCAGCCAGCGCGGGTGCCGCATCAGGGAGGGCACAAAAAGGCGCTCGTCGGGGCGCGGGTCGCGCGCGTGCAGCGCGAAGCGCGCGCCGAAGGCCTGCTCCAGGCTGCGGCGCAGGCCGGGCACTTCGCCGCTGGGCATCCAGCCGCTGACCGTGGCCAGACCGCCCCGCGCCCGCATCAGGCCGGAAAGCCCGGCATAGGGGGCCGCGCACGCCAGGGTCTGCGCGGCATCCAGCAGGCGTTGGCGCAGGCCATTGCTGTCCGGCGCGGCGCGGCGCTCGGCATCCTCGCTCGCCTCCTGTTCCGCGAGACGCGCCAGGTCTGCCGACAGGCTGGCGCGCACCTCGGCCGGCTTGCCGTGGAATTCGGGCGGTACCTCGGTGGCGCGCCAGCCCGCGCTCTGGAACACCCGCTCCGCTTCGGCGGCCCGGCCGGTCGGTCCGGCGACGATCAGGTGCACCTGCTCCAGTCCAGTGAAGAAGCGGATGGCCACGTGACCCGCCAGCCCGATGGCTTCCTCAAACCGCCGGACGTTGGCGCGCGGCACCAGCCCCACCCGGATATTCATCACGCGGCTTTCCTTCTGCAGCCGGGTAAGGTCGATGTTCAGGTCCATGAACTGTTCCAGCGTCTTGAACAATTGCATCTTGTGCCGGTAGTCGTCGCGCAGCTTGCGCTTCCTTTCCTGCTGGTCGGAGCAGTGCGCCCACGCGTCCTTCAGCCAGTCGTTGAGCGCGGCGAGCGTGTCCAGCGTCACCGGGCTGCCGGACCCGTCCAGCGCGGGCGGGTCCAGTTCATAATGCGCGAATATCTTGTCGAGGTGGGCGCGTCCCTGGTCGTAGGCCTTGCGATAAGCCTCGCCCGGCTGTTCGGGAAGCTGTTCCGCGGTGAATGCGCTGGTTTCGGGATTGAATGCCCCATGGCGCGCAAGCAGCAGCGCGGCTGCCGCCGCATCGTCCTTGAGCAGGCTGAGTTCCACGCGTTTCATGGGCAAGGGCGTGAACATGGCTGCGCCTCAGTTCCGCACCCGGGGTTCCCCGCCAGGGCCGAGGCCCAGCGCGGTCCGTATCATTTCCGCGTTCATCCCCATGTCGTGGCCGCGCACGATGGCACGCAGCCGTCGCAGGTCGCGTTCGCGCAGCACCATATAACCCAGCGCCCGCGCCACGTTGAACGTGCTGTGATTCAGGGCATGGGCGGCCATGCGCCAGCTCTCGCGTTCCAGCCGCAGCGTCGCCTCGGTCGTGTTGGAGGCGCCCGCGAGCAGGGCGGCGAAGGGCTCCGGCAGGCTGCCGATGGCGTCCGCAAAGGTGGGCTGCTGCGAGATCTGCTGCAACTGCGCGCCGGAAATACGGTGGCTCGCGGGAATCAGCAGGTAATAGGCCTGCCCCGGCGGCAGGTTGTAGGCGTAGCGGTAGCGCAGCAGCCAGACCAGGTTGACGCGATCGATGATGCTGCCGACGATGGCGCGTACGTGCTGTCCGGAAGCGTCGTCGTCGCCAGCCGCACCGCGCCGCCACAGCCCGGCGAAGTAGCGCCGGTCGATGGCCGCATCCAGCGCAAACAGCGCCTCGCCCTGCTCCAGCAGGTGGTGGGCCTGGCGCGCAATTTCGGCATAGGGGGTCTGTTCCAGCCGGCGCAGCAGTTCGGCCGAGGTGTCGCACTGCAGCAGTTCCGCCACGGGCAGCGTGGTGAAGCGCCCCATGTCGAGCAATTGCGCCTCGATCAGGTGCTGTGCCTGTCCCGCCATCTTGCCGCGGATCAGCACCTTGAGGTTGTTGAGTTCGAAACGGTGAGCCCAGTAATTGAGCAGGTCGCGCGCCCCGCCTGACAGCGGGCGGATCAGCACCGCAAGATCGCGCAGCAGCAGGGTGACGTTGCTCTGGTCCAGATCCCCGGCGTATTGGTTGATGAGGCTGCCCTCTGCAAAACGGGCGGAACCGCCCTTCGCTTCGCCTTCCTCGATCAGTGCATCGATCTGGCCGGGGCTGAGCAGGCGCCCGGCCAGGAGGCTGACGCGGCCATTGAGGTAGGCATATTGCGCGGGCGCGCTCACGCCGCATCTCCCGCGCCGGTAAGCAGTTGCACCGCAGCTTCGAGTGCACGCGGCTCCATGCTGGTCGCCGCTGCGCGCAGGGCGGAGGCGCGTTCGCTGTGGCGGCGCTTGAGTTCGGTGATGGTCTGTTGCGCCCGCATTTCGGCCTGGGCAAGGTAGCTGGCGCGGATCTCCCGCACGTGTTCGGCATGGCGCTGTTCCGACGCCACGACCTCGCGCTCCGCTTCTTCGAGGATCTTGCGGCGTTCTTCGTCCGCCCGGGCGATGATGTCCTCGGCCCTGGCCTCGGCATCCAGTAAACGTTTTAACCCTTCTTCTGCCATGCGTGTTCTCCCCCTTTTTCCGGTTCGGGGTTCAGGTCATTGCAGCCGTTGAGAGGATTATAACGCGTCCCGGATTGCCCAGACAGAGGCACGGCTAATCGCTGCGCGCGCCGTCAGCCGCGCCCGCACATCAGGCTTTCCCAGGCTGCCGCATTGGCTGCATGCATCAGCTCGACGGCGCATGCATAGGCTGCCTCCAGATTCTGCGCGCCGTGGCGGGAAAGCGCGGCGCCGAGTTCGAATGCCGCACCGCTGATGCAAAGTACGTAGCTGGGCGGCGGCGGCTCGCGGTAGACCCGGGCATAGGTGGCGAGCACGTCTTCAGGCGGCAGCGCGTGGCTGAACAGCGCGCTGCCGCCATGCGGCTGCACGCGGTCCAGGGTGTAGGGCGGCTGGGTGTTCAGGCCGGCGTCCAGAAACAGCACCAGTTCGCGGGCCTGCATATCGGCGGCATGCTCCACCTGCAGCTGAAAATCTTCCAGCAGTTCGATGTCATCCTCCCGCCCGCTGCGCGCCACCCATTCCCGCAGGCGCTGCAGCAGCAGCGGCGCCAGCGCATCATCGCCGCGCGAGGGATTGCCGACTGCAATCACCAGAAGCGGCGGGGGCGTCATGCCGCGAGGCATGAGCCCGCCCCTTGCGTGCCGCGCGACAGTGCAGAGATGCGCTCCCCGGCCGCGTCGATCAGTTCCAGTTCCAGCGGCATCTTACCCAGAGCATGCGTGGCGCAGGACAAGCAGGGGTCGAAAGCACGGATCGCCACTTCGATGTGGTTGAGCAGCCCCTCGGTGAGCGTGCGCCCGTCGAGATACATGCGCGCGACGGCGCGGATGGCTTCGTTCATGGCCTGATTGTTGTGGGTGGTGGAGACGATCAGGTTGCAGCGTATGATCTGATCGTTCTCGTCCACGCGGTAATGGTGAATCAGCGTGCCGCGCGGCGCCTCGATCACGCCCACGCCGCGTCCCTGGCGCTTGCCGGTGCTGACGAGGTCCGTACCCTGCAGTTCGGTGTCGTGGAGCAGCGATTCTATGGTCTCAGCCGCATGCAGCATCTCTATCATGCGCGCCCAGTGGAATCCCAGGGTGGCGCTTGCCGCCGAGCCGCCGCCGAAGGCCAGGAATTCCTGGCGCGCCTGTTCGGCCAGGGGGGTGGGGATGAAGTCGCACTGGGTGACGCGGGTCAGCGGCCCTACGCGGTACCAGCCCTGCTCCGGGCCCAGGCTGCGCAGGAAGGGGAACTTCATGTACGACCAGGGCTTGACGTCCTCGAAGATCACGTCCCAGTAGCGGCCGTAGTCGAAATGATCGAACAGGGTGTTGCCGTCCATGCCGCGTGCACGCAGGCCGCCATGATAAAGGTCCATTGCGCCATCCTCGCGCACCAGATTGAGGGTGTGCGCGCGGATGCGCCCGAAGCCGTTGTACAGGTCGAGATTCTGCTCGAACAGACGCCGCGCGATGCCGACCGCATCCCGGCTCCAGGCGACGATCTGCTCCACATCCTGCAGCAGATAGTCGCGCTCCTCCAGGCTGACATTCTTGTTCACCCCGCCCGGAATGGCTCCGGTGCCGTGGATGCGCTTGCCGGCGGTGACCCGGATCACCTCCTGGCCGAACTTGCGCAGCAGCACGCCCTGGCGGGCAAGGTCGGGATATTCCGCCGCCACGCCCACGATATTGCGTTTCGCCACATCCGAATCGAAGCCGAACAGCAGGTCCGGAGATGACAGATGGAAGAAGTGCAGGGCATGGGATTGCAGGATCTGTCCGTAATGCATCAGGCGCCGCACCTTTTCGGCAGTGGGGGTGAGACTCGCGCCGACGACCATGTCCATCGCCTTGCTGGCGGCGATGTGGTGGCTTACCGGGCAGATGCCGCACAGCCGCTGCACCATCACCGGCGCTTCCCAGTAGGGGCGCCCCTGGATGAATTTCTCGAAGCCGCGGAATTCCACGATATGCAGCCGCACCTGGTGGACATGGTCATTCTCGTCCAGCAGCAGGGTCACCTTGCCGTGGCCTTCCACGCGCGATACCGGGTCGATGGCGACGCGGCGCAGCTTGTCGGGATTTGCCGCTGTCTCAAGATTGTTGGGCTGTTCAGTCATTGTTGTACCGTCAGTCATACTCAATCAGTCCGTGCCCCAGTTCGGGCGTCTTGCCCGCGATGAGGTCGTTGAAGAACTTCCAGATGGCGTCGCCCGAGGGCGGGCAGCCCGGTATGTAATAGTCTATCTTCACCACCTCGTGCAGCGGGTGCACCTTGTCCAGGGGCAGCGGCAGCTCGGGGTCGTCGGGAATGTGGCCGTGGGCCAGCCCCGGCTCGGTGAGGTAGACCTCGGTCAGGCAGTCGCCCAGGTCCAGGCTGTTGCGCTGGGCGGGCAGACCGCCGTTGATGGCGCAGGCGCCGATGGCGATCAGGATCTTGCAGTTCTTGCGGAATTCCCGCAGCACGTGCACGTTTTCGGCATTGCACACCCCGCCCTCGATCAGGCCGATGTCCACCGGGCCGCAGTGCTTGATGTCGGTGAGCGGCGAGCGGTCGAATTCCACCAGCTCGAGCAGGGGAAACAGCCGCTCGTCTATGTCCAGGAAGGACATGTGGCAGCCGAAACAGCCGGCAAGCGAAGTGGTGGCGAGGCGCAGTTTCTTTTTCTCAGCCATGTCTGGCTCCTGCGGGGGTGCGCGGCGCGTCGTCCAGCGCCTGGGCGCTGACCGGGCGCGCGTCATAGCGCCGTTCGCCTATCGGCACCTTGAAGCCCGCGTTCTTGTTGAGAATCACCCCCACGGGGCACACCTCCATGGCCTTGTCGCCCAGCGCCATGGGTGTGTCCTTCAGCAGACCGGACTCGGCGTTCACGATGAGATGCTTGGTGATGCCGCGTCCCGCCAGGGCGAATACGTTCTTGCCGTCCACCTCGCTGGATGCCCGGACACACAGTTCGCAAAGGATGCAGCGGTTGAAGTCGAGCAGGATGTCGGCGTGGGAACTGTCCAGCGGCCGGTCGGGAAACAACTGGTCGAAGCGTGGCGTCATCATCTGCAATTCGTAGGCCGTGGCCTGGAGCTGGCAGTTGCCGCTGACCTCGCAGGAAGGGCAGAAGTGGTTGCCTTCGACGAACAGCATCTGCACCAGGGTGCGGCGCAGGCCGTTGAGTTCCTCGGTATGGCTTTCCACCTGCATGCCGGCCGCGGCGGGCATGGTGCAGGCCGAGGCGGTGCGCCCGCCAACCTTGACCGTGCACAGCTTGCAGCTTCCGTGCGGCTTGAATTCCGGGTGGTAGCACAGGTGGGGAATGTAGCGGTCCGCCGCCAGCGCGGCCTGCAGCACGGTCTGACCGGGCTGGAAGGGCACGTCGGTTCCGTCGAGCTGGAAGCTGTTGGTCATCGGATCCCCGGCGCTCATGCGTCCTCCGCGTTCAGGTGGGCGCCGGCGTCGTCGCGTCCGGTCATCTGGCGCGCGCGCGCCAGCGCTCCATCCAGGTCGAAGGCCGGCTCGAAATCCAGCGATTTCAACCGGCTTTCGTAAGCGGGGCGGAAGTGCTTGAGCGTGTGCAGCACGGGATTGCAGGCGCTGCGTCCCAGTCCGCAATGCGAGGTGGTCTGCAGCACCGCGTCCAGATGCTCGACCTCGCCCAGGTCGAAGCGGGTGCCGTGGCCCGCGGCGATC
>DATFUZ010000025.1:0-73786 GCA_035260545.1 Gallionellaceae bacterium | reverse complement strand
GATCCCATCAGGTATGCCGAAATGTGGTCGGGACAGGTCATCCATACGCGCCGCCGCCTCCGGCGCAAGGACGGCAGCTATGTTCCGGTGGAACTGAGCGCGCGCATGCTGTCCGACGGGCGGCTGCAGGCCTTCGGACGCGACATTTCGACGTGGATCGAGCGCGAAGCCGCCTTGCAGCAGAGCAATCTCCAGGTTGAGGCGGCCAGCCGGGCCAAGAGCGAGTTCCTCGCCAACATGAGCCATGAGATCCGCACGCCGATGAACAGCGTGATTGGCATGGCGCGCTTGGCGCTGGCGCGAGAGACCGAAGTGCGCCAGATCGGTTATCTCGAAAAGATCCTGATGTCCGGCGAACACCTGCTCGGCCTCATCGACGACATCCTGGATTTTTCCAAGATCGAGGCCGGCAAGGTCCGGATCGAGCGCACCAGCTTCGATATGCGCGCGGTACTGGACAGCCTCAAGAATCTCATGGCAGACAAGGCCATCGCGAAAGGACTGGAACTCGTGGTAGAAGTCGAACCCGGCCTGCCCGCCAAGTTCCAGGGCGATCCCCTGCGCCTGCGCCAGGTGCTCCTTAATTTCGTCGACAACGCCATCAAGTTCACCTCGCGCGGCCGGGTAAGCGTCAGGGCGCGCAGGGAATCGGGCGACGACACCGGGTCGACCGTCTACTTTGAGGTCGTGGACACCGGCATTGGATTGAGCCAGGTGGAGCTGGCAATGCTGTTCCGTCCCTTCCAGCAAAGCGACGGTTCGGTGACCCGCAAATACGGTGGAACCGGGCTGGGCCTGTCGATCAGCAAGCGTCTGGTCGAGCTGATGGGCGGGGAAGCGGGCGTGGAAAGCGCGCCCGGCCGGGGCAGCCGGTTCTGGTTTCGCTTACGCCTGGACGAAGGCAAACAGGAGGGTTTGGACATGCCGGAGCAATTCACGGATCACCGCGACATGCAGGAGGCCATCCGCAGCGCCAGAATATTGCTTGCGGAAAACAACGTGCTCAACCAGCAGGTTGCGCGCGAATTCCTCGAAATTGCGGGATGTCTGGTGCACGTGGCTTCCAACGGCCACGAAGTGATGGACTTGTTGCGGCGGGAGCCCTTCGACTGCATCCTCATGGACATCCAGATGCCACTGCTCGACGGCCTGGAGGCGACACGGCAGATTCGCGCCAACCCTGCCTTCGCGGCGATACCGGTGATTGCTGTAACCGCCAATGCGCTGGACGAGGAGCGCCAGCGCTGCCTGGAAGCGGGCATGAACGATTTCGTCACCAAGCCGTTGCGCCCGGAAACGCTGTATGCGGTGCTCGCGAAGTGGCTGTCGCGTCAGACGCTGCCGCTCTCGCTCCCGGACCGGCAGCCGCGGTCCGCAGCCGCGCCGGCCTCCTCGTCCGATGTCATCGACTTTGCGGTGCTGTCGGAGCTGGTGGGGGGCAATCCGGAAAAGATGCGGCACATGGCGCACAAATTCCTGAAGTCGGTGCGGGAAGACATGGAAAAGGTCCGGTTTGCGCTGGAACAGGAGGATCTGCGCACGCTCAAGGAGATGGGCCACCACATCAAGTCTCCTGCGGCCATGGTCGGAGCCAGCCATCTGGCCGGGCTGTGCCAGGCCCTGGAAACGAACCCGCATGACCTGGAGGCGGCGCGCGACCTGGTCAGCAGGATGCAGGGCATGCTGGCCGAGATCGAGGGCGAGATCAGGACGCAGTTTCGCTAGCGGCCGGCGGCCGCTTCAGTCCGCGCCATGCGGCACGGTTCGGGCCACCACCCAGGCGCTGATCTCCTTTGCGCCCGCGCGGCGCAGCGCGATGGCCAGTTCATTCAGTGATGCGCCGCTGGTCATCACATCATCCACCATGGCGACGTGCTTGCCGCTGAAGTCCTCGCTGCATTGAAATGCGCTCCGCATGTTCTTGCCGCGCTCCTTCCAGGTCAGCGCCGATTGCGGCGGCGTGTCGCGCACCCGCGCGCACGCATGCGGGCGGAGGGGTATTTCCAGCCGTGAGGCGAGACGCCGCGCGATCTCCAGCGACTGGTTATGTCCGCGCTGCCCGAGCCGCGCCGGGTGCAGCGGCATGGGCACGATGCAATCGGCGCGGACGGCTATGCGTGCCGCAAGGCTGTCCGCCAGCGGGTTCGCCAGGTCCAACTGTTCGCCAAACTTGAGCGCCTGCACCAGCTTGTCCGCAGGAAAACGGTAAATAAATGCGGCCACAGTGTGATCGAACTGCGGTTTCCTTCTCAGGCAGCGCCCGCAAATCGCACCTTGGGGCGTGGGCAGCGCGCACACCGGGCAATGCGCGGCCGGCAGTCCAGGCAGGGCGGCCGCGCACGGAACGCACCACGCACCGTGCGGGCTGGAGGCGCCGCACAGCACGCAGGCGCGCGCCGGGAGCAATCCCCGCAGTTGCGGCAGCGGGAAGGCGCGCCCGAGTTTTGTGCAAATGTTCAATACTTGCCGTGGTAAAATTGACATCTTCCTGTCATTGCCGGATCTCCCATGCAAACCCAGACTATCCGTTTTGAGGCGTCCGTTCAACCGCAGATCGCTCCGCGCTGGAGCGTACCCGCGGTCGAGGCGCTGTTCAACCTGCCTTTCGCGGATCTGCTCTACCACGCCCAGCAGGTGCATCGCCAACATTTCGATCCCAATGCCGTGCAGCTTTCCACCCTGCTTTCGATCAAGACCGGCGGGTGTTCCGAAGACTGCGGCTATTGCCCGCAATCGGCATTTCATGCGACCGGCGTCGAAAACCGCAAGATGCTGGACGTGGCAGAAGTGGTGCAAGCAGCCAAAGCCGCGCAGGCCGCCGGCGCCGGCCGCTTCTGCATGGGCGCGGCCTGGCGCGAGCCCAGCGACGAGGACATGCAAAGCGTGGTCGAGATGGTGAAGGCCGTGCGCGAACTGGGCATGGAAACCTGCGCGACCCTGGGCATGCTGAACGAAGCCCACGTCGCCCGCTTGCGCGACGCAGGTCTCGACTACTACAACCACAACATCGATACCGCGCCGGAATTTTACGGCGAAATCATCAGTACCCGCGATTACCAGGACAGGCTGGATACGCTGGCACGCGTGCGCACCGCGGGCATACATGTGTGCAGCGGCGGCATCGTCGGCATGGGCGAGTCGCTCACCCAGCGCGCGGGCCTGATCGCGCAGCTGGCGAATATGGAGCCCTACCCCGAAAGCGTCCCGATCAATAATCTGGTGAAGGTCGAGGGCACGCCGCTGGAAAGCGCGGAAGAACTCGACCCGCTGGACTTCGTGCGCACCATCGCCGTGGCGCGCATCACCATGCCGAGGGCGCGGGTGCGGCTGTCCGCCGGACGGCAGCAAATGAGCGACGCGGTGCAGGCCTTGTGCTTCCTCGCAGGCGCGAACTCCATCTTCTACGGCGACCAGTTGCTGACCACGGGCAACCCGGAGGTGGCGCGCGACCGTGCCCTGCTGGACAAGCTCGGCATGTATCCGTTCGCTGACAACCACTGATCGTGAGGCACAGGATGCGCAAGCCGGGCGCTTGCCCGCTTTTGCGCAGCCGTGGCGAGAATTGCCGTTTACCCGGTTAAGCAAGCAACTTGAGTCGCGCGCAGCACAGGGCCTGCTGCGCCGCCGCCGCACGCTGGACAGCCCGCAGTCGCCGCACTGCGTGGTGGACGGCCAGCCCTGCATTGCTTTCTGCAGCAACGACTACCTCGGACTGGCCAACGACGCGCGGGTCGCGGCGGCGCTGAGGCAAGGCGCCGAGCGCTGGGGCGCGGGCGCGGGCGCCGCGCACCTGGTGAGCGGCCATCTCACGCCCCATCAGCAGCTCGAGGATGCACTCGCCGCCTTTGTCGGCAGCCCGGATGCGCTGCTGTTCTCGACCGGCTACATGGCGAATCTCGCCGTAGTGCAGGCATTGGTCGGCAAGGGCGATACAGTCCTGGCGGACAAACTCAACCACGCTTCGCTCAACGATGCCGCGCTGCTGTCGCGCGCGGAGCTGAAGCGCTACCGCCACAACGACGTCGCACACCTGGCGCAGCTGCTGGAGCAGGCGCGGCCGGGGAGCAAGCTGGTGGTCACCGATGCGGTGTTCAGCATGGATGGCGACATTGCGCCTCTGCCGGAGATCCTCGCGCTATGCGAGCGCCACGATGCCTGGCTGCTGGTAGACGATGCGCACGGCTTCGGCGTGCTTGGCGCGCGGGGCCGGGGCACGCTGGCGCACTTCGGTATCGACTCGCCGCGCGTCATCCTGATGGGCACGCTGGGCAAGGCTGCGGGTGTGTCCGGCGCCTTTGTCGCCGCGGAGCAGGTGGTGATCGACACCCTGGTCAATCACGCGCGTACCTATGTCTACACCACGGCCGCGCCGCCGGCGCTGTCCGTGGCCCTGCTGGAAAGCCTGCGCCTGATCGAGCAGGGCGATGCCCTGCGAACGCATCTTTATGCACTGGTGGAAAGGCTGCGCAGCGGGCTCGCCGGGCTGCCCTGGCGGCTGATGCCGTCGCAGACCGCGATCCAGCCCTTGCTGGTGGGCGACAGTGCGCAAGCGGTTGCGTTGAGCGAGGCGCTGCGTGCGCGGGGTATCTGGGTCGCGGCGATTCGCCCCCCCACCGTGCCGGAGGGCACGGCGCGGCTGCGCATCACGCTCTCGGCGGCGCATACCGAAGCCGATGTCGAACAATTGATAGAGGCCCTGCATGCCCTTGCACGTTGAAACACGCGGCGCGGGGAAGCCCGTGGTGCTGCTCCATGGCTGGGGCATGCACGGCGGTGTGTGGCAGGATGTGGCCGGTCCGCTGGCGCAGGCGCTGGAGGTGCACACGGTCGATCTTCCGGGGCACGGTCATGGCGCTCGCGGCGCGCTCGCGGAATTCACGCTGGACGGCGTGGCCGATGCGCTGGCTGCGCGCTTTCCCGTCCCGGTAACCGTCGTGGGCTGGTCGCTGGGCGGCATGATCGCGCAGCGCTGGGCCGTGCGCGCGCCTGAAACAGTGGCGCAACTCGTGCTGGTGGCGAGCACCCCTTGCTTTGCAAACCGCGCGGACTGGCACAACGGAATGCCGGCGGATGCCCTGGCCCTGTTTGCCGAGGAGCTGGAGCGCGATTTCGCCACGACCTTGCGCCGTTTCGCCGCCCTGCAGGTGCGGGGCGCCGAGGGGGAGCGCGAAACGCTGACGGCGCTTCGCGACCGCCTGTTCGCGCGTGGCGAGCCGGACCCGGCAGCCCTGCGCGGCGGCCTGGAAATCTTGCGCGATGCCGACTTGCGCCCTGCGCTGGGTGCGCTTGCGCAGCCCGCGCTGGTCATCGCCGGCGGGCGCGACCGGCTGACACCGCCCCAGGCGTCACGATACATGGCGCAAGCGCTGCCGCGCGCGCGGCTGGTGGAGATCGCGGGTGCGGCCCATGCGCCCTTCCTGTCGCACCGGGATGCGTTCGTCGACGCGCTCCTGGAATTCATGAAGGTTTGACGGTAATGACGATGAACGGTTTCGACATAGACAAGCGCGCCATGCGGCACGCATTCAGCAAGGCGGCCAAAGGTTACGACGCGGCCGCGGTGCTGCAGCGCGAGGTGTGCATACGCCTGCTGGACAAGCTGGACTACATGACGCTGCGCCCGCGGCGCGTACTGGACGTGGGGAGCGGGACCGGCTGGGGCGGCCGCCAGCTCGGCGAGCGCTATCACGAGGCCGAAATCATCTCGCTGGACATCGCGCTGGGCATGCTGCAGGCTTCGCGCGAAACCGCCGGCTGGTGGCGCAAACTGTTTTCGAAAAACCGGCAGCGCTTCGTCTGCGCAGATGCCGAGGCGCTGCCGCTGGCCGCGCAAAGCGTGGACATGGCATGGTCCAACCTCGCGCTGCAGTGGTGCAACGATCTGCCGGGGACCTTCGCCGGGCTGCACCGGGTGCTGCGCAGCGATGGCTTGCTGATCTTCTCCACCTTCGGCCCCGACACGCTGAAGGAAATCCGCGCCGCGTTCCAGGGTGTGGACGGCTATAGTCATGTCAACCGCTTCGCGGACATGCATGACATCGGCGACATGCTGGTCGCTGCCGGTTTTGCCGACCCGGTGCTGGAGATGGAAACGATTACCCTCACCTACCACGACGTGCGCGCCGTGATGCAGGACCTGCGCGGCATAGGCGCGCACAACGCCACGGCCGGGCGGGCGCAGGGCATGACGGGCAAGGCGAAATGGGGGCGTATCGTGCAGAACTACGAGGCGCTGCGCCGCGACGGGCGGCTGCCCGCCACCTTCGAGATCGTATACGGCCATGCCTGGAAGGTGCCGCCGAAGAAGACCGGGGACGGCAGGGCGGTGGTGAGCATGGACAGCCTGCGCGGGGGCAGGCGATGAGCTTCTTCGTCACCGGCACCGATACCGGCGTCGGCAAGACGCTGGTGAGCTGCGCGCTGCTGCGCGCGTTCGCCGCCCAGGGCCTCAAGGCCGCGGGGTTCAAGCCGATTGCGGCGGGGCAGGATGCGGATGGCATGAACGACGATGCCAAGGCGCTGCTCGCCGCCGGCACCCTGCCGCTGTCCTATGCGCAGGTCAATCCGGTGTGCCTGGCGCAGCCGATCGCGCCGCACATTGCGGCCGCGCTCTCGGGCGTGCTTATCGAGTTCGGCCCCATCCTCGGCGCCTACCGGGCGTTGGCCGCCATGGCGGATCATGTCGTCGTGGAGGGGGCGGGCGGCTTCCGGGTGCCGCTGAATGACGGCCAGGACAGTGCCGACCTCGCGCGTGAACTCGGTCTGCGCGTGATTCTGGTCGTGGGCATGCGGCTGGGCTGCCTGAATCACGCCTTGCTCACAGCGGAAGCCATTGCCGCGCGCGGGCTGACGCTCGCCGGGTGGGTCGCCAATGCGCGCGACGCAACCATGCCTATGCTGGAAGAAAATATCGCCGCGCTGCGCCAGCGCATTGCCGCGCCTTTGCTGGGCGTGGTACCTTTCCTGTCTGTCCCGGACGCGACTGCGGTGCGGCTGGATGTGAATCCCTTGCTGAAAGGTGGACAATAGTGCGCAACTTACTGATCATGCTTTTGTTGTTGTCAGCGACCGCGTGCAGCAAACCGGTGACGGTCAAGCCGCTGCATGCGCTGGATGTGGGCTGGCAGCATCCCAACCCGGATTTTCATCTTCTGGACGTAAACGGCAAACCGCGCAGCCTCGCAGATTTTCGCGGCAAGGTGGCGATCGTCTTCTTCGGCTACACCCATTGCCCGGAGGTCTGCCCCACCACCCTCTCCGATCTGGCGCGGGCGATGCACCAATTAGGGGCGCAGGCGAAAGATGTGCAAGTGATTTTCATCACCCTGGATCCGGAGCGCGACACGCCCCAGGTGCTGGCGAAATTCGTACCGTATTTCGATTCCTCGTTCATGGGTCTGTATGGCGATGCGCGAGCGACCGCGCAGGCGGCGCAGTCGTTCGGGGTGAGCTACCGCAAGCATATGGAAAAGAACGGAGGCTATACCATAGACCATACCGACAGCACCTACCTGATCGGCAAGGCCGGCAAGCCCTTGTGGATGTCGCGCTATCAGCAGCGAACTGACTACCTGGTGGCCGACATCCGGCAACTGATTGCGGCCCCGCAGTAGCATGGGCGGCGGCCGGGCGCGCGCCCTGCCCAGCCCTCCCGGGCAGGCCGCACGCGTCCCCGGGGGAATCCCACATTCCGCGCGCCAAATGGTATATTATTGACACGCATAAAGTCGGGGAATGCGGGAAATCAAGATGAAAATGACCATTTTGCTGGCGGACGATCATGCCCTGTTTCGCGACGGCATGCATTATGTGCTGCGTCAACTGGCCGATGACGTGGAGATTCTTGATGCATCCAGTTTTTCCGAAATGCTGAAACTGGCGGACGCCAACCCCACGGCCAATCTGGTGCTGATGGATCTGCACATGCCGGGGAGCAATGGTGCGGCGTCCGTGCGCACCTTCAACCTGAAGTATCCGCAAATGCCGCTGGTGGTGGTATCGGGCTCGGAACAACGCGAAGACATGGAGCGGGTCATGGAATTCGGCGCGATGGGCTTCATTTCCAAGATGACCTCCAGCAAGGTGATGCTCGCCGCCTTGCGCATGGTGCTGGATGGCGGCGTGTACCTGCCGCCGCAATTGCTGCAGCAGTCGATGGATCACCTGGAACAGGGGGCGGCCGACAAGCGCAGCCGCCGTTCCAACGAATTCGGCCTTACCGCGCGCCAGATCGACGTGCTGCAATACCTTTCACAAGGTCTCTCCAACAAGGAAACCGCGCTCAAGATGGGGCTCGCCGAAGGCACGGTGAAGATCCATGTCGCTGCGATCTTCCAGGCGTTGCACGTGAGCAACCGCATGGATGCCGTGCGCGCTGCACAGCGCCTTGGAATGTTGCCGAGGATCGAGACTGCTTGAGCCGCGAAACCCCGGAGCAACCGTTCCATTGACCAAGGTAGCAAACAAGTCCACTCCGTTGCCGGCGCGTATCGCCGCGCTGCTGCGTGAATCGCGCTGGCTGCTGCTTGCCGCAGCGGCGCTCTACGTCATGCTGATCCTGTATGGCTACAACCGCCACGACCCCGGATGGTCGCACAGCGCCAGCGGCGCCGTGGTGCACAACCCGGGCGGGGTGTTCGGCGCCTGGCTGGCCGACGTGCTGCTTTACGTGTTCGGATTTTCCGCGTGGTGGTGGGTGGCGCTGCTGGTGCAGCGGGTCTGGCTGGGCTACCGCGGCATGACCGCCGACGAGGCGATGCGCGCATCCGGCCTGTTCGATCGCCGTGCGCTGTGGGTTGCGCTGATCGGCTTCGTCATCCTGCTGCTTGCGTCCTCGGCACTGGAATTCCTGCGCCTATACAACCTGAGAGTGGCCTTGCCGCAAGCGCCCGGCGGCATGCTGGGCCATGCGCTGGGCAACGCCCTGGCGCATGTCCTCGGTTTCACCGGTTCCACCCTGATCCTGCTCACGCTCATTGCGGCTGGCTTCAGCCTGTTCAGCGGCCTGTCCTGGCTGCGTTTCATCGAACGGGTGGGCTATCTGCTCGAACGGGGCTACCTGGGCACGCTGAATGCCTGGCAGACCTGGCGCGACCGGCGCATCGGCGAACAGGCCTCGGTCGAACGCAACGTCGCCGTGGCGGAAGAAAAAAAGCGAGTGGAGGAGCACCAGCCTATCCGCATCGAAATGCCGGTGCGCGAGGTGAAACAGTCGACGCGCGCCAGGGAAGAGAAACAGGCGCCACTGTTCAACGACATCCCCGACTCTCCCCTGCCGCCGCTGCGGCTGCTCGATCAGCCCGGCCCGGAAGTGGAAACCGTGTCCGCAGACACGCTGGAATTCACCTCGCGCCTGATCGAACGCAAGCTCAAGGAATTCGGCGTCGAGGTCAAGGTCGTCGCGGCCTATCCCGGCCCCGTCATCACCCGCTACGAGATCGACCCCGCAACCGGCGTCAAGGGCAGCCAGATCACCAACCTGGTGAAGGATCTGGCGCGCGCGCTGTCGGTGGTGAGCATACGCGTGGTGGAGACCATACCCGGCAAGCATTACATGGCGCTTGAGCTGCCCAACCCCAAGCGCCAGGTGGTACACCTTTCGGAGATCCTCAGTTCGCAGGCCTATGCCGACATGCATGCGCCGCTGACCATGGCCATGGGCAAGGACATCTCGGGCAAGCCCGTGGTAGCCGACCTGGCGAAAATGCCCCACGTGCTGGTGGCGGGCACCACCGGCTCGGGAAAGTCTGTGGCGATCAACGCCATGATCCTCAGCCTGCTCTACAAGTCCACGCCGCAGGATGTGCGGCTGCTCCTGATCGACCCCAAGATGCTGGAACTGTCCGTATATGAAGGCATCCCGCACCTGCTGGCGCCCGTGGTCACCGACATGACGCAGGCTGCCGCGGGCCTCAACTGGTGCGTGCAGGAAATGGACAAACGCTACCGCCTGATGTCGGCGCTGGGCGTGCGCAACATCTCCGGCTACAACCAGAAGATCAAGGAAGGGATCAAGAACGAGCAGCCGTACACCAATCCCTTCACGCTGACGCCGGACAACCCCGAGCCGCTCGACGAGCTGCCGTTCATCGTGGTGTTCATCGACGAACTGGCCGACCTGATGATGGTGGTCGGCAAGAAGATAGAGGAACTGATCGCACGCCTGGCGCAAAAGGCGCGTGCTGCGGGCATACACCTGGTGCTCGCCACGCAGCGCCCCTCGGTGGACGTGATCACCGGACTGATCAAGGCCAACGTGCCGACGCGCGTTGCGTTCCAGGTTTCCAGCAAGATAGATTCGCGCACCATACTCGACCAAATGGGCGCCGAAGCGCTGCTTGGCCAGGGTGACATGCTGTACCTGCCACCCGGCACCGGCTTCCCGCAGCGCGTGCATGGCGCCTTCGTCTCGGACCAGGAGGTCCACCGCGTGACCGAGCACCTGAAGTCGCAGGGCGGTCCCAACTACATCGAAGGCGTGCTGACCTCACCCGAGGAACTGGAGGGAGGCGGCGAGGCAGGGCAGGGCAGCGCCGAGGCGGATCCCCTCTACGACCAGGCCGTGGACGTCGTGCTGAAATCGCGCCGCGCCTCGATCTCCCTGGTGCAGCGTCACCTGCGCATAGGCTACAACCGGGCTGCCCGCCTGGTGGAGGAAATGGAACGCGCCGGCCTCGTGTCGGCCATGCAGAGCAACGGCAACCGCGAGGTCATCGCGCCGTCCAGGAGCGAGTGACCCGCTTTTCGCGCCGCCGCCCGCCGCCGGCGGGAGGGCGCACCATCGCAAACGAACAGGGTGTCCATAGTATGCTGAGAATTCTCTTGATGACGATGCTGGCGCTCGGCGCGCCGCTTGCCGCACACGCCGATGCAATCGCCAAGCTGAAGACATACATACGGACCGTGCATTCCTCGCAGGCGAACTTCATCCAGGAAGTGCTGGCCGCCAACGGCAAGCGGCTGCAGGTCTCCTCCGGCAACATGCAGTTCTCGCGCCCCGGCAAGTTCCGCTGGGAATACCAGAAGCCCTACGAGCAGGTCATGGTCGGCGACGGCACGCGCTTCTGGATGTACGACGTGGATTTGCAGCAGGTGACGGTGAAGAAGCTGGACACGGCGCTGGGCAGCAGCCCGGCGGCACTTCTCTCCGGCAGCGACCGCATCGAAAAGGAATTCGAGCTGAAGGATGTCGCTTGCAAGCCCTATCCCATCCCCGTGGACACCGAGCCCGCTTCCGCGGTCACGGCCGAGCCGAACGCCACGTGCGACAAGGACGAGGCCGCCCTGGACTGGCTGGAGGCGACGCCCAGGACGCATGACACCGCCTTCACGCGCATACGCATGGGCTTCAACGCGCGCGCAGAACTGGTCACGCTCGAACTGTTCGACAATTTCGGCCACATCACCGTTCTGCATTTCTCGGGAATACTGCGCAACCCGAAATTTCCGCCGGAACTGTTCCGGTTCGTCCCGCCCAAGGGCGCCGACGTGATCGGCGACGAATAGGGCCCGCATGTGCGCCGCGCAGGAAAGCCTGTTCGCACCGCCCGCGCCGGCCGCGCCGCTGGCCGAGCGGTTGCGCCCGCGGCACATCGACGAGGTCATCGGCCAGTCGCATCTGCTGGGGCCCGGCCGCCCCCTGCGGCTTGCGTTCGAATCCGGCAAGCTGCATTCCATGATCCTGTGGGGCCCGCCGGGCGTGGGCAAGACCACGCTGGCGCGGCTGATGGCCTCGGCCTTCGATGCCGAATTCGTCCCGTTGTCCGCCGTGCTGTCGGGGGTCAAGGACATTCGCGATGCGATCGCCCAGGCGCAGCGCGTGCTGGAGCAAAGCGGCCGCCACACCATCCTGTTCGTGGACGAGGTGCACCGTTTCAACAAATCCCAGCAGGACGCCTTCCTGCCCTATGTGGAGCAGGGGCTGGTCACCTTCATCGGCGCCACCACGGAAAACCCGTCGTTCGAAGTGAACAGCGCGCTGCTGTCGCGGGCGCAGGTGTATGTATTGCGCGCCCTGTCACCGGCAGAACTGGGCCGACTCATCGACCATGCGCTGGCCGTGGCGCTGCAGGGGCTGGCATTTGACGACGCCGCGCGTGAGCGCATCATCGGCTATGCCGACGGCGATGCACGCCGCCTGCTCAACGTGCTCGAGCAACTCCAGACTGCGGCCCGCACCGAGGGCGTCAGCCGGATAGACGCGGAGTTTCTGGATCGCACGCTGGCGCAGAACCTGCGCCGCTTCGACAAGGGCGGCGAGGCCTTCTACGACCAGATCTCCGCCTTGCACAAATCGGTGCGCGGCTCCAATCCCGATGCCGCGCTGTACTGGCTCGTGCGCATGCTGGACGGCGGCGCCGATCCGCGCTACCTCGCGCGGCGCATCGTGCGCATGGCCTGGGAGGACATCGGCCTGGCAGACCCGCGGGCGATGGAGATCACGCTGAATGCGGCGGAAACCTATGAGCGGCTGGGCTCGCCCGAGGGCGAACTGGCGCTGGCGCAGGCCGTGCTCTACCTGGCGGTCGCCGCCAAGTCGAACGCGGGCTATGTCGCGTATAATGCAGCCCGCGCCTTCGTGGCCCAGGACGGCTCGCGCGAGGTGCCGCTGCACCTGCGCAACGCCCCGACCCGGCTGATGAAAGAGCTCGATTACGGCAAGGGCTACCGCTATGCCCACGAGGAGACGGAAGGCTATGCGGCAGGGGAGAATTATTTTCCCGAGGGCATGCCGGAAGTCAGCTTCTACGCGCCTGTGGACCGCGGGCTGGAAGCCAGGATTGCGGAAAAGCTGGCCCACCTGCGCGAACTGGATGCGGCGGCGAAAGAACAGAAATAGAGTGAACGGAAATGTTAGACATACAGACTTTGCGTAACGACCTGGCTGGCGTGGCTACACGCCTGGCCGCCCGCGGCTATGCGCTGGACACCGCGCGTTTCGAGCAACTGGAAGCGCAGCGCAAGACCCTGCAGACGCGCACCCAGGAGCTGCAGGCCAGACGCAACGCCACCTCCAAGCAGATCGGCCAGGCCAAGGCCAAGGGCGAGGACGTGTCGGGCATCATGGCCGAGGTCGGCAAGCTGGGCGAGGAGCTCAAGCAACTCGAGGCCGAGCTGCCAGGAATTTTGCAGGAGATGGATGCCTTCCTGTCCGGAATCCCCAACCTGCCGCATGAAAGCGTGCCGCCCGGGAAGTCCGAAGCGGACAACGTCGAACTGCGCCGCGTCGGGGAGCCGCCGCGGTTTGATTTCGAGGTGCAGGACCACGTGAGCATAGGCGAAGGCCTGGGCGGGCTGGATTTCGAGACCGCTGCAAAGATCGCCGGATCACGCTTCTCTCTGCTCAAGGGTCCACTGGCGCGCCTGCACCGCGCGCTGGCGCAGTTCATGCTGGACACGCACAGCGAACAGCACGGCTATACCGAGACTTATGTGCCGTACATGGTCAACGCCGATTCGATGCGCGGCACCGGCCAGCTGCCGAAATTCGAGGAAGATTTGTTCCGCATTCCGCGCCACATGGGTGAGGGCGAGGAGAATTTCTATCTGATTCCGACGGCCGAGGTGCCGCTGACCAACATGGTGCGCGACGAGATCGTGGCCTTGGAGAAGCTGCCGCTGAAATTTGTGGCGCACACGCCGTGCTTTCGCAGCGAAGCTGGTTCCTATGGGCGCGATACGCGCGGCATGATACGCCAGCACCAGTTCGACAAGGTGGAACTGGTGCAGATCGTGCACCCCGAGCAGTCCTACGCCATGCTGGACGAACTGCTGGGTCACGCCGAGACCATTCTCAGGAACCTGGAGCTGCCCTACCGTGTCGTGGCCTTGTGCGCGGGGGACATGGGTTTTTCCGCCGCCAAGACCTACGACATCGAGGTGTGGCTGCCGGCCCAGAACACCTACCGCGAGATCTCGTCCTGCTCCAACTTCGAGGCCTTCCAGGCGCGGCGCATGCAGGCGCGCTTCCGCAACGCCGCCGGCAAGCCGGAACTCGTGCACACCCTGAATGGCTCCGGGCTTGCGGTAGGGCGCACCCTCGTCGCGATCCTGGAAAATTACCAGCAGGCAGATGGCAGCGTCCGCGTACCGGCCGTATTGAAGCCCTATATGCGCGGTATGGACATCATCCGGGCCGCCTGAGCGCCGCAACTACAAACATTGTCCCGATGCTGGTAGAATGCGCACCTTCCGGCGGCGGCCAAATTAGCTGTAGCCGTCGTAGTAACAAGCCCATCTGGAGAGGTGGCAGAGTGGTTGAATGTACCTGACTCGAAATCAGGCGTACGGTAACCCCGTACCGAGGGTTCGAATCCCTCCCTCTCCGCCAAATTAAAAAGGCACCCGTTTGGGGTGCCTTTTTAATTTGTTGAAGCGGGAGTGTGGACGAAGTCTCAGGGTTCGACCAGCGAGCACTGCTCGCGCAGGACGCCGCAGGCGGTCCCGAGCGCAGCGAGGGATGAGGCTGTCGCGGAGGCAACGCGACAGCCAAACAATCCCGTGCGACAAGATGCGATTTTGCGGACCAGGAAAGGTGAATCGGGGGGTGCCTTTTTAATTTGTTGAAGCGGAGGGTGCCCTTTCAATTTGGCGCGCTTTCGGGGTCTGCCGCATTGCCGGGCTTGTCTGCGTTCTCGACCGCGGGCAACTCGAACCAGAACGTTGCGCCCTGTCCGTGCACGGAATCGAAGCCTATCGTCCCTCCCATTTGCTCGATAATCGCCTTGCTGATTGCGAGACCCAGCCCGGTGCCTTCCTTCTTCCCGTGCTGCGCCTCCTGCGCCTGCGCGAATCGCTCGAATACGTGGGGCCTGAATTCGTCCGGTACGCCGGGGCCGTGGTCGATCACGGAAATGCGCACCCCGTCTGCAGTTTTGCGCACGGTGATCCGGACGCCGGTCTGGGGGCGCGAGTGTTTGGCGGCATTGGACAGCAGATTCGTCATGACCTGCATCAGACGGCTCTCGTCCGCAATCACGGTCAGCCCCGCAGGCGGTGGTTGCAGGATGAAGGTGACCTGGTAGCGGTCCGAATAGATCTCGTTGAGCTCAATCGCATGGTTGAGAAATGCCGCAAGTTCGACTGGCTGCAAATTGAATTGCATCCGGTGCGCGTCGAGTTTTTCAAAGTCCAGGATGTCGTTGACCAGGATGGATAGCCGCTTGCCATTGCGGTAGGCCATATCGACCAGAACCATGGCTTCCGGCGGCATGCCGTCCGGCGGATATTCCACAATCATGCCCAGCGCGCCGATTACGGAGGTCAGCGGCGTACGCAGTTCATGGCTCACGCCTGCAATGAACTGCCCCTTGGCGAGTGCGGCGGCCTCCGCACCTTCCTTGGCTCGAATCAGCTCGTTGCGCGTGACCAGCGCGGTCCAGTAATCGAGATGGAGCTTGCGCCACATGATCAGCATTGCGATGAGAAAGGCGAGGAACAGCGCCGCAATACCGTGTTCGGCGGTGGACTTGCCCAGGGCGGTCACCGCGAGAGGCGGCAGCAGCAGCAAAGAGAGGAAGATCATGCCGAGGCGGCGCGCCGGCGCCAGCGAAACAACACCACCCGCGGCGATGCCGGCGGTAGGCAGCATTACCATTACCGCCGTCGCACCCAGTCCGTCGTAGTCGAGCGCCAGCCCCCCTACACCGCCCCAGATCCCGGCGGAGATGATGGTGCCCGCGCAAAACAGCCAGCGCCAGCGCTGCGGGTTGGCCGCATGCAACCGCGCGAAATTCGTCACCAGATAAAGCCGCCCGAGCGCGGCCCCTGCGAGCGGGACGCCGAGCAGTTCCAGCACGCCCTCATTCGCGTGTTCGAGCTCGGTGGTTACGAAAATGATCACCCACACCACGAAGTACGAGAATATCCCGCCGAGCGATCGGTGCGCCAGTTCACGATCGGCCTGCTCCCGCAGGTCCGCGCGTGTCATGACGTCTGCATACTTGAGGTCGACGCCTTCAGGGGCCTTGGGTATCAGCATGGTGTCGGGCACACATGGTCGGGAGGTCAGGACCTGTCATCATTCCACTTGCCGGAGCGCGTCATTTTTCCCCACTTCGGCCGGACGCCGAACATCCACTGCAACAGACCTTGCATGCGCCAGATCAAAACCAGCTGGCGGTAGCCGAAATTTTCGATCACCGAAATCAGGAAAAGCGTGTACACCTGGCGCGGTTCCGGATAAAGGTGGAAGGACATTTCCTCCAGCAGCAAGGCGCTGGTCGATTGCAGGACGCCAAGCATGACGGCGACGAGGCTAAAGGCGAGAAATACGTGCCCCGAGACCGCGCCATACCAGAAGCCGAGGATCATGAACGCATAGCCGGACAGTTCGATTATCGGTCCTAGCCATTCGAACACCACATTGAAGGGAAACGCCACCCAGCCGGCCCAGCCGCCGCGTACGCAGAACAGCAGCCCGACGTTCTTTGTCAGGCTTTCCGCGAGGCCGCGTTGCCACCGCGCGCGCTGGTTCTTCAGCACCCCAAGGCTTTCCGGAACCTCGGTCCAGCACACGGGATTGGGCACGTAGACGATGCGATAGGGTATCGCGCGCTGGCGGTGCACGCGGTGCAGGCGCATGACCAGCTCCATGTCCTCGCCGACCGTGTCGGTTCGATAACCGCCGGCCTCGATGACCGCGGATTTGCGGAACAGGCCGAACGCGCCGGAGATGACCAGCATCGCATTCAGTTCCGACCAGCCCAGGCGCCCAAACAGGAACGCGCGCAAGTATTCCACGATCTGCATCGCCGGCAGCATGGTGCGCGGCATGCCTACCGTCCCGAGAAAGCCTCCGCTCACCTCGCAACCATTCAGCACGCGTATCGTTCCGCCCACCGCTATGGTGCGGTTATCTTCGACGAAGGGCAGGGCAATGAGCTGCAGGCTGTCGCGCTGCAGCACCGAATCGGCATCCACCGCGCAGAACAGCGGATAGCGCGATGCGTTGATCCCGGCATTCAGCGCGTCCGCCTTGCCGCCGTTATCCTTGTCGATCACCCGAAGATTGGGGTAGCGCGTGGATCGCCATACGCCGCGCACCTTTTGCGTCGGCAGTTTATGCCAGTACGCCTCGGGGAAGGGGAGCAGATCGAACTCCCGCTTGAGTTCCTCCATCGTATTGTCAGCCGATCCGTCGTTGACCACGATGACCTCGTACTCATGATACGTCAACTGCAATTGAGACCGTACGGACGATGCGATTGTCGTTGCCTCGTTATATGCTGGTACCAGCACCGAGACCGGCGGCATGAAGCCCGTATAGGCATGCGGTATATTTTCCATGATTTGTCCGCCGAGTTGGCGCCGCATGCCGATGTAGGCCAGCACATTGAGCATGAGGTAACTGCTGTTTACGATGAAAAAGTAGAGCAGGAAAAACCACTGCAGGTTGACCATGGCATCAAGGTAGGCGGTCATTCCTTTTCCTTTTCTGCGGACACCATGGTAAGCATGTCCAGCGCGAATTTGTCCTTCAGTTGCGTACGCAATTGCGTGAGCGTGTTGGTATCCCCGTGGGTGAGGGTGACCAGTGATTGTGCGGCGCGGTACCGTACCCACCATACAGGGTCGCTCAGCAGCAGAACGAGCCGTGGAATGTCCTCGGGCAGGCCGAAACGGCCGAGTGCATGGGCGACCTGAAGGCGCACCACCCAGTTGAGGTGTGCGACATGGCGCCGCACATGCTCCAGGTCCGGGGCCTCGCGCAAAAATTTGATGCACTGGGCAAGTGTTTCATCATCTGTGGTTTGCAGCAGGATGGAATGGATGGCCGGTAAGACGTGCTGGTAGGGTGCGGCCCGAAGAATCCCGAGCAGGCGGTATAATTTGGCAAGTCCCTGAGGGCCGCCGGTGTTAGCGAACTCGACGGCCCTGTTCGCAAGGCCCGTGTACATTTCATCGGTACCTGCCTCCGCAAGCAGGGCGATGATGTGCGCAGCCGGCCAGTCGAGGCGGTCAGTCAGGTCCGCCTCCAGGTCATGGAGCGCGGCATTTGCGTTGATCTGGAACAGCGCATGGGCCGCAGTCCAGGACAGCAGGGCGTCCGGGTCGCGGCAGATTTTGAGCAGTGTGTCCCATTCGTCGTGTGCCTGGAGGTTGCCGATGGTGGTGATTGCAAGCAGTTTTTTCCCCGTGTCCTTGCCATGCAGCAGGCGCGGGAGCAATGGCATGATGCCAAGACGCAGCGCAAGAATGTTCAGGTGCTTGCGTGCGGTACCTCGTCTCGATTCGTGAAGATGGTTCCACATCTTGAGGAACTGCAGCAGGTCTTCCTTGTCCAGCGCGGGCAGATCCGGGTTCCCGCCGCCAACCGCTTCGGCGAGGACGGGCTGCCATTTCTTTATCAACGCCTGGTCGCGCCGCCCGCGGGCGATCAGGCGAAGTCTCAGGCGCAGGATCTCCAACAGCAGCAGAACCATGAGCGCAAGTGCGCCGCCGCTGAACCAGACAACCGACTTCAGAAGAAACTCAGAAAGCGTGGCGTAGACCAAGGCGAATACCTCTCCGTGTGTACAGGCTTCCCTGACTTTCGGAAATTGCCTCGAAGCTCAGAGCCCACGCGGCATTCAGCCAATGGCGGCCGGTCAGGCTGATGCTGCGCACATCCAGTAGCAGCACCCCCATGCCGGGGCCCAGGCTTTCGGTCTGGCGACCGCGTGCTACGGTAAGTGTCACGCGGCTTTTCTCGGAATAATAATAGGCGAGCTGACCCACGTGGCTGGCCGCGGTACCTGATCCTTGCAGTCTGGACAGGTACAGACGATACGCCGCACGGAAACTCCCCCAATAGCGTTCCCCCGTCAGTACGCCGGTGTTGGTCGAGGCCAGGGTGTACGCCGAGTGGCGCAGACCGGCCTGCACGTCCCACCCGTCGCCCAGGCTGGCCTGCAATTTGCCAAAAAGGGAATTCTGGGGGAGGAAGTGATGTTCGGCGCTGGCGCTCGCCTCGATCTGTGCAGTCCAGTTGGGGCCGAGAGGGTGGTAATAGCCCCCGGAAATCTCGCGGTCGACCAGGTTGAACCGGCCTGCCTGTTGCACCTCGCCGTAAACAGAATGACGTTCGCCGAAATGGTGGGCAGCATCGAGGTAGGCACTGTCCCAGTCGGCGTAGCCGTTAGTGAGCGAATAGCGGCTGTAGCCGGCCTCCATCTCATTCGGCAGTGCGGGGGCAGGGTCGGCGGCCAGCGCGGACAGCGGAACCCCGAGAAGGGCGAGGAGCATCCAGCGATACATGGGGCTCATGATTTTGGCGGCGAAAGAAGCAGACGGCGAATTCTCGCTTTCAACTCGTCCGGCAGGAACGGCTTGACAACGTAGTCGTTGGCGCCGGCCTCGAATGCGCGGACGATGTCCTTCTCCTGGGATCTCGCAGTGAGCATGATGACAGGCGTCTCCTTCCAGCCGGGCCGGGCGCGCATCTCGCCAAGCACTGCAAAACCGTCGGTGTACGGCATCATGATATCGAGAATCACCAGCGCGGGCGGGGCAATTTCGCCCATCAGCCGCAAGGCATCGCGACCGTCGGTGGCGCGCACCACGCGGTAGCCTTCGCGTTCCAGAAGAAACTGCAGGAGAAAGGCGATTTGTTCGTCATCTTCGGCCACCAGCACGGAAGGCTGTTGAGCAGCATCTTGCGAAACCGCGTTACCGGTGGTCGATGCCATGATTTCTGATTCGCCGAAGGCCTCTTGATTTTTGTTTATTGTGAATGAAACATGCGGTGATGGCAACACGCCTGCGCCTGGTGTCCTGCGTTCTTCCCGACGTTAACCTGGCCGGGGCGCATTCGCCGGTATGCTGAATGCATGGTGTCGGCCCTTGGCGGGTATGCTCCAGGCGCAGCGTCCGGCGCCGGCATCCGCCTTATTGCGGGCGCTGCGGGTGCTGTCCGCTCGTGCCCCGCAGCGGCGGCAAGGGGATGAATCAGGCGCTGCCCAGGGTGGACTGCATCTTCGAGAGGGCTTTCTGCTCGATCTGGCGGATGCGCTCGGCAGACACTCCGAATTCGGCGGCCAGTTCGTGCAGGGTCGCGGTCTCGCCTTCCTGCAGCCAGCGGGCTTCGATGATGCGGCGGCTGCGTTCGTCCAGCGCGTCCAGTGCCCGGCTGAGTCCGGCCGTGTTCCGCTGTTCAAGCTCGGCTTGCTCGAGTTGGTGCGACGGCTCCTGATCAGCATCCGCCGCGAGATAGGAAATGGGTGCAAAGGACTCTTCGTCGTCGTGCACTTCCGGTTCCAGCGCCAGTTCGCGGCCGTCGAAACGGGCCTCCATTTCCACCACGTCCTGTTCGCTGACGTTCAGCGTCTGCGCAATTTCCTTGATCTGCTGGGGCTTGAGCGCACCCATCCCCTGCTTCATGCTGCGCAGGTTGAAGAACAGCTTGCGCTGCGCCTTGGTGGTGGCGATCTTGACCAGACGCCAGTTGCGCAGCACGTATTCGTGGATCTCGGCGCGAATCCAGTGCAGCGCAAAGGAAACCAGGCGCACGCCGCGCTCCGGATCGTAGCGCTTTACCGCCTTCATCAGGCCGATATTGCCTTCCTGGATCAGGTCGGCCTGCGGCAGGCCATAACCAGCATAACCGCGCGCCACGCTTACCACCAGGCGCAGATGCGACATCACCAGTTGGCGCGCGGCATCCAGATCGGAATCCTGGCGAAAACGGGTGGCCAATGCCGCCTCTTCCTCTGCGGTCAGCAAGGGAATGCGGTTCACCGCCTGAATGTAGCCATCCAGGCTGCCCGCCGCGGGCAGCGCAGGCAATGTCAAAGCAGTATTCATGGTGATTGCCTCCTTGAAAACGGACTTCTTATTAAGTTTAGCACTCTGCCAATTAGAGTGCTAGGCCGACAAAAGGTTGCAGCCCAGAAAATCCATTTATATCACAGCAAATCAATAGATTATATTTCCCGTAGGGGCTCAGGCGGTCGCGTATAGACCGAGCGCGCGCCGAAATTCGTCCTTTACCACCTGATAGCATTCGCACGCTCGGGATTCCAGCCCTTCCCGGTTCACCACCGTGATGTGGCCGCGGCGGTAGCTGATGAGCCCGTCGCGCTGCAGGGCGCCGGCCGTCTCGGTAATCCCTTCGCGCCTGACTCCCAGGATACCTGCAATCAATTCCTGGGTCATGACCAACTCTCTCGACGGCAGGCGATCCAGCATTTCCAGGAGCCAGCGGCACATGTGCTGTTCCATGGTGTGGTGGCGGTTGCATGCTGCGGTCTGGGCGATCTGGGATAGCCGGGCTTGAATGTAACGCAGCAGCAAACGGCGAACGGCCGCGTCGTGCTCGAACGCGTCTGCCAGCACCTGTCCCTTCAGGCGGTATCCCGCGCCGCCTGCGCACACGGTGGCGAGGCCCGGGGGCGTGTGCCCCCCCATGACCAGCGGCAGGCCGATCATGCCTTCATTGCCCACGCTTGCGAATTCGGAAGACGCGCCATCTTCCATGACCTGATGCAGGGAGATGATGGCAGTTGTCGGAAAAAAGGCTTGATGCGGCGCGCGGCCCGACTCGTACAGCGTTTCACCCAGCGGCATGGATATGCACTCCAGGTGGGCGGCGATGCGCTCATAGCTGGCCGCAGGCAGCGCGGCCAACAGGTGATTGCTTCTGGGCATCTGTTGCGCGGAAGTCATTGCGGCCATTGATCCCCCGTTCGGGTTGTTATTGATCAACTCACCATGAATTCAATCAGTTGCTGGCGAACCCCATCCCTGCTCCGTGTTTATAATATAACAATTTATTGCGGCTTTTGTTTGTTATCGCACAGAACAGTCGAGGGAAAAAGCGGAGCGTTATCTTTGGGCGTCTCTCTCCTCCCCCTTGATGAGCGCCTGCAGCATTCGGCCCGGCCGCGCACAAGCTGTGCCGGGCCGTTTTTTGACGTCCCAATGCTGCGTTCAGCCGCGCTGTCCGGTGCCTAGCCGGGCAGCGCTTCGCGCCTGACCACGCCGGTATCGTCGCAATACAGCGCGTTGGCCTGCGTCTCCCAGTCGCCCAGCACCCAGCGGTTGCAGATGTAGCCGTCCACATGTATCAGATGATGTCCCGGGCGGTGGGTGTGGCCGTGAATGAGGTCGGGATAACGGTGGCTGCGCAGCAGGGTGAGCACCGCCCCGTCGTTGACGTCCATGATTTCTTCGGACTTTTTCTGCTTTTCGTCCTGGCTGCGCGCCCGCAACTGGGCGATGAATGCCTTGCGGGCGTCCAGCGGCTGAGCCAGGAACTGGCGCTGCCAGGCCGGATCGTGCACCTGCTTGCGATAGGCCTGGTAGGCCTGGTCATCGGTGCACAACTGGTCGCCATGGGAAAGCAGGGTCGGCTTGCCGTACAGGTCGATCACGGTGGGGTCGGGCAGCAGGGTGGCGCCGCAGGCCTGCTCCAGCGCTCTGCCCATCAGCAGGTCGCGGTTGCCGTGCATGAGGTATAGACGCGTGCCGCCGAAGGACAGCGCCTTCAGCGCAGAAACGATCCGCGCGTGAAAGGCATCGGCCATGTCGTCGTCGCCCGGCCATGCCTCGAACAGGTCGCCCAGTATATACAACGCCTCGGCCTGCGGCGCCGCTTCGCGCAGGAACTGCAGGAACAATTCAGCGTCGCGCGGGTGCTCCTCGCTCAAGTGCAGGTCGGAAATGAACAGGGTGTGGGCCATGGCATCGGTATCCGGACGGCAACCGGCGCGATCAGGCGCGCCGTTCCAGACCGGGCGCACTGGCGCGCGCCCGGCCGCGGGTTACTTGATCTCTTCAGCCTTGATGATGACCACGTCCTCGAGGGGAACGTCCTGGAACATGCCGCTGTTCCCGGTTCGCACCGCCTTGATGGCATCCACCACGTCCTGGCCCTGGACCACCTTGCCGAATACGCAATAGCCATAGCCTTGCGCGTTGGGGGCCGTGTAGTCGAGGAAGGTATTGTGCTTCACGTTGATGAAGAACTGGGCCGTTGCGGACTGCGGGTCGCTCGTGCGCGCCATGGCGACGGTGTAAGTGTCGTTGGACAGCCCGTTCGCGGCCTCGTTCTTGATCGGCGCGCGGGTGGGCTTCTGCTTCATGCCCTGCTCGAAGCCGCCGCCCTGGATCATGAAGTTGTTGATCACGCGGTGGAATATCGTGCCGTTATAGAAGCCGCTGTTCACGTACTCGAGGAAATTCCTGACGGTTTCAGGCGCTTTGTCGGCGTACAGTTCGATGACGATGTCGCCCTTGTTGGTGTGCAATTTGACCATGGGGTGTTTTCCTTTGCTTGGGTGGTGATGGGTACTGGCCTGTGCCGGCGCGATGCCGAGCGAGAATACGCAGCATGCGGACAGCAGGAATGCGAACAGTCTTGCGGATAGCTTCTTCATGTACGACGTCCTCCTTGAGTGCGGAAGGCTGCGGGAGCCGGAAAAATTCACTGCTTGTTCGTGGCGGCAGGGGCAGAAGCCGCGCTGCCCGCGGGAATCGTCACGGTCTGCACGTTTGCCGTGCCCTTCGGGAACAGTTGCTTCACCGTCACCAGCTTCAACTGGATCGCGGAGTTGTTGGGATCGAGCTGCAGCGCGCGTTCATACTCCTTGCTGGCGAGCTTTGCATAGATGTCGCCGAGATTTTCGTGCGCCAGTCCATAGGTCGGCTGGTTGCGTATCGCCATCTGCAGCGCGTTCTTCGCCTTGTCGTATTGCCCCTGCGCCGCATAGAGGTAGCCGAGGTTATTGTAGGGCTCGGGCCGCTCCGGCGCAGCCTCGGTGATCGCCTGGAACACGCCGATGGCATCGGCGATTTTGCCCTTGGCCGCCAGAATGTTGCCTTTCAGGAACAGGGCCTGGATGTTCTTGGGCTTGGCGGTGAGGATCGTGTCCACTTCTTCCAGTGCCTGGTCGTACTGTTTTTGCTGGTACAGTTTTTCGGCATCCTGCACGTCATCGGCGCGGGCGCCCATGTTGAAGCAAAGCAGCAAGGCGCCGGAGAAAAGCGCGATATGTTGGCGATAGCGTTTGAACCAATTCATCTTCTGTCGTGTGCCGGGAGGTTGTGGGACAGGAAAAAACACGCGCATCCGCAATTCGGGCGGTGCGCCGGGATTCGCCGATTCTACCAAATAACCCCCGATTCACAAATCATCGCGTTCCGTGCGTTGCGGCCGGGTCGTGGCCCATGTTTTCGGGTAAAATTCGCGCACTCCATTGCCACCGGCATGGTCCAAGGAAAACAGACATGAGCAACAAGGCCCCTGCGCCGGCGGTCCCGGCGGCGCCCTCCAATTTCATCCGCGGCATCATCGATGCCGATCTTGCCAGCGGCAAGCACGCCACCATCGTCACGCGCTTTCCGCCCGAGCCCAACGGCTACCTGCATGTCGGCCATGCGAAGTCCATCTGCCTGAATTTCGGGCTGGCCCAGGACTATCAGGGCAAGTGCAACCTGCGCTTCGACGACACCAATCCCGAAAAGGAGAGCGAGGAATACGCCCAATCCATCCAGGACGACGTGCGCTGGCTGGGCTTCCAGTGGGACGGCGAGGTGCGCTGGGCGTCCGACTATTTCGATGCGCTGTACGGCTTTGCGGTGGAACTGATCAACAAGGGGCTTGCCTATGTGGACGATCTCACGCCCGAGCAGATGCGCGATTACCGCGGCACCCTGACCCAGCCGGGCCGGAACAGCCCGCACCGCGCCCGCTCCGTGGCGGAAAACCTCGACCTGTTTGGCCGCATGAAAGCCGGCGAGTTTGCCGACGGCAGCCGCACCCTGCGCGCGAAGATCGACATGGCCTCGCCCAACGTCAACATGCGCGATCCGGTCATTTATCGCATAAAAAGGGCGCACCACATCCGCACCGGGGACAAGTGGTGCATCTACCCGATGTACGACTACACTCATTGCATCTCGGATGCGCTCGAAGGCATCACCCATTCGCTGTGCACGCTGGAATTCGAGGATCACCGCCCGCTTTACGACTGGGTGCTGGACAACATCACCATCCCCTGCCATCCGCGGCAGTACGAATTTTCCCGGCTGGAACTGCACTACACCGTCACCAGCAAGCGCAAACTGCTGCAACTGGTGACGGAAAAGCGCGTGGCCGGGTGGGACGACCCGCGCATGCCCACCATCTCCGGCATGCGCCGCCGCGGCTACACGCCGGAAGGCATACGCGAGTTTGCTCGGCGCATCGGAATTTCCAGGAGCCCGAACATCGTTGATCTGTCGGAGCTGGAGGCGGCCGTGCGCGACGACCTGGAGGCCCGCGCGCCGCGGGTGATGGCGATCATCAATCCCCTCAAGGTCACCATTACCAATGCCGAAGGCGCGCAGTCGCGCGAGGCGGGGTTTCACCCCAATCACCCTGAGTTCGGCAGCCGCATCGTGCCGTTTTCCAGCGAGCTGCTCATCGAGGCGGATGACTTCGCCGAGGCGCCACCGCCGGGATGGCAGCGGCTCACCCCGGGCGGCGAGGTGCGCCTGCGCTACAGCTACGTGATGCGCTGCGACGAGGTGGTGAAGGACGCGGCTGGCAAGGTGGTCGAGCTCAAGTGCAGCATAGATCCCGATACCCTGGGCAAGAACCCGCAGGGCCGCAAGGTCAAGGGCGTGATCCACTTCCTGTCGCGCGCCCATGCGCTGCCGGCCGAGATCAGGCTCTATGACCGCCTGTTCACCGTGCCCGAGCCGGATGCCGACAAGGAACGCGACTTCCACCAGTTCATTAATCCGGATTCGCTCGGTGTGGTGCAGGGCTGGGTGGAGGCTGCGGTGAAGGACGCCGCGCCGGAGACGCGCTACCAGTTCGAGCGCCTGGGGTATTTCTGCACCGACCGCCGCGACCATCAGGCCGGCGGCAAGCTGGTGTTCAATCGCACGGTGACGCTGAAGGACGGCTGGGCAAAGGAGCGGTCATGACCGATATTGAAGTCGTTCCCGAAGAGGCGCGCCTGAAATCGCTGAAGAACGTCACGCAAGCCGTCTATATTCTGTACGCGCTTTCCTGGTTTGCGGGCATCACTGCCATCGCCGGTGTCATGATCGATTACATCAAGCGCGAGGAGGCGGCCGGCACCTGGCTGGAAAGCCACTTCCGCTGGCAAATCCGCACCTTCTGGTTCGGCCTGCTGTGGGCGGTCGTCGGGATAGCCACCTACGTGCTGCTGGTCGGCATGGCCATCCTGTTCGCCAATTTCTGCTGGATAGTCTACCGCGTCATCAAAGGCTGGCTCTACCTGAACGACGGCAAACCCATGCCCGCCTGATCCCGTCATGCTGAAAATCTACAACACGCTTGCCCGCGACAAACAGGAATTCATCCCCATCGAGCCGGGCAAGGTCCGCATGTACGTCTGCGGCATGACGGTCTACGACTATTGCCACATCGGTCATGCGCGGGTAATGGTGGTGTTCGACATGGTTTACCGCTGGCTCAAGGCCTCCGGCTATGACGTCACTTACGTGCGCAACATCACCGACATCGACGACAAGATCATCAAGCGCGCGGGGGAGAACCGCGAGTCCATACACGACCTGACAGGGCGCTTCATCGGCTACATGCACGAGGATGAGCGCGCCCTGGGCGTGCTGCCGCCCACGCACGAACCGCGCGCCACGCAGTACGTGCCGCAGATGCTGGACATGATAGGTTTGCTGGAAAAGAACGGTCTGGCCTACCGTGCCGCCGACGGCGACGTGAACTACGCCGTGCGCAAGTTTCCCGGCTACGGCAAGCTTTCCGGCAAGTCGATCGAGGATTTGCGCGCCGGCGAACGGGTGGAGGTCGCCACTGACAAGCATGATCCGCTGGATTTCGTGCTGTGGAAGCATGCGCGGGCCGAGGAGCCGGCGGAAGCGACCTGGGATTCACCCTGGGGGCCGGGGCGCCCCGGCTGGCACCTGGAGTGCTCCGCCATGGGCTCGGACCTGCTGGGCAAGCATTTCGACATTCACGGCGGCGGCGCGGACCTGCAGTTCCCCCATCACGAAAACGAGATCGCACAGAGCGAGGGCGCCCACCAGTGCCAGTACGTGAACTACTGGATGCACAACGGCTTTGTGCGCGTGGACAACGAGAAAATGTCCAAGAGCCTGGGCAATTTCTTCACCATCCGCGAAGTGCTGGAAAAATACGATGCCGAAGTCGTGCGCTTTTTCATCCTGCGCGCACACTATCGCAGCCCGCTCAACTATTCGGACGCCCATCTGGATGACGCGAAGGGCGCGCTCACCCGGCTGTATACCGCGCTTAAGGCCGCACCCGCGGAGGATGCCGTGGCGGACTGGGACGAGCCGCACGGGCAGCGCTTCCGCGCGGCGATGGACGATGATTTCAACACCCCGGAAGCAGTGGCAGTTCTGTTCGACCTCGCCAATCAAGTCAATCGAGAAGCAACCCCGCAAAACGTTGCGCAATTGAAGGCGCTCGGCGGCGTGCTCGGCCTGCTGCAGCGCGCTCCTGTCGCCTTCCTGCAGGGCGGCGTGGAGGCGGCCGGCATGGATGACGCGGCCATCAATGCGCAGATCGCGGCGCGCGTGGCCGCGAAGACGGCCAAGAACTACGCCGAGGCGGACCGCATCCGCAAGGAGCTGCTGGAGGCCGGCATCGTGCTCGAAGATACGCCGCAGGGCACCACCTGGCGCCGCGCATAAGGCGAGCAGGCCATGTTGCGCACGCGGTCTGAGGGCAGGCGGGCAAGACACGCGGCAAGCATGCTCGCCGTTATCGCGCTGTGGGCCCTGCCATGGACGGCGCGGGCCGACGATGGCGCGCCCCCCGAGGACTGGAACGCGAAATTCCAGTCCACCTACATCTGGCAGCATCAACCCTCATTCAACGCGCTGTATAGCGGCATCAACAGTTTGCCGACCCATGCGGCGGACGCGTATACCTTTTCCTTTACTGCGGCATTCGGCAAGCGCTTGTGGGACGGCGCCGAGGCATATTTCGATCCCGAAGCCATTCAGGGTGCGCCGCTGTCGCCGAATCTCGTCGGCTTCGGCGGTTTCTACAACGGGGAGCTCACCCGCGTCAGCGGTGCGCACCTGACGATATATCGCGCCCGCCTGTTCATCCGGCAAACCTGGGGACAAGGGGGCGGGCGCGAAGACGTGCCATCGGCCATGAACCAGTTGGGCGGCGCCGTGGACCGCAACCGCATCGTGCTGACTGCCGGCAATTTTGCCGTGCTCGACATCTTCGATAACAATCGGTATGCGCACGATCCCCGGACACAGTTCATGAACTGGTGCAACATGGCCAGTTGCGCGTTCGATTATCCCGCAGACACGCGCGGTTACACCTGGGGATTCGCGCTCGAAGACTATGAGGGCGGCTGGGTGTACCGTTTCGGCCAGTTCATGCAGCCTCGCTATCCCAACGGGCTTGCGCTCGACGGGCAGTTCTTCCGCCACTACGGCCAGGTGTTCGAAATCGTGCATGCGCACGTGATGGGCGGACGGGAAGGCAAGGTGCGCCTGCTGGCCTACCGCGACGCCATCCGGGCCGGGAGCTATTACGATGCGATGGCCAGCCCGGCGTTCGCAACGGACAGCGCCGCCGGGATTCCGGCAACCGCCGCGGTGCGCAGGGACGCGGTGAAGTACGGCCTGGGCTATAACGTCGAGCAGTCCATCGCGGCCGATGTGGGGCTGTTCTCGCGCGCCATGTGGCAGGACGGCCGATATGAAACCTATGCCTTTACCGCGGTGCACCGCTCGTTCTCCGTCGGCGTTGCGCTGGGCGGCAGGCGCTGGATGCGCGATCGCGACACCGCCGGCGTGGCCTATCTGCGCAATGCGCTTTCCGGCATCTATCGTCAATACCTGGCGGCCGGCGGGCTGGGCTACTTCATCGGGGACGGCAAACTGAACTACGCCGACGAGCAGATCGTGGAGGCCTATTACAGCATCGGTGTAGGCGCAGGCGCGTCGGTGACCGCAGACTACCAGTACATCCGCGCTCCGGCATATAACGCCGACCGCGGGCCGCTTGCGATCGTGGGGGCGAGGCTGCACTGGGAGAATTGAGCCGCGCCGCTTGCCTTCGAGGCCCGGAAGACGCAGTTTGCATGGCCCCTCCTCCGGCGCTTGGTGCTGCGGGAGTTGTGGCGGAGTGAGGCTGTAGTTTAGAATGGGCTAATTTACCACCACGGGATTAACGAGCAGTGTCCTCACAAACGCTGGTTGAGTTGCGCGACGTCAATTTCGCCTACGATAACCGCCCCATCCTCAAGGGCATCAACATGGATTTCCCCAAGGGGAAGCTGGTTGCCATCATGGGGCTGTCAGGTTGCGGAAAGACCACCATCCTCCGCCACATCGGGGGGGTGCTCAATCCGACCAAAGGCCATGTGAAGGTGGACGGCCAGATCCTCCATGAACTGGACCGCCTGGGCCTCTATGAGATGCGGCGCAAAATGGGCATGCTGTTCCAGTTCGGGGCGCTGTTCACCGACATGTCGGTGTACGACAACGTCGCCTTCCAGATGCGCGAGCACACTGACCTGCCGGAGGAGATCATACGCGACATGGTGATGATGAAGCTGCGCGCGGTCGGGCTGTATGGCACGCAGGACCTGATGCCGGCTGAACTGTCCGGCGGCATGGCGCGCCGCGTCGCGCTGGCGCGCACCATCGCTCTGGACCCCATGCTGATCATGTACGACGAGCCGTTCGCCGGGTTGGACCCGATCTCGCTGACCGTGGTCGGCAACCTGATTCGCCGCCTGAACGACGCGCTGGGCGCCACCTCCATCATCGTCACGCACGATGTGCAGGAATCGCTCAAGATCGTGGATTATGTGTATTTCGTCTCTGATGGCGCGATCATCGCGCAAGGCACGGCCGCTGACATCATCGCCTCCGAGGAGTCCTTCGTGCGCCAGTTCGTCCATGGCGAGATGGACGGGCCGATACCGTTCCACTTCAAGGGCGGGAACTATCAACAAGACCTGAGACTGCGAGCCTGACATGAAGCGCATCATCGCCGGTGTGAGAAAACTCGGGAACCACACCATCAACCTGGTGTGGCGGATCGGCATGGCCACGCACTTCTTTGTGCTGACACTGCGCTTTTCGGGCACCAGCTTTGCCCGTTTCCGGCTGACCATACGCGAGCTGTTCTTCAGCGGCGTGATGTCGCTCATAATCATCCTGGTCGCGGGCCTGTTCGTGGGCATCGTGCTGGGATTGCAGGGCTACGAGACGCTGAAGCGCTATGGTTCGGAGTCCGCCCTGGGCACCCTCGTTGCGCTGTCCCTGGTGCGCGAACTGGGGCCGGTGCTCTCCGCGCTGCTGTTCGCCAGCCGCGCCGGTTCGGCGATGACTGCGGAAATCGGCCTGATGAAGGCGACCGAGCAGATCGATGCCATGGAGATCATGGCCGTGAATCCGATTGCGCGCGTCGTGGCGCCGCGCTTCTGGGCCGGTGTGATCTCGATGCCTTTGCTGGCGGCCCTGTTTTCGGCAATGGGCGTGTTCGGCGGCTATATGGTGGGCGTGGTCATGATAGGTGTGGACGCGGGGTCGTTCTGGTCGCAGATGCAGGCATCCGTCGATTTCGAGCACGACATCATGAATGGCGTGATCAAGAGCTTTGTATTCGGCGTGGCGGTGACGGCGATTGCCCTGTTCGAGGGTTACGATGCGCCACCCACGGCCGAGGGCGTATCCGGCGCGACCACGCGCACCGTCGTCCAGTCGTCGCTGGCGGTGTTGCTGCTGGACGTCATTTTGACTGCAATCATGTTTCGGGGAGAATAATATGGAACGTACCACGCTGGATTTATGGGTGGGCGCTTTTGTGATCGCGGGCATTGTGGCCCTCACGGTGCTGGCTTTCAAGGTCGGGAACCTGAGTACGTACAATATGTCTCAAACATATGAATTGCAGGCCTATTTCAACAACATCGGCGGCCTCAAGCCGGATGCCGCTGTGCGCAGCGCTGGTGTTCTGGTCGGCCGTGTGAAGAGTATCTCGCTGGATACGCAGACATACCAGGCCAAGGTGACCATGACCATAGACAAGCGCTACCAGTTCGACACCGACACCTATGCCAAGGTGCTTACCTCCGGCCTGCTGGGGGAGCAGTATATCGGCCTGTCGGTGGGCGGCAGCGATGAAATGTTTAAGCCCGGCGACACCATCAAGCACACGGAATCGGCCATGGTGCTGGAAGACCTGATCGGCAAGGTGATCAACATGATGGCGGAAGGCTCTGCAAAGCCAAAGCCGGCGCAATAGCCGGGCAGCCGGAACGAAAGAACGGAAGTGAGGAGATAAATCATGAGAGTCACGACACGCATGTTGTTGGCATTGACCTTGTCGGTGGCGGCGCTGAGCGCGCGCGCCGACGTGAAGGCGCCCGACCAGTTGATCCGCGAAACCGCGGCCGAGGTCATTGCGGCGGTCAAGGCTGACAAGGACTTGCGCGGAGGCAACCAGAAGAAGCTGCTGGCCTTGGTGGAAGCCAAGATCCTGCCGCATTTCGATTTCGAGAAGATGACCCGCCTGGCCGTGGGCAGGCCGTGGCGCACGGCGACTGCGGAGCAGCGTGACGCCCTGGTCACGCAGTTCCGCACCCTGCTGGTGCGCACCTACACGGCCGCCTTTTCGCGCTACGAGAACCAGGCCGTGGACGTGAAGGCGCCGCTGAAGAGCGACGACAGCGATAACGAGGTGACCGTAGACACCTCGATTACCAAGCCCGGATCACCAGCCATCGCGGTGAACTATGAAATGGAAAGGAAGCCCGATGGCTGGAAGGTGTTCGACCTCACCATCGAGGGCGCCAGCCTGATTGCAAGCTACCGCGGCACCTTCCAGGAGCAGGTGCAACAGGGCGGCATCGACGGCCTGATCAAGTTCCTGTCCGACAAGAACCGCGCGAACGTCGGCCAGTCCTTGAAGAAAGCGGAATCGAGGTGAGCGACGACGATGCGGTGCGGCTGACGGGGCCATTGACGCTGAATACCGTCAAATCCCTGTTCGAGCGCGGTCTGCCCGAGGGCCGGTCCAGCCTGGTGGTCGATCTGTCCGCGGTGGAGGCGGTGGATTCCGCAGCGGTCAGCCTGTTGCTGTCCTGGCTGCGCGAAGCCCAGCGTCGCAACATCACACTGTGCTTTAACAGTATTCCGGAGAACCTGATGAGCCTGGCGCGGCTGTATGGCGTGGCGGACCTGCTGCCGATGTGCGGCGCTGCTGCGGCCTGACCCCCGCCGGTATCGAGGCAATGGCGGACGCAGTGGAGGTCAGCGGGGTCTGCAAGCGCTTTGGCAGCTTGCAGGCGCTCGACAACGTCAGCCTCAGCATCCAAGAGGGCGAATTTTTCGGGCTGCTTGGCCCCAACGGGGCCGGCAAAACCACCCTTATCAACCTCCTGTCCGGGCTCGCCCGCCCGGACGCCGGCCGCCTGTCCATCCTGGGCCGCGACGTGGTCACCCAATATCGCGCCAGCCGCCGCCTGCTTGGCGTGGTGCCGCAGGAACTGGTGTTCGATCCCTTCTTCACCGTGCGCGAAACGCTGCGCCTGCAGTCCGGCTATTTCGGCCTGAACCACAACGACGCCTGGATAGAGGAGGTGATGCACAACCTCGACCTGACGGACAAGGCCGACACCAACATGCGCAAACTCTCCGGCGGCATGAAGCGGCGCGTGCTAGTGGCGCAGGCGCTGGTGCACAAGCCGCCGGTGATCGTGCTGGACGAGCCGACCGCCGGGGTGGACGTGGAATTGCGCCAGGGGTTGTGGCGTTTCATCCAGCGCCTGAACCACGAGGGCCACACCGTCCTGTTGACCACCCATTACCTCGAAGAGGCACAAGCCTTGTGCAACCGCGTTGCGATGCTGAAGCGCGGCAGCATCGTCGCGCTCGACACCATGCAGAACTTGCTCCGGCGCGTGGCGGGCTGCCGGGTGCGCCTGCGCCTGGCCGGTCCCCTGCCGGCGGCCGTTGAACCCTACCTGTCGGAACAGGCGGACGGCGAGCACGTGCTTGCACTGCCGGGATTCCGCGCCCTGGAGGAGGTCCTGGCCGCCTTGCGCACATCGGGCCTGGCGATCCAGGAACTCGTGGTGGAGCAGGCCGACCTCGAGGACGTCTTCCTGCAAGTGGTGGCCGCATCGTGAAGACCGGATTCTATTCGCTGTTCTACAAGGAAGTGCTGCGTGTGAAGAAGGTCGCGTTCCAGACGCTGCTCGCACCCGTACTCACGTCGCTGCTGTACCTGCTGATCTTCTCCCATGTGCTGGAGCGGCACGTGGAAGTGTATCCAGGCGTGGGCTACACCGCGTTCCTGATTCCCGGCCTGGTGATGATGGCCGTGCTGCAGAACGCATTCGCCAACAGTTCTTCCAGCCTGATCCAGTCCAAGATCACCGGCAACATCGTCTTCGTGCTGCTCGCGCCGATCGCGTATGGCGAATTCTTTGCCGCCTACGTGCTCGCCTCGGTAGTTCGCGGCCTCGTGGTGGGAGCGGGGGTGCTGGTGGCCGCGATGTGGTTCGCGGTGCCGCCGGTCGATCATCTGCAGTGGATTGTGCTGTTTGCTGTGCTGGGCAGCGCCCTGCTCGGCGCGCTGGGGATGATCGCGGGGATCTGGTCGGAGAAGTTCGACCAGTTGGCCGGATTCCAGAATTTCATCATCGTCCCGCTGACGTTCCTGTCGGGCGTGTTCTACTCCATTCACTCGCTGCCGCCCTTCTGGCAGGGGCTGTCGCGTTTTAACCCGTTTTTTTATATGATAGACGGATTTCGCTACGGCTTCTTCGGCGTCTCTGACGTTTCGCCCTGGCTGGGCCTGGCGGTGGTGGGTGCAAGTCTTGCCGCGATCACGCTCCTCACCCTCGGCCTGCTGCGGTCGGGTTATAAATTGCGCATCTAGCGGCACAAAAGGAGATTGAATATGGTGACTCCAGAGAGCATCCGGCAAAACATAGAGCAGGGCATGGCCAGTTCCTATCTCACTGTCGAGGGGGATGGGCAGCATTTCTACGCGGTGGTGGTGAGCGAGGAGTTCGCGGGCATGAGCCGGGTACAACGCCACCAGCGCGTCTACCAGACGCTGGGTGAACGGATGCGCGAGGAGATTCACGCGCTCTCCATCAAGACTTTTACGCCGCAGGAATGGGAGAACAGTCGTTAGCCGCATGCGCTGACGCCTCAAAAAAATGCAAAAACTGGCAATAATCGGCGGCACGCCGCTCAAGGGGGAAGTCCGCGTCTCGGGCGCCAAGAATGCGGCGTTGCCCATCATGTGCGCGAGCCTGCTCACTTCCGGCACGCTGCATCTGACCAACATGCCCGAGCTGCATGACGTCGTCACCATGCGCAAACTGCTGGAGCAGATGGGCGTCAAGGCGGAACTCGCCCCCGGCGAAATCCGCTTCCAGGGCGACCGGATCAGCAAGTGGGAAGCCCCTTACGACATGGTGAAGACCATGCGCGCGGCGGTGCTGGTGCTGGGGCCGCTGGTGGCGCGTTTCGGCGAGGCGCGCGTCTCGCTGCCCGGAGGCTGCGCCATCGGGTCCCGGCCGGTGGACCTGCACATCAAGGGCCTGCAGGCCATGGGCGCGGAGATTCATATCGAGCACGGCTACATCCATGCCGTTGTTCCGAAGAATGGCGGCACCGGGCGTCTGAAAGGGGCGCGGATCTTCTTCGACATCGTCAGCGTGACCGGCACCGAAAACCTGATGATGGCCGCGGCGCTTGCCGACGGCGTGACTGTGCTGGAGAACGCCGCGCGCGAGCCCGAGGTGGTGGACCTTGCCAACTGCCTCCGCGCCATGGGCGCCAATATCAGTGGCGACGGCACGGACACCATCACGATTGCCGGAGTCGAAAGTCTGCATGGCGCAGGCCATCGCATCATGCCGGACCGCATCGAGGCCGGCACCTATCTCGTGGCGGCGGCCGCCACCGGCGGCAGCGTCACGCTCACCGGCGCCCGCGCCGACATCCTTGAAACCGTGCTGGAAAAGCTCGCCGAGGCCGGTGCGCGCATCAGCGTCGATGACGACCGCATTCACCTCGAAATGGGCGGGCGCCCCAAGGCCGTCAACGTGCGCACCGCACCCCATCCCGCCTTCCCCACCGACATGCAGGCGCAATTCATGGCGCTCAACGCCGTGGCCGAAGGCAGCTCCATGGTCGTCGAAACCATCTTCGAGAATCGCTTCATGCACGTGCAGGAACTGATCCGCCTGGGCGCCCAGATCGACGTCGAAGGCAACACCTGCATGGTGCGCGGAGTGCAAGCGCTTGAAGGCGCCACCGTCATGGCGACCGACCTGCGCGCCTCGGCCTGCCTGGTGATCGCAGGGCTGGTGGCGCAGGGCGAGACGGTGATCGACCGCATCTACCACCTTGATCGCGGCTACGATCATATCGAGACCAAGCTCGAGGGCCTCGGTGCTAATATACGCCGGCTGAAATAGTGGGGCGGCTAGAGGGACGCCGACCCGCCAAGATTTCGATGGCATCGAATATCGCAATCTGTTGCGACCATCGGTGCGTGGAGGGTTGCCACACATGCGCATTCGTAATCCACTTGGCCGAAGATGAAAACTGTTCACATTGCCCTCATCGTCCCTGACCCGCGGCTCCACATCTTTCAGGGCTTTAACGAAATCCTCCAAACGTTCCAGTGGGGGCTGAATCAACTGGGTTTCCAGACCTCCTTTGCGGTCAACGGGTTCAGTTCCACCGCTGTCAACATCGTGTTCGGCGCGCAGATGCTGCCGCTGGAAACCCTGCGGGCGCTGCCGGCCAATACCATCGTCTACAACCTGGAGCAGGCAGCCGGGCTTGATCCCGCGGAAATGCGCGACAGCATGAAATACTGTGGCGAGCATTTCCAGATATGGGACTACAGCGAATACAATATTCCCACTTGGGAAAAGCTCAATCCCGCGAGGCCGCCGGCTCATGTTCCCGTCGGCTATGCGCCCATCCTCACACGCATCGAAAAACCGCAAGACCAGGAAATCGATGTGCTGTTCTATGGCGGCGTTGCCGGGCCCCGGCTGCAGGTTTTCCATGACCTCTGCGTGAACCTCATAAAGGCCGTATATGTCCATGGACTGTATGGAGACTCGCGGGACAGGATGATCGCCAATTCGAAAATTGTACTGAATATCAACCAGTATCCGGAATTCTCAGTATTCGAGGTGCCGCGGGTTTCGTATCTGCTGGCCAATTCCAAGGCTGTGGTATCCGATTATTCCCCGAATTCCAAGATAGAGGCGGACATGAAAGGCGCCGTCGATTTCTGTCCCACCGATCGCGTGGCCGCCGAGTGCCTGCGCCTGCTCGCCGACGACGCAGCCAGAATCGAGCTGGAGAACAGGGGCTTCGAGATCATGCGCCAGCGCGATATCAGAGGGATCCTGAGGAACGCGGTCGCGGCGTTGTAGCAGGGCCGCGCGACTCGCGCGCACGGCCTTCTGCGCCGCGCGTTTTAAGGATAAAATACCGACCTTTAAGCCGGATTGCAGGATCGAATGACCATCACCATCGCGCTCTCCAAGGGCCGCATCTTCGAGGAAACCCTGCCGCTGCTGGCGGCCGCCGGCATTACGCCGCTGGAGGATCCGGAATCGTCGCGCAAGCTCATTCTGCCGACCAACCGGGCAGATGTCAGGCTGATCATCGTGCGCGCGTCGGATGTGCCGACCTATGTTCAGTACGGCGCGGCCGATCTCGGCGTGGCCGGCAAGGATGTGCTGAATGAGCATGGCGGCACCGGGTTGTACCAGCCGCTGGACCTGAATATTGCGCGCTGCCGCATGATGGTGGCCGTGCCCAACGATTTCGATTACGAATCCGCGGTGAAGCAGGGCGCGCGCCTGCGCGTGGCGACCAAGTATGTGCAGGCCGCGCGGGAGCATTTTGCCGCGAAGGGCGTGCATGTGGACCTGATCAAGCTGTATGGCTCGATGGAGCTGGCGCCGCTGGTGGGTCTGTCGGATGCCATCGTGGACCTCGTGAGCAGCGGCGGGACCCTCAAGGCCAACAACCTAAGGGCGGTGGAGCATATTTCGGACATCTCGTCGCGGCTGGTGGTGAACCAGGCCGCGCTGAAGCTGAAGCGCGACGCCATCCAGCCGATGCTGGATGCGTTTGCCGGTGCAATCAAGGCATAGGGCGGTAAGGGACAGACATGAAGATCAGGCAGCTTTCGACCAAACAGGCCGATTTCAACGCGCAGCTCGACGCGCTGCTGGCGTTCGAGGCGACCGCCGACGAAAAGATAGAATCCACGGTCGCCGCTATACTCGCCGACGTGCGGCAGCGGGGCGATGCTGCGCTGCTCGAATACACGCGGCGCTTCGACCGCCTCGATGTCGAAAATGCCGCTGCGCTCGAGCTGCCCCAGGCAGAACTCAAGGCGGCCTTCGACGGCCTGCCGGAAGCCCAGAAGACCGCGCTGGAAAAGGCCGCGAAGCGGGTGACCGCCTACCATGAAAAACAGCGCATGGACTCCTGGAGCTACACCGAGGACGACGGCACCATTCTCGGCCAGAAGGTGACGGCGCTGGATCGCGTCGGGCTTTATGTGCCGGGCGGCAAGGCGGCCTATCCTTCCTCCGTGCTGATGAACGCGCTGCCGGCCAAGGTTGCGGGCGTGCGGGAGCTCATCATGGTGGTGCCCACGCCGGACGGGGTGAAAAACCCGCTGGTGCTGGCGGCGGCCCATCTGTGCGGCGCGGACCGCGTGTTCACCGTCGGCGGCGCGCAGGCAATCGCCGCGCTGGCCTATGGCACGGACACCATTCCGCGCGTGGACAAGATCGTCGGTCCCGGCAATGCCTATGTGGCTTCCGCCAAGCGCCGCGTGTTCGGCGTGTGCGGCATCGACATGGTGGCAGGTCCGTCCGAGATCCTGGTGATCTGCGACGGCAAGACCGATCCGGACTGGATCGCAATGGACCTGTTCTCCCAGGCTGAGCATGACGAACTGGCCCAGGCCATCCTGGTGACACCGGATGCGGATTTCGCGGCCGCCGTTGCGGCCAGCGCCGACAAGCTGCTGGAGCAAATGCCGCGCAAGGACATCATCCGCACCGCGCTGGAGAACCGCGGCGCGCTGATCACCGTCGCCGACATGAACGAGGCCTGCGTCATCGGCAACCGCATCGCGCCGGAACACCTCGAGCTCTCCGTGGAAGACCCCGTGGCCTGGCTGCCCAGGATACGCCATGCCGGCGCCATCTTCATGGGCCGCTATACCTCGGAGTCGCTGGGTGACTACTGCGCGGGGCCGAATCACGTCCTGCCAACCTCCGGCACCGCACGCTTTTCCTCGCCGCTGGGGGTGTACGACTTCCAGAAGCGCAGCAGCCTGATCCAGGTTTCCGAACAGGGTGCGCAGACGCTCGGCGGCATCGCCGCGGAACTGGCCTTCGGCGAGGGCCTGCAGGCCCACGCCCAATCCGCACTGTTCAGAAAGCAATAAGACCGCGGGCTATGCCCGCCGCCCCGGCTGTATCCCTTCCTGCGCCGGGGCGCGCCGCGCCCTATTTCCAGCGATAGCCTATGCTCAGCCGCAATTCCGACACCTTGGTGGTGGATGCCGGGTAATGTACCCGGCCGCCGTCGAGCTGGCCCATCACATACAGACCGCTGTTGGGGTCCTCCCAGCCGCCCACCAGCCCCAGCCCGCCGCCGTTGGCATTGGTGCTGGTGGTGACATTGCCGTTGGTGACGGAAAGCGCCTCGGACTGGGTAAAGAGGTGGCCGCCGACAAAGGCTGCACCCATCCAGTAGCGCAATTCCAGCCCCAGCAGGCCATGCGTCGCGTGGGTGCCGGCGGCGATTGCGGTGCCGCTGGCGGGCTCCACCGAGGTCATGAGAAACGGGTTGATGGACAGGCTGTTGGAGACCGCGAACTGGTAGTCCAGTCCCAGGCTGAGGCCGCTGCTCTGGTAGCTGCCGGCAACCGGATCGTTCATGCGGCTTGCCACCAGGCCGGCGTTCACGCCCAGGCCGGACTTCGGCTCTGCGTGCGCGGCGCCAGCGCCTAGCCCGAATGCCATTACAGTTGCGGCCAAAACATGAGATTTTTTCATTGCGCCTCCTCTACGGCATGCAAAATACCGTGTCCGTTCGGGCACATCCGGGAGATGGCTTCCGGGAAATGGGTTCCGGTAGATGCCCCGGCGCTCATTGTAATCCCGACGCGCGCCCGGTTTGCAAGCTCATTCTCGGGGAGATGCCGCCGGGGCGGTTCCGGCGCTCCATGTGGTGGCGCCTATGACAAACTGCGGCTTGCCGTTGAGCTTGAGGTAGGTGCGGCCGAGGTATTCGCCTATCATGCCGATGCACAGGGTCTGGATGCCGCCGATGAACAGCATGGTGGCGATGAGCGAAGCCCAGCCCGCCGGCCATTCCGGGTGGCGCATCTTCTCTGCGACCACCAGCAGAATCATCAGCATGGCGATGGCCGAAAGCGCGAAGCCCCCGTAGGTGGCCAAACGCAGCGGAAACACGGAAAAGCTGGTGGCCATCTTCATCCACAGGCCGACCAGCTTGCGCAAGGTGTAATTGCTTTCCCCCTCCTGGCGCTCCTGGTGCTGGATGTCCACGGTGGTAATGGAGCGCGTCACGTCCAGCATCAGTCCGTCTATGTAGGTGTATGGCCCGTTATAGTGAATGATTTCCTCGGCGATCTCGCGCCGTATGCCCTTGAACGAGGACAGATAGAGACCTTTGGGCTTGCCCAGCAGCAGTGTGGCCATCCAGTCGTTGAAGCGGCTGCCGACTTTCTTCCAGGCGGCATGCTGCCGGTTCACGTAATTCGTATAGCACACGTCATAGCCGGACGATAACGCGCGCAGAATGTCGGCAACGGCGCTGGGCGGATGCTGCAGGTCATCATCCATCATGATGACGTACTGGCCGTGCACATGGTGCAGGCCCGCCATGATGGCGTTGTGCTGGCCGGTGTTGCGGCGCAGCGTGATGCCGCGGACAAAGGGATGGGCCTGGGCCAGGGCGCGGATCACCTGCCAACTGTCATCCGGGCTGCAGTCGTTGACCAGCAGCAGCTCGAACCGGCCGGCCAGTCCTTCCTTCTCCATCTCGCCGTCGATTTGCGCCACCAGTTGCGGCAGGATGGCGGCGCTGCGGTAGACGGGGATAACGATGGACAGCGTGCAATCGTAAGTATCGGGTTTCAGCATTACCTGTTGCATGACTTATTTTCCCGTAATTGCGGCATAGGTCAAGCGCAAGCCGGCCGCCAGATCCACCACCGGGCGCCACCCGAGTTCCGCTTGCGCGCGCGAAATGTCGAGGATGCTCACCGGCACGTCGAATTTGCGCCCAGGCGTGTAGCGCACCTCCGCTTTCCTGCCGGCGGCCGCTTCGACAGCAGTCAGGATTTCATTCACGCTATGCCCGGTGCCGGAGCCGATGTTGAAGATGCGCTCATCGCCGCCGTATTCCGCGGTGCGGCGCAGCGCCGACACGGTATCGCCGATGTAGAGATAATCACGTACCACGGAACCGTCGCCCCATACTTCTATGGCTTGCCCATGGGTGACGCGGTACAGAAAGGTTCCCGCCACGCCCTGCGCGCGGTTGGCCTCCTGGCCGGGGCCATAGGGATTGGCCAGGCGCACGATGCGGTAATCCAGTCCGTGCAGGGTACGGTAGAGCGCCAGGTATTTCTCGACGGCCAGCTTGACGATGCCGTAAGAACAGGTCGGCTCGGTGGGGTGGGTCTCCGGAATGGGTGTCTGGCGCGGCACGCCATACACCGTGCCGCCGGACGACACGAATACCAGCCGCACGCCGGCGCGCCTGCGCAACTGCTCCAGGAGTCCGAGCGTGGGCAGCAGATTGCTCTGTACGTCGAATGCCGGATCGTCGTTGGAGGATTGCGGCTGGGTGGTGGAAATCAGATGGAAGACCGTATCGATGCCGTCCAGCGCACGGCCGAGATCCTGCGCGTTGCCGAAATCGCCTTCCCGCCACTCCAGCCCGGAATGCGCAGGCATGGATGTCGACCGGTCGCGGTAGGGCCGTTCGAACACGCGCACGAAATTTCCGTCGGCGAGGAGCGATGCGGTCAGGTGCGAGCCGATGAAACCCCCGCCGCCAAGCACGAGCGCTTTCAAATTTCGGCCCTCGCCAGCCGCGGCGACGCGCCACCCAGTGTTGTGAAAAGGAACATAAATTGCCCAAGTTCTTGCTGTGTTGATATTATAGCGCATTGATTTCCCGGCAATCCTCGCAGATGCGCCGGGATCGCGGCCCTGCAGCAATTTCCGGCTCACCGCTCCGTTACATGTTTACAGGATAACTCCACCCAATGTTTGCTCGATTCCCCGCCCTGAAGACGCGCCTGGTCTGGTACGCACTGGCCGCAGTCCTCGCAGTCTTCACCTATTTTTACGGGCTGGGCAGCCAGCAAATCCCCAAGAACAGCGACGAATACCTGTATATACATATCGCGCGCATGACCGCAGCCAGCGGACACTGGCTGCCGCTGCAATCCGAACTGGCCACCATGCGCAACATCAAGCCGCCGATGATGTTCTGGCACGCCATCCTGTCCACGGACTGGGGCAAGCGGTGGGATCTGTGGCATTTGCGCTACCCCAGCGTGATCTACACCCTGCTCACTGCACTGCTGGTGCTGGCCCTGACCCGCCGCCTGACCGGCAAGGCCGAAACCGCGCTGGTGGCGATGCTTACCTATCTGGCGTTTTTCACCACCTACCGCTTCGGCCGTCCCTACCTGACCGAGCCGGGAACCGTGTTTTGGCTGTTCCTGCCATTCTTCACCCTGCTGTACTGGCGGCCGCAGGCGTTCGAATCGCGCTTCTGGTTTCCCGTGGGGCTGGGCTTGGCCACGGGGATCGGGTTGCTCTACAAATCGTTCTTCTTCCTGTTGCCGGTCGGGTCGGCGCTGCTGTGGTGGTATCTGCAGCAGCGCCGCTACGACTGGCGCGAATTCCTGAAGCACGACCTGTGGCGTGCCGCGCTGCTGGGTGCCGTGTCGCTGGCCGTGTTCTTCGGCTTGTGGATAGGGCTGGATCCGCACCCGGCCGCGCTGTGGCATGAGTTCTTCTGGGTGGAAAACGTCGCCAAGGTGGACCAGTCGAACTACCTCGGCAAGATGCTGTGGGGCGAGCACAGCATCTGGTGGCTGCTGTTCGGCTACCCCATCAACGCCACCTTCCTCGCGCTGCCGGTGTTCGGCGTTGCCTGGCTTGCCTGGCGCAACCGCAAGCAGGCGACTGACAACGAGAAATTTCTGTGGATCCTGATGGCGGCCTACCTGTTCATGTTCAGCCTGGCCAGCCAGCGCTCCAGCCGCTACATGCTGGAGGCCATGCCCGCACTGGCCATCCTGTGTGCGCTGTACTGGGACCGCATCAGCCGCTGGCTGTTCGTCGGCGGGCTGGCCATGGCCGCCGTCATGCTCGCCCTGATGCTGCGGCTGTCGCTGCGCCTGCAGGACGAAATGGGCGGGCATCTGTACGGCTGGGAATTCTGGGTGTTGATGGCGGTGGTGAGCGCCCTGCTGCTGGCGGCGGTGTTCGTGCCGCGACTGACGCGCGTCACCTTCAACGTGGTGGTGATCGCCGGCTTTCTGTGCTTTGCCGCCTTCGTCGCGCCGTTCGACGGCGCGCCCGGCAACTACAGCGAGCAGGCGCAGCAGTTCGCGCGCGGCAAGGAGGTGTGGGTGCCGTGCAACAAATTCATCGCCAAAGACGAGGGGCACCGTTTCCTGCTGCCGGGCGCCGATGTCTACGGTTACTACGATGACCTGCCCGGGCGCACGCCGGAATGGCTGGCGCACCGTTACCGCTATTTCGCCGTGCGCCTGCCCATGCAGCAGGGAGAGCCCTGTGCCGACTGCAAGGTGATCGGCGAGCGCATCGAGATCGCCGGGCGCCAGTACTGGCCGGAGATCGAGCAGATGCTGTTCAAGGGTGAAGTATTCCAGCATCTGTTCGTCCGCGAGTGGTTGGTCGAGTCTACCGTGCCCACGGTGAGCTCGGCGGGCGCCAAGCCGGTCAGCGAGTGCCGCTAAGGTGAGGCGCGGCGCGCTGCTTCTGCTGCTGGCGGTGGCTTTTAGCGCCGGTTTCTACAAGGCGGCGCGGCGCCCGCCGCCGCCAGCGTTTGCCGTGGCGCACCCGCCGGGCGCGAATGCCGAGCCTGCGCGGATACGCAGCGATTTCGCTTCGTCCCGCCTGCATGTCCAGACCCATGCCGCCTCGCTGATCGAACTCAAGGACGGCCGCATCCGCGCCTTCTGGTTTTCCGGCAGCCGCGAGGGTGCGCGCGATGTGGAGATACACAGCGCGGTGTTCGATCCGGCCCGCGGCCTGTGGGGCGCCGAGCAGGAAGTGGCCGACCGGGGGCGCACCGAGCGGGCACTGCAGCGCTATGTCGCCAAGCTGGGCAACCCGGTGCCGGGACGCGCGGCGGATGGCTCGCTGTGGCTGTATTACGTCACCGTGTCGCTCGGCGGCTGGGCGGGCAGCTCCATCACCGCGATGCGCTCGACCGACGAGGGGCAGACCTGGGATGCGCCGCGCCGGCTGGTCACCTCGCCGTTCCTGAACATCAGTACCCTCGTGCGCAACGGGCTCGTGCCATACGCCGACGGCACCCTGGCCTTCCCGGTCTATCACGAATTCATCAGCAAGTTTGGCGAATTGCTGCGTTTGGGTGCGCAGGGCGCCGTACTCGACAAGCAGCGGCTGGCGCCGGGTGGCGCAGGCACGCTGCAGCCCGTACTGCTGGTGCAAAATGCCGATGACGCGCTGGCCCTGATGCGCCATGCCGGGCCGCCCCCCCACCGCGCGGTCACTGTCGCCACGCACGACGCCGGCCGCCATTGGTCGGCCCCGCGCATCTCGTCGCTGCGCAATCCCGATTCGGCAATCAGCGCCGTGGTGCTGGCCGACGGTCGTCTGCTTGCCGTGCTTAACGATCTCGAACAGGGCCGGGATGCCTTGTCGCTGATGATCTCGGCCGACGGCGGCGCAAGCTGGAAGACGGTGTATCAACTGGAGGATGATCGCGGGCTCCCCAAGACCGAAGCGGCCTGGCTCTCGCGCATGCAGGATCGCCTACTTGCTTCTGATGCCCGTGTCGCCACGCTGCCCGCGGAACAGCGCGCGGCGTATCTGGCCTCGGTCCGGCAGGCGGCGTGCACGCCCGGCGGTTGCCGCACCGAGTATTCCTACCCCTTTCTGCTGCAGGCGAAGAACGGCGACTTCCATGTGCTCTACACCTGGAATCGCACCTTCATCAAGCACGTGACCTTCACTCCGGCGTGGCTCAAACAGCAACTGGAGTACGCGCCATGATCCGCTTCGTCGATGCCGCCGGCTTGCTGGGCAATGCTGTCGCACTTACCGCGCTCGCCAGCCGCGTGCCGGGCTTCTCGCGGCTGGGTATGGGCACGCGCCAGTCGGTACTGGCGGCCGTCATGGTGGGCGCGTTCGTTCCGCTGGGGGGCGGACTGCCGCTCGCCGCCTATTTGCGCGGGGTGATTGGTGACCTCAGCGTGACCTCGTTGCTGTTACTGCTGCTGTACCTTGCGCGCCTTGTACGCGGCGTGGCGCTGCCAGCGGCGGTGTTGGCCGGGCGGGAGACTTTGCTGGGGCTGGTGGCCGTGACGGCGGCAGTGTTCTATCCGCTGGCGCTGGGCTGGGGCAATTTCGACCCCTACCGGCTGGGGTACGGCAGTTACGGCATGCTTGCCGTTTTGCTGCTGCTCGCACTGGCTGCCGTGCTGCGGGGCGCGGTGCTGGTGGCTATTGCGCTGGCGCTGGCCGTGCTGGCGTGGAGCGCGGGCTGGTATGCGTCCACAAATCTATGGGATTACCTGCTCGATCCCTTGCTTTCGGTGTACGCCATTATTGCCCTGGCCGGATGTGCCTTGCACAGGCGGCGTCGCCGCCCGGCAGCCGGTCTAAAGTAGTCGCGACAAGTCGCCGCGGGCGAAGCCGGAAAGCGGTGCCTCCACCCCCTTGCCCAGCGCAATCACCTTGAACAGCTCGCCCATTTCCGCCGGGCTGGTCAGTTTCTGCAATTGGGACGAAAGCGGCAGGTAGCTGCGCGCGTTCTCGGGCGAGGTTTCCCGCAACAGATCGACGATGCCCGCGTTCATCAGGAAATGCGCCTGTGTCGTATAGCCCAGCAAGTGGGCGCCGCCTTCGGCGGCGCTATCCATGATGGCCGTGAAGTCCACGTGCGATGTGATGTCTTGCAGGCCGACCAGGAAGAAGGGGTCGTCGTGCACGTGATGGCGGTAATGGCACATCAGGGTGCCCCGGCTGCGCTGGGGGTGGTAATACTCGCCCGCGCCGAAGCCGTAATCCACGAACAGCGCCACTCCCCGGCGCAAGCGCTCGCTCAGGCTGCGGGCCAAGCCGCGCGCGGACAGCGAGATTTCGCTCTGGTAGCCTTCCGGCACCCGGATCAGCCTCGCGGCCTCCAGCAAGCCCGGAGTCTGCACCGGCCGGTCATGCCACGCGAAACTTTGCCCTTCGGCGGCAACGCCGCGTTCGTAGATGTCGTCCTCACCCCATCGCACCAGGTGCACCGGCATGGCGTCCAGCACCTCGTTGCCCAGCACCACGCCGTCCAGCGTGTCGGGCAGGGTGTCCAGCCACGCTACGCGATCGAGCAGGTGGGGCGCGCGCGCCTGCAGCAGCGCGCGCTGCCGTTCGCGCAGTTCCGCACTCAGGTCGAGGATGCAATACCGGTCCGGCAGGCTGCCCAGCCGCTCGAGTTCAAGCAGGATGTCGACGGCCAGCTTGCCGCTGCCCGCGCCCAGTTCGGTGATGAGCGGTGTGCTCAGCGCCATGATTTCGACCGCCTGGCGCGCCACCACCCTGCCGAACAAGGGCGAGATCTCCGGCGCCGTGACGAAGTCGCCCTCGGCGCCGAACTTGCGCGCCCCCGCGGCGTAGTAGCCCAGGCCCGGCGCATACAGCGCCAGTTCCATGTAGCGGGAAAACGGTATCCAGCCTTCCTGGCGGACAATGTCTTCCAAGATGAGGCGGCGCAGTGATTCGCTGTGTGCGAGGGCGTCGGGGCCGGGAGAAGGTAGTGAGGCCATGGCCGGATGTGTTAAATTGTGTACCGCAATATTCATACAGGCCCAAGTTTAGTGGAGACCGGGATGCAAGGCAAAGTCGTATTGGTTACCGGCGGGGCGAAGCGCGTCGGTGCGGCCATCTGCAGCATGCTGCATGGCGCCGGGGCCTCCATCGCCATACACTACCGTTCGTCGCGCGGCGAGGCCGAGGCGCTCGCCTCCGGTTTGAACCGGCTGCGCCCCGCATCCGCACAGATCGTGCAGGCCGACCTGCTGCATACCGCGGAACTGCCGGCGCTGGTGAGCGAGACGATACAGCGCTTCGGGCGTCTGGACGCCCTGGTCAACAATGCATCGAGTTTCTTCCCAACGCCGCTGGGCGAGATCGCCGATGCGCAGTGGGATGACCTGATCGGCACCAATCTCAAGGCGCCACTGTTCCTGGCGCAGGCCGCCGCCTCGGAACTGCGGCGTAACCATGGCGCGATCGTGAATATCGTCGACATCCATGCCGAGCGGCCGATGCAGGGGCATTTGCTGTACAGCGTGGCCAAGACCGGCCTTTCCGGGCTGAATCGCGCGCTGGCGCAGGAACTTGCGCCGTTCGTGCGTGTCAATGCCGTGGCGCCCGGCGTCATCCTGTGGCCCGAGGAAGGCGCCTGGGCGGACGAGGAGGCGCGCCGCAAGATCATTGCCCATACCCTGCTCAAGCGCGAGGGCGAGCCCGCCGACATCGCCAGGACGGCGCTGTTCCTGCTGCGCGATGCGCCCTACATCACCGGGCAGACGATTGCGGTCGACGGCGGACGCAGCATCAACCTGTAAACGAAGCATGAACGACATCCAGCCCGTACATTTCGAGCCTCACTCCACCAACTTCAACCGCCTCAGGGGCCGGCTCGAACACCAGGTGGGGCAAGCCATCGCCGACTTCAACATGATAGAGGCGGGCGATACCGTGATGGTCTGCCTGTCCGGCGGGAAGGACTCCTACACCCTGCTCGACATCCTGCGCACCCTGCAAAAGCGCGCGCCGGTCGATTTCCGCCTTATCGCGATGAACCTGGACCAGAAGCAACCCGGATTTCCCGCCGATGTGCTGCCGGACTACCTGAAAAGCTTGGGGGTGGATTTCCACATCGAAACCCAGGATACCTATTCGATAGTCAAGGAAAAGATCCCGGAAGGCAAAACCACCTGCTCCCTGTGCTCGCGCCTGCGCCGTGGCGTCATCTACCGCGTGGCGGGCGAACTGGGCGCCAACAAGATCGCCCTCGGCCATCACCGCGATGACATGGTTGAGACACTGTTCCTGAACCTGTTCTTCGGCGGCAAGCTCAAGGCCATGCCGCCCAAGCTAATTACCGACAAGGGCGACCACATCGTCATCCGGCCGCTGGCCTACTGTTCGGAAAAGGATATTGCCCGCTATGCCCGCGGTATGGAATTTCCCATCATTCCCTGCAATCTGTGCGGTTCCCAGGAAAACCTGCAGCGCCAGAACATCAAGGCGATGCTGGCCGAGTGGGAGCGCCAATACCCCGGCAGGACACAATCCATCTTCACTGCCATGCAGCATATTGCGCCTTCCCACCTGCTCGACCGCGCGCTGTTCGACTTTGGCGGCATAGCCCTTGGCGAAGGGCATCCTGAGGGGGGAGATCTCCTCGGGGCGGACGTTGCGCCGTTGGGACGTTGATGCTGTATTTCCCCACCGAGTCGGGTATGATGGGCGCAGCGGAATGGCTGAAGAGAGGCTAACTTGGAGATAAGAAAAAGCGGGGACATGGGAAAAAACGGAAACCGCAGCCAGGACATGCAGCGCTTGCAGCAGTTGGTGCAGTTGATTGCCGCGCGGTTTTCGCAGGATCGCTGCGCGCAAATGGCGGCCACGCTCACCGTGATCACCCTGCTTGCCGCAGTCCCCGTGCTGACCATCGTGTTCACCGTCTTTTCGGCCTTCCCGGCCTCTGCAGATGTGGCGAACGCGCTCCAGAAGTTCCTGGCGGCCGACATGGTGCCGGAGACTGGCGGCAAGCTGGCATCATTCTATCTCGCGCAATTTGGTGAAAGCGCAGTCCGCCTCAGCATCCTGAGCGTGGTCATACTCGCCGGCCTGGCCGTGATGATGATGGTCAGCATAGACCGGGCACTGAGCACCATCTGGCATGTGTCCCGCCCGCGTCCGCTGATGCAGCGCGTGCTCATCTACTGGCTGGTGCTGACCCTCGGTCCGCTGCTGGTGGGCGGCAGCCTGTCGCTGACCACCTGGCTGGTGGCGCTGTCGGTCGGCTATGCGAAGCCGATTTCCGGGCTGGGCGTCGTGGTGCTCAAGCTCACCCCGCTCCTCCTTACGGCGCCGGCGTTTACCTTCCTGTTCCGGGTGGTCCCCAACCGCTACGTACCCATGCGCCACGCCCTCATCGGCGGCGTGATTTCGGCGTTCGCCTTCGAGTCCATGAATAGCTTCTTCGCGCTGTACCTGGCGCACCTGCCCAGCTACAAGCTGGTGAATACGCTATTCATAAGCTTCCCGGTCTTCCTGCTGTGGGTGTTCCTGTCCTGGGTCTCCATGCTGCTCGGCGGCGTAGTGGCCTCTTCGCTGTCGCACTGGCGCAGCACGGAGCGCGCGCAGCCCGACCCCATGGCGCACCTGTACTACGCCCTGTGCATGCTGCGCATGATGAACAAGGGGCTGCGCAGCGGAAGCGTTCAGACCCTGCCGATATTTTGCGAAAAGCTGCGCGTGGGCTTCGACGTGCTGGAGCAGATTCTGGCCAAGTTGCAGCGCGCCAACGTGGTGAGCAAGCTGGCCGGGCAGGGCTGGGGCATGGTGCGCGAACCGGAACTGGTCAAGCTGAAGGAGTTGCACCGGCTGTTCGTGTTCGACCCCGATGCCATCATCGTGCGCCACGACGACGGCGGCATAGGCGAGTGGCTGCGGCGGGAGGGACGCAAAGGCATGGGCGATTCCGACGTCACCTTGCGCGAGCTGTTCGAGCGCGCAGGCAGCAACCTCGAGGCCGAGGGCGAGCGCCCCGATTTGTTCAAGGCATCGGGGCTGGATGACCCCTATCAGGAGCCTGCATGAAATATCTGGAATGGTTTTTCGAGGGAACGCTGTGGAACAGCCGTTTCGTCATTCTGACTGCTGTGCTGGGCAGCCTCTTTGCCGGCTTTGCCATCTTCTTCATGGCGACTGTGGACGTGGTGCTCCTGGTGCAGCATGCGCTCCACTACGCAGATGCGAGCATGGCCGCTGACGCGCGCAAGGCGCTGCACGACAGCACAGTCAGCCATATCGTCGAGGTGGTCGACGGCTACCTGCTGGCCACGGTCCTGCTGATCTTCTCGCTGGGCCTGTACGAACTATTCATCAGCGACATCGACCAGGCACATGGCAGCAGGGCATCGAGCAAGATACTGGTGATCAGCAGCCTGGACGACCTGAAATCGCGGCTGGCCAAGGTCATCCTGATGATCCTGATCGTCACCCTGTTCGAGCAGGCGCTCAACATGAAGATTTCGCAGCCGATCGACCTGCTCTACCTCGGCGGAGCGATTGCCCTGATCGCGCTTGCGCTTTATCTCACGCACAGCTCCGATCACAAGGCGGAGGGGCCGCCGGAGGACGCCGCGCATTGACGTGCAGGCGGCCCGCCGCATCATTTGCGGCGGCGCCTTTGCGTCAGCGCGGTCAACGCCGTTAAGCGGCTGCGGCGTTCCCTACCTTCCTCCGATTTTCCATGCCAGAACTGCCTGAAGTCGAAACCACCGTGCGCGGGTTGACGCCCCATCTGGTCGGGCGCCGTATCGAGCGCGTGGTCATCCGCCATCCGCATCTGCGCTGGCCCGTGCCGAAGCGCCTGCCGGAATTGTTGCAGGGGCGGGAAATACGGGGTGTGACGCGGCGCGCGAAATACCTTCTGCTCGATTGCGGCAGCGGCACGCTGATCCTGCATCTGGGCATGAGCGGCAGCCTGCGCATCCTGCCTGCGGATGCGCCGGCGGGCAAGCACGACCACTTCGACCTCGTGCTGGACGACGGCCATCTGATGCGTCTGCGCGATCCGCGGCGTTTCGGCGCCGTGCTGTGGCATGAGGGAGACCCGCAAACGCATGCGCTTCTGGGGGCGCTCGGCCCGGAGCCGCTGGGCGGCGATTTCGATGGTGCGTACCTTTACCGGGCCACCCGCAAACGCCGCGCGGCGATCAAGCTGGTGATCATGGACAGCCACGTCGTCGTCGGCGTCGGCAACATCTACGCCAACGAGGCGCTGTATCGTGCGGGCATCCGCCCGCAGACGGCGGCGAGCAAGGTGAGCCGCGAGCGCTGCGGCCGCCTGGTCGAAACCATCCGCCAGACGCTGCGCGAGGCGATCGCGGCCGGCGGCAGCACCCTGCGCGACTTCACCAACAGCGCGGGAGAGCCGGGTTATTTTCAGCAGCACTATTTCGTATATGGGCGCAGCGGCGAGCCGTGCCGCACCTGCGGCACCGCCATCAAGCAGATCCGCCAGGGGCAGCGGGCCAGCTTCTACTGCCCGCGCTGCCAGCGTTAGCGGCTTGCCGGCAGCGGCCTGCACCCGGCATAGCCACTGCAGCGAATAGTTTTTTGCCCGCGTTGTGGGATAATATTCGCGTTCAGACACTCTGGAGCAGGCGATGCCATATTTTGGCGGCGGATTACATCTACTCATCGCGATTTTCTTTGCCGTGCACGTGGTGCGCACGGGTCGCGAGTACTACTGGCTGTTCATTCTGTTCTTTTTCCCCTTGCTGGGCAGCGCGGTCTACTTCTTCGCCGTGTATCTGCCGGACATGCGGCTGCATCACGGGGTGCGCCGCGCGACCTCCGCTGCTTTTAGCGCGCTGGATCCGCGCAAGGATCTGCGTGTCGCCGAGCGCGCCTTTGAACACACGCCTACCGCGCAGAATCAGATGCGCCTGGCAAACGCTCTGCTGGAAGCCGGGGAGGCCGAGCGCGCGTCCGAGCACTTCGATGCCTGCCTGAAAGGGCCGCTGGCGAACGACCTGGAAATCCGCTTCGGTGCCGCCAAGGCGCGGGTGCAATGCGGCCGGGGCGGGGCGGCGCTGGAACTGCTGGAGCCCATCCGCAAGCAGCACCCGGAGTTTCGTCAGGAACAAACCGCGCTATTGCTTGCGCGCGCATATGGGCTGGCCGGCAGGCCGGAGGACGCGCGCAATGAGTTCACCTTTGCGGTTACGCGTTTCGGCGGCCTGGAAGCGCGGGTGGAATATGCCATCTGGGCGCGCGGGCTGGGAGATATGGACACCGCCAACGCGCAATACGAGGAGGTGCAGCGCGTCATCAAGGGCTGGGGCAAGCAGAGCCTCGCCTTGCACCGGCCCACGCTCAAACGCCTGGAAGCGGCCTTTACCCAGCCGCCCAAGGTCTGAACCGGCGCGTGCCCGGATCGACCCAAAAAAGAAAACCCGCCAGGTGGCGGGTTTTTCATCGGTGAGCCGGGGCCTTTTCAGCCTTTCGCCGCCATCAGCTTGTCGTACTTGGCCTGCAACTGCTCCTTGGTCTCGTTGAAATCGGGATTCTTGGGAATGCAGTCCACCGGACACACTTCCACGCACTGCGGCGTGTCGTAGTGGCCCACGCACTCGGTGCATTTGTTCGGGTTGATCACGTAAATGCTGTCGCCCTGCGAAATTGCTTCGTTCGGGCATTCCGGTTCGCACACATCGCAGTTGATGCATTCGTCGGTAATCATCAGGGCCATGCTTTTCTCCTAAGTTTCAATTTCAGAACGGTTTCTTGTCTGCCAGCTTCAAGGCGACCAAGGGTGACACGAATTTTCCCACATCTCCGCCGAGCCGGGCGATTTCCCGAACCATGCTGGCCGATATGAAGGTGTACTGCTCCGCCGGAGTCAGGAATACTGTTTCGACATCGGGGTGCAGGCTGCGGTTCATTCCCGCCATCTGGAATTCATATTCGAAGTCCGAGACTGCGCGCAGACCGCGCAGCACCACCCGCGCATCCTGGCTGCGCACGTAATTCATCAGCAGGCCGGAGAAGCCATCCACGCGCACGTTGCCGAAGCCGGCAAATACCTCCTGCGCCATCTCCACCCGCTCCTCCAGCGAGAACAGCGTGCCCTTGCGGCTTTCCGCGACCGCCACCACCACTTCGCCGAACAAGCGGGCTGCGCGGCGCACCACGTCCTCGTGCCCGCGCGTGATGGGGTCGAATGTTCCGGGATAGATGACTCTGATCACTAAGCTGCCTCGTCTGCCTGTTTCAACAATTGATAATGCACCGCGCCCGCCTTGCCGCGCTTTTCCACCTGCCAGCCGGGTCCGGGGTCTAATATTGTACCGCTTTCGACATAGATCACGCCATCCGCTTCAAGCTTTGGCCCGAGTAGGGTTAATAGTCCGGGCAGATACCCTGCGTCAAACGGGGGATCCAGGAAGATCACATCGTAGCGGCGGCCGTCGCGCTGCGCGTAATCCATCCCGTCAGCACAATGCAACTCAATGGTTTTTAATCCTAAACCATCGATATTGCGCTGCAGCGCCTGGCACACCCGGCGGTTCTTTTCCACCATCACCACCCGCTCGGCGCCGCGCGAGGCCGCCTCGAAACCCAGCGCCCCGCTGCCCGCGAACAGATCCAGACATCGCCTGCCGTGCAGGGTCTGGCCCAGCCAGTTGAACAGCGTCTCCCGCACCCGGTCCGGCGTCGGGCGCAGCCCCTCGGCGTCGGGGAACTCGATCAGGCGGCGGCGATGCGCGCCGCCTATGATGCGCACCCGGTTTATTTGCCGGTCCCCGCTGGCGCAGGCGGCGCAACGATCACCGTCGCCATCGCCGCAGGATCTATCCTGCGCCTGAAGGCCGTGCGTATGTCGGCAACGCTGACCTTCTGCACCTTGCCGGTGAAATCGTCGAGATAGGTCAGCGGCAGGTGGTAAAAGCCTATCATCGCCAGGTATTCGACGATCTTGCGGTTGCTGTCGATGCGCAACGGGAAGCCGCCGATGATATTGTCTTTGGCGGCCTGCAATTCCTGCTCCGTGGGGCCGTCCTTGATGAAGCGGTCCACTGTCGTGCGCACCAGGTCCAGGGCCTGATAGGCCTGGGATTTCTTGGTTTGCAGGCCGATCTGGAACAGGCCTGCCTGCTGCAGCGGGAAGAAGTAGCTGTATACGCTGTAGGCCATGCCGTGCTGCTCGCGCACGTTCTGCATCAACCGCGAGACGAAGCCGCCGCCGCCCAGGATGTAGTTGCCGACATACAGCGTGAAATAATCGGGATCGGTGCGGGTCATGCCCGGCGCTCCCATCAGGATGTGGCTTTGCGTCGCCGGATGCGGGATGCGCAGTTCCGAAGCGTTGATGTGCATGGTGACAGGCGGGATCTCCGCTGGCGCGCCGCCCGGCGGCAGTTGCCCCGTGAGCTGCTGGGCAATCGCCTCGGCCTGCGCGCGGGTGAGGTCGCCCATCAGCGCGACCACCGCATGTCCGGCGCCGTAATGCGCACGATAGAATTCCGCGACGTCGCTGCGCCCGATCTTGCGCACGGTCGCAATCTCGCCGTTCTGCGGCAGCGCGTAAGGATGGTCGCCGTATACCGCCCTGGCGAAGGCCTTCACGGCGATGGCCTCGGGCTGGCTTTCCTCATCCTTCAGCGCGGCAACGGTGCGCGCCTTTTCCCGCGCGAGTATGGCGGCCGGAAAGGACGGGTGCTGCAGCACGGCGGCCAGCACCTGGAGGGCCGGGTCGCGTTCCGCGGGCGCGCTCAGCATGCGCAGGCTCAGGCCGGCGCGGTCCTGGTCGAAGTTGCCGTTGAGTTCCGCTCCCACGTCGGCCAGCCCGCGCGAGATCTCGTCCTCGTTCATTCCGCGCGCGCCGTGCTTCAGCATGTCCTGGGTCATCGCGGCCAGGCCGGATCGCCTTGCGGTGTCGAAACCGCTGCCCGCAGGGAAATTCACCGCCACGTCGACGATGGGCAGGTCGTGGTTCTCCACAAAATACACCTGCGCCCCGCTGGGCGCCTGCCAGTGCTGGATATGCGGGCCGGCAAGCGCCGCCCCCGCGCAGAGCGACAGGGCGGTGAACACAAGAACTGCGGGCATGCGCCGCCGGGCCCGCGCCTGCACGCGGCTGACCAAGGCATTAACGTACATTTGCACCTCCACCCGGCACCATCGGCATGCGCCGGCCAGCCAGCGGCTGGGGATCCAGCACCGCCACCGTCAGGTTATCGTCATTGAAAATATCGCGCGCGACCTGCTGCACCTGTTGCGCGGTCACTTCCTGCACCTTCTGCAGCATCAGCGGAATGTCCTTGTAGGACAGGCCCACGCTCTCCAGTTGACCGATCTGCATGGCTTGGTAGAACACCGAATCGCGCTTGTAGACCTCAGCGGCGGTCACCTGCGCCTTCACGCGCTTGAGTTCATCCGGTTTCACGCCGTCCTTTGCCAGCCTGGCGAGCTGGGCGCGTATGCCGGCTTCCAGCTGGGCGGCGGTCTTGCCCTGGCTGGGCGTGCCCGCCAGCATGAACAGGCCGGGTCCGCGCGAGACGGTGTCGTAGCCCACATCCACTTCGCTGGCCAGCCGCTGTTCGCGCACCAGCGATTTGTCCAGGCGCGCGGCCCCGTTGCCGTTGAGGATGCCGGCCAGCACCTGCAGCGCATAGGGCTGCCAGTCGTGCGTGGTGTCGCGCAGCACGGGCGCGTGATAGGCCATGAGCAGATAGGGCAGTTCCGCCGGCGCCTTGACCACGATGCGCTTGATGCCTTCCTGCTTGGGCTCGATGTAGGCACGGCGCGGCGGCAGCGGATGGCCCGGGATGACGCCGTAGTATTTTTGCGCGAGGGCGAACACCGCCGCGGGGTCTACATCGCCCGCCACGACCAGCACCGCATTGCTCGGGTCGTACCAGCGGGTATACCAGGCCTTCACGTCGGCCGCGCTGAGGTGCTGCAGGTCGTCCATCCAGCCGATCACCGGATGGTGGTAGGGGTGTTCCTGGTAGGCCGCCGCCATCAACTCTTCCTGCAGCAGCGAATGCGGGTCGTCATCGGTGCGCCAGCGCCGCTCTTCCATGACCACCCTGATCTCCTTGGCGAACTCGGCCGGGGATACGACGAGGTTTTCCATGCGGTCGGACTCGAGCTGCATGGCGAGCGGCAAATGGGCTTTGTGCAGTTGCTGGAAATAGGCCGTATAGTCGTAGCCGGTGAACGCATTCTCGCGCCCGCCGGCGGCGGCGATGCGCACCGAGAATTGCCCCGGCGGCACGGTCCTGGTGCCCTTGAACATCATGTGCTCCAGGGCGTGCGAGATGCCGGTCTTGCCGGTGATCTCGTCCATGCTGCCCACGCGGTACCAGATCTGCTGCACCACCACGGGCGCGCGGTGATCCTCCTTCACGATCACCTTGAGACCGTTGTCCAGCGTCTTTTCGAAGGTGCCGGCGTGTGCGGCGGCGGCGGCGACCAGCAGGGCGGCCGCAGGCAGCCACTTGAATAATCCTGTGCGCATATTCCCTAGCCCAAGTCAGTTAATCAGAATAAAATGTCGCCTGCGGCAGCGCGCGGCAACCGAAGGGCGCATTATGCGCCATTTTGCCGCTGTTCATCCACCCGGAGACGAAAGGCGGCCGTGCGGTCGCCCTGATACCTTACCAATTTCATGCCCGACACCCAGAACAGCACCACCCCGGAAAATTCAGCAGCCGTCAAAGGGGGCTGGGCCGGCCGTCTCAGGAACAGCCTGGCGCGTACCGGCGGGCAGCTTGCGGAACTGTTCGGCCGCGGCGGCCGGATAGACGACGATCTCTACGAAGACCTCGAAACCATCCTGATTACCTCGGATGCAGGCATGGATGCCACGCAATTCCTGATGGCCGAGTTGCGCCAGCAGGTGAAGGCGCGGCGCCTGACCGAGCCCGGCGAGGTCAGGGAGGCGCTGGCGGCGTGCCTGCTCAAGCTGCTTGCGCCGCTGGCGCGTCCGCTGCAAACGGGGGGTCACCGGCCGTTCATCATCCTGATGTGCGGAGTGAACGGCGCGGGCAAGACCACTTCCATCGGCAAGCTGGCCAGATATTTCCAGAATCAGGGGCAGTCGGTGCTGCTGGCGGCGGGCGACACCTTCCGCGCCGCGGCGCGCGAACAGTTGCTGGCCTGGGGCGAGCGCAACAATGTGACGGTCATCGCGCAGCAAAGCGGCGATCCGGCTGCCGTGATCTTCGACGCCGTGCAGGCCGCGCAGGCGCGCGGCGTGGACGTGGTGCTCGCCGACACCGCCGGCCGCCTCACCACCCAGGCCCACCTGATGGAGGAGATCAAGAAGGTCAGGCGCGTGATCACCAAGGCCATGCCCGATGCGCCGCACGAGGTGCTGCTGGTGCTGGACGCGAACACCGGCCAGAATGCATTGTCGCAGGTCAAGGCGTTCGACGAGGCGCTGGGCGTGACCGGCCTCGTGCTCACCAAGCTGGATGGCACTGCAAAGGGCGGAGTGATCGCCGCAATCGCCAAGGCCCACCCCATCCCGGTGCGCTTTATCGGCGTGGGAGAGGGCATGGATGACCTGCGCCCCTTCGAAGCCGAAGAATTTGTCGCGGCCCTGCTGGGAACCGGGACCTGATTCGACGGGGAGCAACGATGATCAAGTTCAGCCACGTCTCCAAGCGTTACCCCGGCGGATTCGAAGCGTTGAAGCGCCTTTCGTTCGAGATCAAGGAAGGCGAGCTGGTATTCCTGACCGGTCATTCCGGCGCGGGCAAGAGCACCCTGCTCAAGCTGATTGCGGCCATCGAGCGCCCCAACGGGGGCAGCGTAGTGGTGCGCGGCCAGAATGTCGGCTCGCTCAAGAATGGGGCGCTGCCGTATTTGCGCCGCAATATCGGGATGGTGTTCCAGGACCACAAACTGCTGTTCGACCGCAGCGTATTCGACAACGTCATGCTGCCGCTGCAGATCGGCGGCTTCGACCATCGCGAAAGCGTCAAGCGCGCGCACGCTGCGCTGGACAAGGTGGGGTTGCTGCCGCGCGAAAAGGCCAATCCGATCGCGCTCTCGGGCGGCGAGCAGCAACGCCTGTGCATCGCACGCGCCATCGTCAACCGCCCCGCGATTTTGCTGGCGGACGAACCTACCGGCAATCTGGACGCCGAATATGCGCACGACATCCTGAACATCTTCAAATCGTTTCATCAGGTGGGCGCCACCCTGGTGATCGCCACCCATGATGCCAAGGTGCTGGAGCGGGGGGAAGGGCGCACCCTCGCGCTCAGTCACGGGGAACTGGTCGCATGAGGCAGCAAATCCGGATCCTTGTCGCTGCGTTGCGCCGCCTGCTTTCGGCGCCGATCTCCAGCGCGCTCAACATCCTCATCATGGGCATCGCCATCAGCCTGCCGGTCGGCCTGTATGTGCTGCTGCAGAATGTGCAGGACCTTTCTGCACGCTTGTCCAGCGCGCCGCAGATCAGCGTCTTCATGTCGCTCACCGCCAGCAAAGGCGAGATCGCGCAGATCGGCAACCGCCTGGCGCAGCAACCCAGCGTCGCGCGCACCGAGTTCGTGCCGCGCGAACAGGCGCTGCAGGACCTCAAGCGCAACAGCGGGCTGGCCGACGTGATTGCCGGACTGGGGCAGAATCCGCTGCCCGATGCCTTCATCGTCTATCCTAAGGGCACCGACCCCAAGCTGCTCGAATCGCTGCGCGACGAGTTCAGCACCTGGCCGAACGTTGCGCACGTGCAGCTGGATTCGGGCTGGGCGCGCAAGCTCGACGCGTTGCTTGGCTTCGTCCGTCTGGGCGTGCTGATTCTGGGCGGGCTGCTGAGCGTTGCGCTGGTCGCCATTACCTTCAATACCATCCGCCTGCAGATACTTACACAGCGCGATGAAATCGAGATCTCCAAGCTGATCGGCGCCACCGACAGCTTCATCCGCCGGCCCTTCCTCTATTTCGGCTTTGTCCAGGGCATGGCCGCTGGCGCTGCGGCCTGGGCCATCATCGCCGGCAGCCTGGGGCTGCTCAATGTCCGGTTCACCGCCCTGGCGCACATGTATGGCAGCACGTTCAGCCTGCACTACCTGACCGTGGGAGACAGCTTCTCGCTGCTGCTGTTCGCCGGCTACCTGGGGTGGCTGGGGGCATGGCTGTCGGTGTCGCAGCATTTGTGGCAGATCGAGCCCCGCTAACACACTGGTGAAAAACTACTGTGGTGGCCGTCTGCGGCGTTCCACGGTGCTCGGCATCCTCATGTATATAGAGTACATTGCGGTGCCTGCGCGCCGCGCGCCTTGCATCCAGCCATCCTCGCGACGTTTTTCAGCGGCATTGTTCGGCGGTCATTGAGAAAAGCATCATGCCAACCGGCAGCGGCTCGGCATAAATCCTCCCGCCCAGTCCCTTGCGAATTGCCAGGCCACGCGGCCGCTGCACTGCATCCGGTGCCGCGATGCGGCAGACCCTTAGGTACATTGCAGCGCCTGCGCGCCGGTCGCATCCACTGTCTGTCCGCTCGCGACGATTTCGACCGCCATGGCTACCGCTTTGAAGCGGCGCCCGCCTACTGCTTGCCAGCCCAGTCCCTTGCGAACTGCCAGGCCACGCGGCCGCTGCGCGAGCCGCGCTGTATGCTCCATTGCAGCGCAGCCTGCCGTGCTTCGGCGTTCACGCCAGCCGCCACGCCCAGATGCTTGAGCCAGTGCGCCACGATGGCGAGGTATTCGTCCTGCGAAAAGGGGTAGAAGGAGGCCCACAGCCCGAAGCGCTCAGAGAGGGAGATCTTTTCCTCCACGCTCTCTCCGGGATGCAGTTCTTCACCGACGCGTTGCGTTTCGAGGTTTTCCGCCATGTATTCGGGCATCAGGTGCCGGCGGTTGGAGGTGGCGTAGATCAGCAGGTTGTCGGAGAGCGCGGTGAGCGAGCCGTCCAGCGCCGCCTTGAGGGCGGGGTAGCCGGGTTCGTCGGCGTTGAAGGAAAGGTCGTCGCAGTACAGGATGAAGCGCTCAGCGCGGCCTGCGACCAGCGGCACGATGTGCGGCAGGTCGGCCAGTTGCGGCTTGCCGAGCTCGATTACGCGCAGGCCATCGGCCCCATGTTCGTTGAGCAAGGCCTTGACCAGCGACGATTTGCCGGTGCCGCGCGCGCCGCTGAGCAGCACGTTATTGGCCGGCCGCCCCTGCACGAACTGGCGGGTGTTCTGCGCGACGAGCTGTTTCTGACTGTCGATGCCGAGCAGGTCGTCCAGGCGGATGCGGTGAAAGTGCGGCAACGGCAGCAGCCGGCCCTGTTCCCAGCGGAAAGCTGCAGCCGCCTCCCAGTCCGGGGCGGCGGCGGAGGCGGGTTTGGGCAGCGCGCGCTCGATGCGGTCCATCAGCCGCTCGGCGCGATCGAGAAAGCGTTCGAATTTGTCCATGAATAGTGGCCCGGGATTGATCATCCGGATGGTGCGTGTCGGGGCGCACTAGCTTATTGCCCCGGGCCGGATTATTCAAGGCCTTTCGAACGGCGGCCGGTGTGCGCCGGCTAGAATGGGTCGGCGTAGATGTCCTTGATCGCCGCGCCGGAGAGATAGGCCTCGCGCTTGGCGGCCGTCACCATGTTGGGATTGCCGCACAGGAACACCCGCCAGCCGGTGAGATCTGGGTTGTCGCGCAGTGCGATGTCCAGCACCATGCCCTGGGCATAGCTGTCGTTGCCGTTTGCTTCCGACACGCAGGGTATATAGCTGAAATTCGGATGCGTGCGCTCGATCCTGCGGAGTTCCTCCGCGAGATAGAACCCTGCCGCATTGTAGTTGCCGTGGTAGAGGCGGATGCGTCCCGCGTGCCCGTTCAGCAACGCGTCACGCACGATGCCGTACAGCGGGGCAAGCCCCGAGCCGGTGCCGATCAGCAGGATGTCCTGGTCGGCCTTGCCTGTCACGTAGAAGCAATCGCCCGTGGCCTCGGAAATCGTTAGGGTGTCGCCTGCCTTGAGTTCGCTGGACAGCCAGCCGCTCACCAGCCCCCCCGGAATCTTGCGCACGTTGAGGAACAGCTCGTCGTCCAGGCTGGGCACACTCGCCAGCGAATAACAGCGCGAAGTGTCCTCGTCCTTGAACAGGCTGATGAATTGCCCGGCCCGGTAATTGAAGTCTTGCGCCGGCTTGAGGCGGATCCCGAGGATCTCCGCGTTCAAGTACTCGATCGCTGCGACCCTGGCTGCAATGCGGGTTGCGGCGTTCTTGGCCAGCACGATTTCCATGTCCTCTTCCGGTCGGCACACGCAGGCCAGGAAATATTCCTGCGCCACCAGCGTCGGTTTGAGTCCATCCTGCGCGCCGGGTGGCGCCTTGCCTTTGACCGCCTGCATCATGCAGGTGTGGCAGACGCCGGAGCCGCAGGAATGGGGAATGTGCACACCGTGGGCAGTCAGGGTTTCGAGCACGGACCGCTCACCGCATTCGAATGACTGCCCGCCATAGTTTACTTTAGGCATAGGTGTGCTTGCCCTTACTTGCCCAGCACGTCGTTGCGGGTGCTCTCGGCGATGGCGGCAGCCTGAGCGATCAGGTTGTCGGGTACGTTGAGTTCCTTCAGCGTCGCGCCGAGGTTCTCCATCACGGCATCGAAGTGCGAGTCGTTCAGGCCCTTGGCAACGAGGTGGGCATGGCCGCGGCGCATGTCGGCGCCGGTGTAGTTGTGCGGACCGCCGAAGGCCATGGTCAGAAAGGCCTTCTGCTTGGCGGCCTGCTTGTCCATGTCCACACCGTCGAAGAAACGCTTGATGCGGTCGTCCTTTAGCACCTTGCGGTAAAAAATGTCCACGGCTACGTTTACAGCGCCTTCGCCACCAATCTCTTCATACAAGCTCATCTCTCGTCCTTTTCGATAAAAGTCATAAACAATGCCGCACAAGCGGTTGTGGCGATTACATTTCAACGGTATATTGGCCTTCAAGAGTTTGCAGAAAGGCCGTTGCTATGTTAAAATGCACCACGAATACATGTTTTTGAGCGCAATAAGCCCTTGATTTAAGGTAAATAATGCCTTACATGTATTCTGGATACATCTTAGCATCGGGAAAATTGGATTGTCAACAAGAATATTGATGGACAATTGCTGTGTTGCGGTATGCGCCTGACTTTATATACAGATTACTCTCTCAGGGTTCTGATTTACCTTGCTTTGCAGCCCGATAAGCTGGTGACGATCTCCGAGCTTGCGGATTTCTATCGCATCTCCAGGAATCACCTGGTCAAGGTGGTGCATGAGCTGGGTCTGAGCGGCTATATCCACACCACCCGTGGAAAACACGGCGGCATGCGCCTGGCGAGACCAGCCGAGCAAATCGTGGTCGGCGAGGTAGTGCGCCGCACGGAGCCGGACTTCGATCTGCTGGAGTGCCTGAATCCGGAAACGGATCACTGCGTGATCACCAATGTCTGCAAGCTGAAATCGGTGCTGACCACAGCCCGTGACACTTTTCTCGGCGAACTGGACCGTTACACCTTGGCCGACCTGACGAAATTCTCCGGCCGTTCCCCCGACTTCAAGTCCATTCCCGTTCTGCACGGGTGAGCATTACCCGGTCAGGCTTTTTTCCTGGCAGCGGGCTTTGCGGCTTTCGTCTTGGCGGCCGCGGCGGTCTTGGCCTTGCTCCCGGCGGCCTTTTTCGGCTTGGCTTCGGGCTCATCCGCTGGCGCCGCCTTTGCCTTGCTGGTCTTCTTGGCTGCGGTTTTTCCGGCGGCGCTCGCTTTCGCGGGTGATTTCGCGGCCTTCTTCCTGGTGGCGGGCAGCTTCTCCGCGCGCGCGGCGATCAGGCTCAGCGCTTCTTCCAGCGTCACGGCGTCCGGGCTGACATCCTTGGGCAGGGTGGCATTGACTTTGCCGTGCCGCACATAAGGGCCATAGCGGCCGTTACACACCTCGATTGGCGCCTGGTCATCCGGATGCTTGCCCAGTTCGCGCAGCACCAGGCTGGACGAGCGGTGCTGGGCCAGCAATTCCAGCGCGCGCTCCAATTCGATGGTGAAGATGCTGTCCGTCCGCGGGATGGACTTGAACTTGCCGTCGTGGCCGATATAGGGACCGAAGCGCCCGATGTTCACGATGACCGGCTTGCTGGTTTCCGGGTGGTGACCCAGTTCGCGCGGCAGGGCAAGCAGTTGCAGGGCCAGGGCGAGATCGGCGTTCTCGACCGGCAATTCCTTGGGCCAGGAAACGCGCTTGGGCTTTTTCTTCGCGCCTTCTTCCACCTCGCCCAACTGCACATAATAGCCGTAGGGCCCGCGCAGCAGCAGCACCGGCATGCCGTTCGCATCCTGTCCCAGTTCGCGCCGCGCCTCGCCCGCATCGGCTTCGCCGCCGACGCTGCGCGTGTAGTCGCACTCGGGGTAGCCGGTGCAGCCGATGAAGATGCCGCGCTTGCCCAGCCGCTTGGACAGCGGTTTGCCGCACTTTGGGCAAAGCTCGTCCAGGATTTCCGTGCCGGGCCGTTCGACTTCCTTCTTGTCCGCGATGAGCTGGCTGAAACCCTGCCAGAATGCATCCAGCACCGGAATCCAGTCGCGCTTGCCCTCGGAGATCTCGTCGAGTTCGTCTTCCATCTGCGCGGTGAAGCCGTAGTCCACATAGCGCCTGAAGTGCTCGGTCAGGAACTTGTTGACGACGCGCCCCACGTCGGTGGGGATGAAGCGCTTTTTGTCGAGCAGCGCGTATTCGCGCGCCTGCAGGGTGGAGATGATGCTGGCATAGGTGGAAGGACGCCCGATGCCATGCTCTTCCAGGGTCTTCACCAGACTGGCTTCCGTATAGCGTGGCGGCGGCTGAGTGAAGTGCTGTTCGCCGTAGAGTTTGTCCACCGGCAGCACGTCGCCTTCCACCAGGGGCGGCAGCTTGGCGGCTTCTTCCTCCTCACTGTCGTCGGTGCCTTCCTGGTATACCGCGATGAAGCCGGGAAACACCAGGGTCTGGCCGCTTGCGCGGAACAGCGTATCGTCGCCGCCGAGACGGATGTCCACGCTCACCGTGTCAAAGCGCGCCTGCGCCATCTGGCTGGCCAGCGTGCGCTTCCAGACCATCTCGTACAGGCGCAGCTGATCCACCGTCAGGTAATCGCGCATCGCCTCGGGCGTGCGCGTGATGGACGTGGGCCGGATGGCCTCGTGCGACTCCTGCGCATTCTTGCTCTTGCTCTTGTACTGCGGCTGCGTCTTCGGCAGGTAATCGGCGTCGTAGTTGTCTGTAATGTAAGTGCGCAGCTCCTGCACCGCCTCCTGCGCCAGCGTCAGCGAGTCGGTACGCATGTAGGTGATCAGGCCCACCGTCTGGCCGCCGATGTCCACGCCTTCGTATAGATGCTGCGCCGTGCGCATGGTGCGCTCCGCCGACATGCCGAGCTTGCGCACCGCCTCCTGCTGCAGGGTGGATGTGGTGAAGGGCGCCGCCGGGCTGCGCTGCCGCGCCTTCTTCTCGACGCGCACCACCTTGGGCGGCAGTTTCGCGCTGCTCAGGCTGTCGTGAATCTTCTGGTAGGCGGCCTCCGAGCCTATGCCCAGTTGTTCCAGCTTCTTGCCCTGGTACTGGAACAGGCGCGCCGTAAACGGCACGCTGTTCTTCTGACTGTCCAGGTGGACCGTCCAGTATTCCTGGGTCTTGAAGGCCTCGATCTCCAGCTCGCGTTCCACGATCAGCCGCAGCGCGGGACTCTGCACGCGTCCCGCGGAAAGCCCAGGGCGGATCTTGCGCCAGAGCAGCGGCGAGAGGTTGAAGCCCACCAGGTAATCGAGTGCGCGCCGCGCCTGCTGCGCGTTCACCAGCGAAACGGAAATGTCGCGCGGATGGGCAACCGCTTCCTTCACCGCCCGTTGCGTGATCTCGTAGAACACCACGCGGCGCATCGTCTTGTTCTTCAGGCCGCGCCTGGCTTTCAGCAGTTCGGAGATGTGCCAGGCGATGGCTTCACCCTCGCGATCCGGGTCGGGGGCGAGGAAGATGGTGTCGGCATCCGCCGCGGCCCTGGCGATCGCATCCACGTGCTTGCTGTTGCGCGCAATGGTTTCATACTTCATCGCATAGCCGTGTTCGGTGTCCACCGCGCCGGATTTCGGGATCAGGTCGCGCACGTGGCCGTACGAGGCCAGCACTTCGAAATCCTTGCCCAGGTATTTCTTGAGTGTCTTGGCCTTGGCGGGAGACTCAACGATAAGCAGGTTGTTTGCCATGTTTTTATTTCAGCCTACGTGCGCGGAATGCCGCCTCAGTGCAGACCTGCCCCCGTCGGCGTGAGCATATCCTCGACCAGCACCGGGTCGAGTTCCTCGCGCAGGCTCCACAGGATGATCAGCGCGATCAGTTTCACTTTGTCCAGCGACAGATTGTCCTGGCCCATGGCCACCGCACGGTCGAGGATCATTTCCCTTTCCACCGGCGTGATGACCTTGTTGTGCTCCCAGAAGGAGATGAAGCTCAGCGCCTCGGCACTGATCCGGCTGGTCTCCAGCGCGGCGTAGCAGCGTATGCCGCCGCCGTTGATCGCCTCCGGGTAGCTTGCGGCGCTCAATTGCTTCAGGCCGCTCAGCCAGGCGAGCGCCAGGTGTATCTCATTGTCTTCAAAGCCCGCGGCGGTCAGCTTCAGCGAAAGCTTGTCTGTGTCTGGGTAGTTGCCGGCATCGAAATAGCTTTCAAACAGGAACATTAAAATATCGAACATGATGATCCGGTAACAGTTTTCACGGGGTGCGCTGGTACAGGCCTCCAGGCAGCGGTGCAACGTGGCCTTCCAGCTCCAGTTGCAACAGGATGGCGGATAGCGCCTCAATCGTCAAGCCGCTGCGTATGCTCAGCGCATCCATGCTCAGGGGATCAAATCCCAGGTGCGCCAGCAGGGGATGGCCCGGCGCGGCGGACGCCGCTTCCGTGCGTCCGGCGGCACGGGCTGCGGCCGGCGCCGTGTCGGGGATGACGGCGGCCAGTTCGTCCAGCACGTCCTGGGCGGCTTCCACCAGTTTGGCGCCTTGCTTGATCAGGCTGTGGCAGCCCTTGGATTGCGGGGAATGGATGGAGCCGGGGATCGCGAATACCTCGCGCCCCTGTTCCAGCGCCATGCGCGCGGTAATCAGCGAGCCGCTCTGTACGCTGGCTTCCACCACCAGGCATCCCAGCGACAGACCGCTGATGATGCGGTTGCGGCGTGGGAAGTTGGCCGCCAGCGGCGGCGTGCCAAGGGCAAATTCGGACAGCAGCAACCCGCGCGCGGCCAGGTCATGCGCCAGGTCGCGGTTGACCGCGGGATAGATGCGGTCCAGCCCGGTCCCCACCACCGCGATGCTGCTGCCGCGTCCGCGCAGGCCGCCGCGGTGTGCGGCGGAATCGATGCCGTGCGCCATGCCGCTGATGATGCACAGGCCGGCCGCGCTGACCGCCTCGGAAAAGGCCTCGGCGTGCCCTATGCCCTGCGCGGTGGAATTGCGGCTGCCCACCACGGCCAGCGCCGGCCGTTTCAGCAGGCCGCGGTCGCCCTTGGCATACAGCAGGGGTGGCGGGTCCGCGATGTTGAGCAGGGAGGACGGATAGTCGGCGTCGGCCAGGGTGATGATGCTGTTGCCCTCGCCTTGCAGCCAGGCGGCCAGCGTATCCATCTCGTCCTGGTCGGGCCGCTGCGCGATGCGCTCGGCGACTGCGGGCTTCACGTGTTCCCGCAGCAAATGGGGCGGTGCGGCAAAGACCGCTTCGGGCGAGCCAAAGGCCTGCAGCAGGCGGCGCAGGCTCTGGTTGCCGAGGCCGTTCACCCCCGCGAGCGCCACCCACGACGCAAGTTCTGCGTCTATCGCCATCCGTGTCAGGGCGTTTCGGCGACGTCCAGCACTTCGACCGGCAGCTTCGCATCCATGACCAGCGCGTAGGAAACCTTCTCGAAGGTGCGGAACACGAAGATCAGGCCATAGCGCACGTCGGGCAGATCGGTGTCTTCGGACAGTCCGTATTTGCCGCGCTGGACGGTGGCGCCCTTGTGGTACAGCGCCAGCACATGGCCGTTTTGCAGCCCGTCGCGCCGGCCCTTGTTGATGATGATCACGCTGCCGGGGCCGGCCATGGATATGCCGTTCACGATCTTGATGACGCGGGCCGTGATGTCGTCATCCGGCGCACGCGGAATGAAATTTTCCGGAAACTCCTGCGGCGTCTGCACCAAGTGGTCGCCGGGTTGAATCTCCTGTTTTGCGCCGTAGATACGCAATGTGCTGATCTTGCCGAACTGCGCCACGCGCGCATTGCCCAGGTAAAGGGCTTCGTAGCCCAGGGTATCGCCGGATTCGGGATCGATCAGCGCGCTGCCGGAACGATAGATCTGCCATTCGGTGCCTTTGTTGGCCGGCAGGCCTCGCACATAAGCGATGTCGCCGTCCGCGAGCAGGGAACTTTCGACGCCTGCGACGATCTCGGGGGTATCATCGAGTTCGCCTTCCTTCAGGACCAGCGCCTGGTTCAGAAAGGGCCTGATGTCCGCATACGGAATGCTGGGAATCGCGTCGTGTTCGCCCGGTCCCACGATCACATGCGGCGTCAGGCGTTCGCCAAAAAGCTGCCGTTGCGGCGGGGCGGCGGGCGGGACGCCGCTTTCGGCCGTGGTCGCGGGCCCGGCCGCGCCGGGGCTGACCTGCAGCGCCTTGTGCAGACGGTCAAGCACGATCACGTCACCGGGATAGATCCAGTGCGGGTTCCTGATCGCCTCCTTGTTGAGCCCCCAGATCTGCGGCCATTTCCAGGGGTCCTTGAAAAACTTTCCCGAAATGTCCCACAGCGTGTCGCCTTTCACCACGGTATAGCGGTCCGGCGCATCGGGTCGGATGGTAAGCTCATCGGCGAGCGCAAGCACGGGCAGCAAACAACAAATCAGCGATATAATTAGTTTTTGCATGAAAACCCCTGCGAAATTAGATGTGATCTACGGCCAAACATTCACGCGCCAGTTTAAATTCTGCATCCAATTCGTTAAATTTGCAAGCATTTATGGCTATTCTGAAAATATTGCAATATCCGGATGAGCGCCTCCACACAATTGCGCGCAAAGTCCCCGAAGTGACCGACGCCACCCGCAAGCTGGTTCGCGACATGGCCGAGACGATGTATGCGGCGCCCGGCGTCGGGCTGGCGGCCACGCAGGTGGATGTGCATGAGTGCGTGATCGTGGTCGATGTCTCGGAGACGCACGATGATCTCCGGGTGCTGATCAATCCTGAAATCATTGCCCACAGCGGCTTTTCGGTGCACGAGGAAGGCTGCCTTTCCGTGCCCGGTATCTATGAAAAAGTGGAGCGCCCGGACAAGGTCACCGTGCGTGCGTTGAACGAGCGCGGCGAACCGTTCACCCTGGCGGCGGACGGCCTTCTCGCCACCTGCATCCAGCACGAAATGGACCATCTGCTGGGACGCGTCTTCGTCGAATACCTGTCGCCGCTCAAGCAATCGCGTATCCGCACCAAGCTCAAGAAGCGCCGACGTGAGATCTTGTAGCCTTCCTTCGTGGCGTCCGATCAGGGCGCCCGGCCATCCTGTCCGTTGAATAACATGAAGATCATATTTGCCGGCACTCCTCATTTTGCGGCTGCGGCGCTCCAGGCCTTGCTGGCGCGGAAGTTCGACATCGTCGCGGTGCTCACCCAGCCCGACCGGCCGGCGGGCCGCGGCATGAAGCTGCAGCCCAGCCCGGTCAAGCAGCTTGCGCAGCAGCATGGCTTGCCGGTGTTGCAGCCGCCCACCCTCAAGGACGCCGCCATCCAGGCGGAACTTGCGGCTTACGGCGCCGATGTCATGGTCGTTGCGGCCTATGGCCTGATCCTGCCGCGGGCCGCGCTCGGATTGCCGCGCCACGGCTGCCTGAACATCCATGCCTCGCTCCTGCCGCGCTGGCGCGGCGCCGCACCTGTGCAGCGCGCAATCCTGGCAGGGGATGCGGAAACCGGCATTACCATCATGCAGATGGACGAAGGCCTGGATACCGGCGACATGCTGCTGAAAAAGGCTGTGGCCATCGGTCCCGGCGATACCGCGCAAACCTTGCTCGACCGTCTCTCCATAACAGGCGGGGAGGCCATCGTCGAGGCACTGGACTTGCTCGCCGACGGCAAGTTGCGGCCCACGCCGCAGGACAACGCGCAGGCCACCTATGCCGCCAAGCTCAACAAGGCTGAGGCGCAGATCGACTGGACCCAGGACGCGCAGCAGATTGCGCGCGCGGTGCGCGCCTACAATCCCTTTCCTGCCGCCGCCACCCACATCGGCGGTGTGCCGGTGAAGATATGGCAGGCGCGCGTGGTTCCCGGCGCGAACGGGACGCCGGGCGTGATTGTCTCGGCGAATGAGGATGGCATTGTCGTGGCCTGCGGCGAGGGTGCGCTGAGCCTGGAAGTGCTGCAGCGCTCCAACGCCAAGGCCATGCCCGCAGCCCAGTTCATCCGGGGATTTGCCGTCGCACCCGGCGACCGCTGCACCGCAGCCGCCTGACATGCACGCAGTTCAGCGACAGGCTGCGCGCGTCGTCGGCAAGGTGCTGGGCGGGCGCAATCTGAACCAGGTTCTGGCCGAGGCCTTTCAGGGTGCGCCGCACCTCTCGCCGCAGGAGCGCGCGGCGCTGCAGGACATGAGCTACGGCACGCTGCGCTTCTACGGCCAGTTGAACGCTATCCTGGCGCAACTGCTGCACAGGCCGCTGCGCGACGAGTTCGCGCGCCACCTGCTGCTGGTGGCGCTATACCAACTGCAATACGGCAAGTCGGCGCCGTACGCGGTGGTCGACCACGCGGTGCGCGCGGTGCGCAAGATCCACGCCGGCGCCGCAGGCCTGGCGAATGCCGTGCTGCGCCAGTTCCTGCGCGAACGCGAGGCCTTGCTGGCAGGGGCCGCCGCGAGCGACGCCGGCCGCTATTCGTACCCGCAGTGGTGGATAGACCAAATCCGCACGGACTACGGCGCGGATGCGGACGCCATCCTGCAGGCGGGCAACCAGCACCCGCCCATGACCCTGCGCGTGAATCGCCGCCGCATGGATTGCGCCGCCTACCGGGCGCTGCTGGCGGCGCAGGGCATGGAGGCGCGCCAGGTCGGCGAGGAGGCGCTGCTGCTGGCGCGACCCGCGCCGGTCGAGGGGCTGCCCGGCTTCCGCGAGGGCGTGGTCTCGGTGCAGGATGCCGGCGCTCAGCGCGCCGCGCACCTGCTCGATCTGCACGACGGCATGCGGGTGCTGGATGCCTGTGCCGCGCCGGGCGGAAAAACGGCCCATATCCTGGAACTGGCGCGGGTGGACTTGCTGGCGCTGGACAAGGATGCGCAGCGCCTGCAGCGGGTGGGCGAGAACATGGAGCGGCTGCAATTGCCGGGCCGGACCATGGTCGGCGACGCGGCCCACCCCGAGGACTGGTGGGACGGCAAGCCCTTTGACCGTATTCTGGCCGACGTGCCGTGCTCCGCCTCCGGCGTGGTGCGCCGCCATCCGGACATCAAGTGGCTGCGCCGGCCCGCGGATATCGTCGGATTTGCGCAACAACAGGGGGCAATCCTGGCCGCGTTGTGGCAGGCGCTCGCCAGTGATGGTAAATTGCTTTACGCAACCTGTTCCGTTTTCCCCCAGGAAAATCGGAGGGTTATCGAAGAATTCATGGGCCGCCACCGAGATGCGCGGCTGCTGCCTGCCACAGGTACCAATAAAGGACAACTGTTGCCCAATGACCAGCACGACGGGTTCTATTACGCCCTCCTGCACAAGCATGCGTAATGCCAGCCGCCGCTCGGCGGCGCCTGCGCTGCGCCGCTGGGCGCGGTCGCTGCTTGTCACACTGCTGCTGGCAATAGGCATGCCCGTGGCGTTTGCCGGCGGCATCGCGGCGGACAAGGTCGAGCTGCGCGCGGCCGGGAAAGACTACCAGCCGGTGGCGGATTTTTCCGTCACCCTGAATCCGGTCGTGGAGCGGGCGCTTACCCACGGCGTTCCGCTATACTTCGTGGGCGAGTTCTCACTGATACACCGCCGCTGGTATTGGCTGAACGATGTCGTCTCTCAAAACGCGCTCACCCTCAGGCTTTCCTACAACGCGCTGACCCAGCAGTACCGCGTCAGCTACGGCGCGATCTACCAGAATTTCAACAGCCTGGACGAGGCCCTGCATCTGCTGGGCCACCAGGCGTTCGAGCCATTCCAGATGGATTCGGTCCATCCCAGCGTACCCTACGAGCTGTCCGTGCGCCTCCATCTGGACCTCAGCCAGTTGCCCAAGCCCTTGCAGATCAATGCGCTGGTCAATAATGACTGGGAAATGGACTCGGGCTGGCGCAGATGGAAAGTGGAACTGTCCGACGCGCCCGATGCCGCGAAGCAGAACTCGCTGGACTTCAAGTAAATGCAGGCGATGAAATACCTCGTGATCCTCAGCAGCCTGGTCGGCATCGTGCTGATCTACCTGCTTTCCAGCGCGAGCGCCAACAGCGGGCTGTTCATGCACAACTATTACGGCCTGCTTGCGGTGGCCGGCGGCCTGGCCTTGCTGCTCACCCTGCTGGCCGGCTTCCAGGTGTGGCAGTTGGCGAGCAAGATCCGCAGCCGCGTGTTCGGCGCAAAGCTCACCATGCGTCTGGCGCTGTTCTTCTCGCTGATCGCCATCCTGCCCGGCGTGCTGGTGTATGCCGTCTCGGTGCAATTCCTGGAGAAAAGCATCGAGTCCTGGTTCGACGTCAGGGTGGAAAAGGCGCTGGAAGGCAGCCTTAACCTGGGCCGCGGCGCGCTCGAGGATAGTCTTGCCGAACTCAGCAAGAAGGGGCGCTTTGTTGCGCTGCTGCTGTCGCAGAAATCCCCGGCTGAGTATTCGCCCACGCTCAAGCTGCTGGTGGACGAAGGCGCGACGCGCCAGGTCGCAATGTTCAACCGCAATGGCAGGCTGCTTGCCTTTGCCACCAGCCTTCCCGGCAACGAACCGGACATGCCGGACGCCAGCATGATACGCGACACGCTGAAGAGCGGGGTTTACAGTTTCGTCGATGCCGAAAACGACAAGCGTCTCGAATTGCGCGTGCTCGTTGTGCTCGCCTCGCCGCGGCTTGCGCCCGGCGACGCGCGGATATTGCAGTTCACCGAGCCCGTGCCCAGGCAGGTGTCGCGCGACGAAGAAACCGTGCAATCGGTCTACGATGATTATCGCCAGCGCATGCTGTCCCGGGTGGGCCTCAAGCGCCTGTATGGCATCACGCTCACGCTGTCGCTGCTCATCGTGCTGCTCAGCGCGGTTTCGGCGGCGATCTTCATCAGCAACCGCATGAGCGCTCCGCTGGCTGCGCTCGCGGAAGGCACGCGCGCGGTGGCGCAGGGCGACTTCTCGCGGCTGAACCCCATTCGCAACAGCGACGAACTCGGCCTGCTGACCGTGCTGTTCAACAACATGACTTCCCAGTTGTCCGAAGCGAAGGACATGAGCGAACACCGCCAGCAGGAAGTGGAGAATGCCCGCATCTACCTGGAGAGCATCCTCGGCAACCTGTCGTCCGGCGTGCTTGCGACCGATGGCCAGTTCCGCCTGCGATCGACCAACGCCGCCGCCGCGCAAATCCTGGGCGAGCCGCTGGCCGATACGGTAGGCAGCTCGTTGCCGGAAATATCGGCCAAGCACCCCCTGCTGCGCACCTTCGTTCAGGCCATCATGCAGGGATTCGCCGAATCGGGCGGGGCGGAATGGCAGCACCAGTTCGAGCGCATGGGGCGCAATGGCCCCCAGGTCCTGCTGCTGCGGGGCACGCGCCTGTCTGCCGGGCTGGAGCAGGGTGCCGTCATCGTCTTCGACGACATCACCCACCTGCTGCAGGCGGAACGTCAGGCCGCCTGGGGCGAGGTCGCGCGCCGCCTGGCGCACGAAATCAAGAACCCCCTCACGCCCATCCAGCTCTCCGCCGAGCGTCTGCAGCACAAGCTCAGCGAGAAGCTGGACGAGCAGGATGCGCAGATGCTGCAACGCGCCACCCGCACCATCGTCAGCCAGGTCACCGCGCTGAAGAACATGGTGGTGGAATTTGCCGACTATGCGCGCGCGCCCTCGCCGAAAATGACGCCAGTGGATATGCACCAGCTCCTGCAGGAGGTTCTGGGCCTGTATGAGGCGGCCAATATCCCCGTGATCTTGCATCTGGAGGCGGGCCAGACTCGGGTGACGGGCGATGCGACGCGGCTGCGTCAAGTGGTTCACAACCTCCTGCAGAACGCGCAGGATGCCCTGCAGGACGCCACCGCGCCGGAGATTGTGATCGGCAGCGCGAGCGCTGCCGGAATGCTGCAGGTGTGGGTGCAGGACAATGGGCACGGCTTTCCCGAAAACCTGCTTGCGCGGGCGTTCGATCCCTACGTAACGACCAAGCTGAAGGGAACGGGCCTGGGGTTGGCAATCGTGAAGAAGATCGTTGAGGAACACGGAGGCGCCATCGAGATTCAGAACATGGCGCCGGGCGGAACACGGGTGAGCTTCACGCTGCCCTTATTGACAGAGGAAACGTGATATGGCGGCCAAGGAAATACTGGTAGTTGACGACGAAATGGGCATACGCGAGTTGCTCTCCGAAATCCTGTTCGACGAGGGGTACCGCGTCTACCTCGCCGAAAACGCGGCACAGGCGCGCGACTTCCGCAACCGGCAGGCGCCCGACCTGGTGCTGCTCGACATCTGGATGCCGGACATGGACGGCCTGGCGCTGCTCAAGGAATGGGCCGCCCAGGGACAGCTCACCATGCCCGTCATCATGATGTCCGGCCATGGCACGATAGAAACGGCGGTGGAAGCCACCCGGATCGGGGCCATGGACTTCCTCGAAAAACCCATCGCCCTGAAAAAGCTGCTGGATGCGGTCGCCCGGGCAATTACCCGCAGCGGCGCCCCGGACGCCGCCCACCCTGGCGCCGAGCCACAGGCCGCGCCAGCCGCCCGGACTGCGGAAAAAGGTGAATGCACCATTCCCGAAGACTGGCTGGAAATGCCCCTGCGCACGGCGCGGGAGCACTTCGAGAGTGCCTATTTCGCCCATCACCTGCGCGCCGAGAACGGCAACATCACACGGGTCGCGGAAAAGGTCGGGCTGGAGCGCACCCACCTCTACCGCAAGCTCAAGCAACTGGGCATCAAATTCGCCAAAAGGGACGGCGACGACGCCTAGCCGCCCTGGCGATCCCTGGGCACGCATTTTTTTGTTTGCCCGCCGTCCGCCTTGCCGTTATAATGCGCGGCTCGTTATTGCGGCGCCATCTGACTTGCGGCGCGATAACGCAAATGGCCAAGTAGCTCAGTCGGTAGAGCAAGAGGGCTGACAACACGCCGCGAAGCGGCTTGTTGCAGTGAAGGCTAACTTGCGGCGCAAGTTAAGTCTGGCGTTAGCCAGACGGCCGGAACTAAAATCCTTGGGTCGCCCCAGGGCAAAGCAGCAATACAATATGGCCAAGTAGCTCAGTCGGTAGAGCAGAGGACTGAAAATCCTTGTGTCGGTGGTTCGATTCCGCCCTTGGCCACCAAACATACAAAGGCTTGCAGCAATGCAGGCCTTTTTCATTTCTACAAAGTCACTTTAGGTTTCTACAATTATTCGGTATGTGCGTGAGCAGGATATATGGCACAAAGGGAAAGCTGCGAAAAAAAGCGGGAAGATCAGCCGGGACGCGGGATTTGTTAGGATAGCGGGATAAAATCGATTTGCAGCAAATTTGGCACAAGCGCGGGCAGAAAAAATGGA
>DATFUZ010000024.1:0-110263 GCA_035260545.1 Gallionellaceae bacterium | reverse complement strand
CCTCCGCTAACCCAGCTTCCGTGATGGAGCGGATGCCATGAAGGTGGACGCCATCAGTAGAGCAGGAGCCGCCGTAATGCACGAGGTCTGGCTTGATAATGTGGTTGGGGCCAGCGCCGTGGCGCGAAAAAGCCGAGGGGTGATGTTGCCTGGGTCCTTTTGTCTTGAAGTCAACGTGAGACAAAGCTCCAACGGTGATGCCAAGGACGCTATCGGCGGGAGCGGTAATTCTGCCGAGGTCAAGCTGGGCCGGCGTGCGGGGAAAGTCCAGAAGCGGCGGCGTTACGTAATTGCCCGCGCTGATGACGAATGAGACCTGGTATTTCTCCTGCAAGTTATCAAGCTGAACCGCAAGTTCAGAGAACTCGTCAAGAGAACATGGAACATCGGTCCCTAAGGAAAGGTTCCAGACCTTATACTTGTTTGCGTGGGTCTCAAGGGCGGACTCTAGCGACATCAGGAGTTCTTGCTCAAGAAGCGCAGTCGTTTCCCCCTTTGCCGGATCGTCGTTTGGAATTACCTGCAGATCGAACACGCCACAGGGCCCCGATTCTAGGCCGGGCAGAGTTGGGTTCATATCTGGTCCCCAACAAATCAATCCCGCGACGAATGTGCCGTGGTCTGTGTTCTGGTAAGGCTTGGCGACTTGTTGATCACGGCCGACGACCCAGCTGTTCAACGCAGGATCGTGCGCGGAAATACCGCTGTCGACGACTACGACGACCGGGATGTCAGAATTTCCCGGATCGCGGCTTGGAAGATCAATGAATGGTGCGGTGTCAAGTGATTTAGGCCGAATTGTGCGAATCAAGGGCATGTGGCTAATCGAGCGAACTGCAATCATCTTCGATAGCGCATCAATCTCGGCAACGTTTCGGCATTCCGCGGCATAAGTCCAACTCTGGGCTGCGTAGCCTCGGGAGTCCAACCGGATCCCCTTTTCTTTACAGCGCTTCTCGAATTCAGCTGCAATCGCCGACTGATCTTCCCCAGGACCAAAGTCGAACAAATTCACGCGAGTGATGAAGCCTGACTCCCCCCGCGGACTGCGCCGAAGGAGCTCCTCGGCACTGCTACCCCTGCGCCGCAGTGTAGGGGTCACAGCTTCAATGGTTTCGATGCAGGACAATTCTTTGACAATTCGTTCCGAGTCGTTTGTCTTGATCACCGCCTTTAGCGTTGAAAGCCCTTCCGGCGTTGCCTTGATGAATAGCTCCCCCAGGCTGCCGCTCCCAATGATTGGACACGACTGTTCAGAGAAGAGTGTATCGGGGCGGTGGCTCTTTGCTGCAGCCTTGGCGATGGTCTTGACGCGTACCGGCGCTGCCTGAACTCCCTTCAACCCAGGGATTATTGATTCTTCAATGGCTGTTACCTGATTGACCAGGTGCTGACGGTATTTTTCATCAACGTCACGGAACGGGCGTGCCGGGCTGCCGCCGCCTGGAACCTTTCGTTCGGCTCCCTGCTTCGGCATGATGAGCTTGATTGGTAGACGTTCTTGCATCCCCTCACCTTTGCGCAAAGTCGGCATGTTCTTCACCCTCTCGATGTGCATGTCGATGGACCGTAGCTTTGGACACGCTCAGAAGCTCCGCGAGTGTCGCGAAGCTGTATAGCCTTTGATCGCGGGTCCGCAGTATACGAATAATCTCGTGAACGTCTTTATTGTTAAGTTCAACGGCAAAGGATCGATTCTCGGCGCCGGCGATGGAGAGGTTCTGGAGCACCAGAAATGCGTCGTTCAGCTGTATTGGGCGGTCAGTGGCAAAGGCGCGTCTTTTCAGCCGAATGCAGATCTCTCTAATATCTGAGCCAGAGAATCCTTCCGACAAGTCGGATAGAACAAGCAAATCCTTGTCGGAAAAGACTGTGGGAGCAAAAAAGTCCGCCCACATTTGGCTACGTTGTTCCGTTGATGGCAGGCGCATAGCGAGGCGGTATGTGAATCGCCGCCAGACGGCCGCATCGAGTAGAGCTTCATGGTTGGTCGCTGCCAAGACAATTGATTGCCGACCTAAGGTGTCGAGGTTTTGCAAGAAGCTGTTTACTACCCGTTTGAGCTCCCCCATTTCTTGACTATCACTACGTATCTTTGCGATGGCGTCGAACTCGTCGAGGAAAAGAACACAGGGGGTCTTCGCCGCGAAATCGAACAGGGCTCGGATGTTTTTCGAGGTGCTGCCAAGATATGAGGAAATCAGCCCATCCAGACGCGCAACGTATAGCTCTAGCCCAAGTTCCTTCGCGATGTAACGTGCAAGGCGACTCTTCCCGGTTCCCGGTGGACCAAACATCAAAAAGCTCAGGGCGCCCGACAGCTCTTCAGTATCGATTGAACCGTAACTTTTGGCGACACTAAGGAATTCGTTGACAACGTCCCATTGATCCAGGGGTAGCTGCAAGGGAGGCTCATTAAGCCCCTTTAATTGAATGTGCTCGACCAGCGGGAAGCGGCTTTCGGAGTCAATTGGCAGAGTGCGAGAAAAACGAACATCAGTTGGACGCAACTGATGATCTGATTCTTCGAGCATCTTGCGCAGGCGCCCTGCCGCGGTCGCCTCCCCCGCGGCCTCAAGCTTATCGGCGAGGAACGCGGTGTAGTTGCGCACCTTATCCACATCGAGACGCAGGGCCCCGTTGACGATGCGAAAAACCTCATTGATGAAACGTAGTTCTGCTTTCATGAGACGAGTTTGCCTATATGCTGAATTAATGTCAAGATACTTGAGACGAAGCTTCTAAGTCATGAGTCGTTTACCGAGCCCAATCAACCCTCATATGACTGCTTGATGGACATCGTTTCGCAGTCCTTGGTGCACTCGGCTTACTGCGGGAATCCAACCCTTGGGTTAAGGGTTGGGGGCGACGAGCATAAAACCGCTGTAGGGCCACAGGGGCACTAGCAACTAATGCGTTAGGGCAGCGAGCGTGCGCCGAAATGGGCGCTCCCATTTGAAAGAGAAGGCTATCTGGTTGGAACGCGTAGAATTGGAGGAGCAGCGCGGCAGCTTCGAAAATGAGGGCGGACCCGCAACTAATTCCGCTGTAACATGGTAGCGCACCCACTCCGAAGGGGTGTGGTTATGGCTCAAGCCACGTTATTATGCGTCCGAGGATTTCCTGATCTAAAGAAGATTAAGGAGAACATGCTTAAGGCATAACAATTGAAGGACCACTGATCGGGCGGCCACTCCGCATAATAGCCGCTAGAGAGCAGCGAATTGCCATGGGAAACATCATGAAAAGAATAAGGATTGCACGTGCGGATATCCGCTTACTAGATTTCACAAGTTTGAGTAGCCGCGATGATGGAGTCGAGGCGTTTGTCACTTCATCTGATGATCCCGTGGTCATCGAGACCTCTGATGCTGATAGGTTCAGTAGGTGGTTGAAAGCCCTGAAAGATGCGGGCCGTGAATTTGAGGTCGTTAGTTAGCGAAGCAAGCGATACCCTGCTTAACCCGGTTCCAGGGAAAACGAAAGCACCTCCCCCCTCAACTTTAGCTTGGCTTTATAACGCGGCGTGTCTCCGACCATGGCGAATTTTGAACTCTTCTCCATCCTAATCGCGTTACTCGCGGCGTTCATTTCGTTCCTCTCGCTATATCGCACTCATCGCGTCGCAATGCGCCAAATCCCACTTCAGCAAATACAAGCCGACCTTGCTGCTCTCCAACGACGCGTGCTCTTGAAGGAGCAGAGTGAAAAGCAAAAAGCCGACGTCCGGGTGAGCTATGTCCAACAAGTTCGGAGGCACGCCTTCGTATTTGAAAACTGGGGCCCGAGCACGGCATATGACGTGCGCTTTGAGCTCCTTATTCCCGACGGGCAGCATAATCCCCTAATTGACAGCGAACTGAAAAACACGTTTCCGATTGACGCGCTTCGAGTAGGCGAGAAGGTGTCAATGCTTGTTGCGGTAAACCTCGACACAGAGTTCCCTTTGACGGGCCAAATATCCTGGCGTTCTGCTGGGGGTGAACTTGAAAGAGCGCCATGCCGAATTACCGGTTGAAGCCTAACTTCCCGGCGTGCCCGACAGCCTGGAAGCTGAGCCTTCAGGTTCGCTCCGGGGTTTGGCCGCCTCCGGCCAGTCACGCCAAGCGTTAGGTTCGTAGCCATGCCAACACCATTTCGCCAACTTCTCTATACGCCCATCAGGATTGAGGCGAAGGATCGCTATGGGTCCACCAGTGCTGGAACGAGCTTCGTTTTTCAAGATGTTGCGTCGCCTTCAGAACATCAACTGTTTCTTGTATCGAACAAGCATGTCGTAGCAGGTGCCGAAGAAGGGTATCTCTACTTCCCCACCGAAGGTTCTGACGGTCGGCCCGTCAAAGGGAAGCCATTTTTCGTTCGAAATGACATGTTCTGGATGCAGTGGCACGGACACCCAGATCCAGACGTCGATGTGGCAGTAATGCCTTTGTCGTGGCAACTCGACATGATCGCGCGGGGGGGCACGAAAGTGTTCTTGAGGCCAATAGCACTCGATGAAGTTGCTGGTCCGAGTACGCTAGAGAGCCTCGATGTGACAGCCCCAGTATTATTCGTTGGGTTCCCGAACGGGATGTTCGATGAAAAGCATTACTTGCCCATATTTCGCAGAGGGTACGTTGCAACTGCTCCCGATTATGATTTCAACGGGGAGCCTGTATTCTTGATTGATGCCTCGGTGTTTCCCGGCTCAAGTGGCAGCCCAGTTTTTACAGTTGGCGATACGTCGATCGGTGGCACGCCCTCAATGAAGCTACTTGGGGTCATTGCCGCGGTGTACACCCAGCCCGCAGGCGGTGAAATTCTTTGGCGCGCTTCACCGACAGTGCAGGAACCCGTCCCGATGGTAGATCAAGTGATTGATCTTGGTCGTGTCTTTAAGGCCAGGTGTATTCGAGAAACCATTGCCTCCTTCTGGGAGGCGCAGCGCAAGCGAGCTGCGGCGGCCGCACCAGGGGACGCCCGAGGGGGGGCCGACGTAACCCAACCGGTACCTATAGGCGCATATTTCTCACTTACCTAACTTCTTATTTAGCGAGATGTAATTCTCACTTAGCAAAACCGCGCCCAGCCGCCGCCCACTAGCGCCACAGCGGACGCCGTGTGGTGCGGTGCGCGGTAAGGCCGCGCCTTCCAGTTGCCGATCTCGAACGTGCCGCCCAGCGACTGCATGGCCGCGCTCTCCAGCGCCTCGGCCTCGCTCATCTGCGGGAGAATGCCGGGGAAGCGCGCGGCAAGCATGGATTTGCCGGTGCCGGGCGGACCGGACATGAGAATGCTGTGGCCCCCTGCTGCTGCGATTTCCAGCGCGCGCTTGGCCTGTACCTGGCCTTTGACTTCGCGCATGTCGGGGTAGGGTGGCGGCGCTGGCTGGATGTCCGGCACGTAGCGCGTGAGCGCGTCTCGTCCGGCAAGGTGTGCGGCGACTTGCAGCAGGTTGCGCGCGGGATAGACCGTGGCCTCCTCCACCAGCGCCGCCTCTGCCGCGTTGACCTCCGGCAGCACGAAGGCGCGGCCGCAATTCGCCGCATGATAAGTCATCGCCAGCGCACCGCGTATCGGGCGCAACTCTCCGGTGAGCGCCAACTCTCCGGCGAATTCATATTCGGCAAGGCGCTCGGCGGGAATCTGGCCCGAGGCGGCAAGGATGCCCAGCGCGATCGGCAGGTCGAAGCGACCGCTGTCCTTGGGCAGGTCGGCGGGGGCGAGGTTGACGGTGATGCGCTTGACGGGAAATTCGAACTGGCAGTTCTGCAGCGCCGCCCGCACGCGGTCGCGGCTTTCCTTCACCTCCGCCTCGGGCAGGCCGACGATGGTGAAGCTGGGCAGGCCGTTGGCGAGGTGCGCCTCCACCGTGACCTGCGCCGCATCCATGCCGGACAGGGCTCTGGAGTAGAGAACCGCCAAGCTCACAAGTGCCCCCGCCTGATCAAAATTTCGTCGCCATCCAGCGTTGTGCTCGAAAAATCTTGCTTACATATTCCGGGATATGCTGCGCTGCGATTTGGCTCGCGCGTCTTGTCTGGCTTAGCCATTTTGACTATTCAGGGGCACTGGGCGGCGGCGGCCACTTATTTTCCGCGCTGCGCTTCGAGTTCCGCCACGCGTGCTTCCAGCGCTTCCAGCCGCGCCTGGGCGCGCGAAAGCAGTTCCGCCTGCACGTCGAATTCCTCGCGCGTCACCAGCTCAAGCTTGGCGAAGCCCTGCGCCAGCAGCGCACGCGCATTTTTCTCGAAATCACGGCCCGGTCTGGATGCGGCCAGTTCGCCCAGTTTGGAGGAAATATCGTCCAGGAATTTGGAATTGAACATGATGATTTTCCGCTACAATGCAGGTTTAGGGAACGCCGCGCAAACCCGCTGCCGGGAATTGTGCGGTCTTTTCCGCGTAGTTTAGCAAACTTTGCCGCTGGTATTGCGCGTTTGGCGCACGCGCGGCGGCAAACACGAAAAACATCCTGGATCCGGAGACCGAATTGAATATGCTGCACAAGACCAAACTGCTGATCGTGGCGACTGGCGCCCTGTTTGCCCTGCCCGCGTGGGCGTCCGATGTTCCCCAAGTGTCTCCAGTCACCGCCAATATCAGCATCGTGAACAACTACGTCTTTCGCGGGATCTCGAGGACCGACACCCAGCCCGCCGTGCAGGGCGGTGTGGATCTTGCCGCGGACAACGGCGTGTACGCCGGGCTCTGGGGCTCCAACGTGAGCTGGTACGCTGACCAGGGCAAGGCGGTCGGCTCAAGCCTGGAACTGGATGCCTATGCAGGCGTGAAAAACAATTTCTATAATGACTTCAACTACGACTTCGGCCTCGTGCGCTTCCACTTTCCCGGCGTATATAGTGTGGGCCAGATCAACCCCGATACCGACGAAGTGCATGCCGCCCTGGCCTACGGCTGGCTGGCGGTGAAATACTCCTACAGCTTGGGCAACACCTTTGGCGTGGCCGATTCCAAGGGCAGTCATTATCTGGACATCAGCGCGAAGTTTCCGGTTGGGGACAGCTTTTCCTTCGGTGCGCATTACGGCAAGCAGACATACAACGGCGCGTCCGCGGCTTCCATGACCCTGCTGGGCCTCGATCCCTCCTACCGCGACTGGCAGCTCAGCGTATCCGGGAAACTGGCCGGCTGGGAACTGGGCCTGGCATATAGCGGCACCAATACGCCAGCCAACGGCTACTACCTCGACTCCCGGGGTGTGAACATGGGCCGGAAGCAGGCCGTGTTTTCGGTCCGCCGTACTTTCTGATTGCCGCCCCGGCCACCAGGCGGCCGGGGGTGATGTTGAATCCTCCATTACCTTCCTACCCGGATTTCCCTTACCACCTAATTGCTTAGCGCATGACCGCCTTGGCGCGCGTTCTTGCGGCCATCGCTGCGTGTTCCGCAGTGCGTTGCTATCAATGTTTAAGTTCTTGCAAGCAGACGGTTTTTTGTGAACAATAGACCGCTTGCCCGGTGTACGCAGCGGCGCTGCCCTGCGATCCCAAGGCTGGGCGAAGTGTATCGGAGAAGGGCCGGCTGCCGTATGGATGCCGGCTTAAAAACTACTACTACACCACATCTATCGAGGGGATTTCAGATGCAACGATTTAAGCTGTTAGCCGCAATTGTCGGCGTATGCGCTGCCCAGGCTTCATTTGGCGCCGAGACTGCGCCTCCCATTGGCGGCGCAGGCGGGGTGGGCTCGGAGATCGAACTGGCGACCGAAGAGGCATCCCCGTTCACCGCCAACGTCAGCCTGGTCAACAACTACCTGTACCGAGGCATTGCCCAGACCGGCGGCAAGCCAGCCGTGCAGGGCGGTTTCGACTATGAGCATTCCAGCGGTTTGTACGCCGGTGTATTCGGCACGAACTCCAGCTTCTTCAACAACCTGTACATCGAACGCGGCGGCGCCGAAGGTGCTGCCAACGCCAGCATGGAACTGGACATGTATTTCGGCTTCAAGAATCATGTCGCTGGCGATTTCAACTACGACGTTGGCTATCTGCGCTATAACTTTCCCGGAGACTACGCCCCCACTGCGACCAAGGGCGACACCAACGAGTTGTACGCGGGCTTTGGTTACAAGTGGATCAACGCCAAGTATTCCTACAGCCTCGGCAACACTTTTGGCGTGAAGGACGCGGCTGGTACCAACTATATCGAGATCAACGCCAACATTCCACTGGCGGAGGGTCTTAGCCTGGGGCTGCATGCGGGCAAGCAGACCTACAAGGGTGTCACGGCGGATGCGCTGGCCGCAGCCGGCGCCACTCCTACCTACACAGACTACAAGATCGGCCTGACCAAGGAATTCGACGACTACGAACTTGCCGTGGCATACAGCAAGACCAATGCTGCAAGCGGTCCCGGCACGTTCTATCACGTCCTTGGCCGCGATCTCGGGCAGAGCGCAGCCGTGGTTTCGCTGACCCGCACCTTCTAAGCCTGCGCCTGCAGGCTACTCCAGAGGGCGGCCTTGTGCCGCCCTCGTCTTTTTAAGTACCCTGTCTCGCCGGCCCGCACTTTGCACGCGACCCGGACCGGAATATCCCCTATAAGACGCACCAAAACCGGGCGCGCATTTGGTGCACCCGCACCCGCTTAGGGCGCGTTCCGCCCGCAGAAATTCAGTTGTCACGTACCTAATTGTTATTAAGCCTAAAAATAGCTGGCATGGAAGCTGCTTAGGGTAAGGCAGACTCGATGGAAAAAGAGTCGTTCTCACCTTAACTCGAAGAGGAAGACTGTCATGAAAAGGAAATTGTCCGTTATAGCCGTGCTGGCTACGCTGTCCGCCGGCGCATACGCAGCCGATGCCCCTGCGCCTACTTTGTCCCAAGTTCTGGATGCCTCCGGCATCAGCCTGACCGGGTACATGGACATGGCATACGGCTCCATGGATACAACCGGCTTGTTCGTCAACTCAGGCCCAGGACCGATCGTGGGCGGGACGGCGGGCAATTCGCGCATCTTTGACACCCAGGGCGCGACCCAGGGCAAGAACTATAGCGGGTTCACCCTGCATCAGGCGGCATTTACCCTTGCCAAGCAACCGAAGGAAGGGGTGGGTGGCGTCGTCAACGTGACCGCCGGCGAAGATGCGCCGACCATTGCCTCCAACGGCCTGGGCACGACCAACGCCGACCTGACCCAGGCGTATATCAGCTATGCCACCGGCAACCTGACCGTGATCGGCGGTAAATTCGCAACCCTGGCCGGTGCCGAGCTGATCACCAGCCCGTCGAATTCGGAATATTCGCGCGCCTGGATGTTCGGCTGGGGTCCCTATACCCACACCGGCGTGCGTGCAACCTATGTGATCAACGACAAGGTGAGCGTGATTGCCGGCGTGAACAACGGCTTTGACCAGGTTTATGCAACCACCGGCACCCGCACCAGCGAACTGAGCCTGGTGCTCGCACCCGTAAGCATGTTCACCCTGGCCGTCACCAACTACCACGGCAAGGAAGTGGCCGCTACGCCCACCGGCGGCACGCGCAACTACACCGACGTGCTGGCCACCCTCAACGCGACCGACAAGCTGAATTTCGTTGCTGACTATGCCAACGCCACCCAGGACGGCGCTACCTTGGCCACAGGGGCCATCGGCAAGGCAAAATGGAAGGCCTTGGCCCTGTATGCCAACTACCAGCTGACGGATGCGGTAAAGCTTTCCTACCGTCATGAAGGCTTCAACGATCCCGATGGCTACCGTTCGGGCATCGCGCAAAACCTGAAGTCCAACACCGTGGACGTCGGTTACCAGGTTGCGAAGGCCCTGACGCTGCGCCTCGAAGCGCGCAGGGATACCTCCGACGTTGCGTCGTTCCTGAAGGCGGACGGCACCGGTACTAATAGCCAGACCTCCTACGCCCTGGAATCGATCTTCCAGTTCTAACAGCGTCAACCTTATTAAGGAGAATGAAATGAAAATGGTTACCGCCATTATCAAGCCGTTCAAGCTGGATGAAGTGCGCGAAGCACTTTCCGCTGTCGGTGTGCAAGGTATCACCGTCACCGAGGTCAAGGGCTTCGGGCGGCAGAAAGGGCACACCGAGCTGTACCGCGGTGCGGAATATGTCGTGGATTTCCTGCCCAAGATCAAGGTTGAGGCTGCAGTTGCCGCCGACCTGCTTGATCGCGTCATCGAGGCCATCGAAAAGGCCGCGAAGACCGGCAAGATCGGCGACGGCAAGATCTTTGTAAGCGATATCACGCAAGTCATCCGCATCCGCACCGGCGAAACCGGTCCGGAAGCCCTGTAAGGAGATCAGGACATGAAAAAACTGTTCGCACTAGTCACGTTGCTGGCCGCGCTGTCCGGCTTTGCAGCGCCCTCATTTGCGGATGAGGCCGCGTCGGCTCCCGCCGCCGCCCCTGCCGCCGCCGCTCCTGCTGCTGCCCCGGCAGCCGCTCCGGCAGCCGCACCCAACCCTGGGGCTTTCATCAACTCCGGCGACAACGCGTGGATGCTGACCTCCACCGCGCTGGTCCTGATGATGACCATTCCCGGCCTGGCGCTGTTCTATGGCGGCATGGTCCGCAAGAAGAACGTGCTGGCTACCGCCATGCAGAGCTTCGCCATCACCTGCGTGGTGACCGTGCTCTGGATGATAGTGGGCTACAGCCTGGCCTTCACGGAAGGCAACGGATTCCTCGGCGGCATGAGCCGGGCGTTCCTCTCGGGCATGGGCCTGGATGCGGCCAACTCCCTGGCCGGCACCATCCCCGAATCCACCTACATGACGTTCCAGATGACCTTCGCGATCATCACCCCGGCCCTCATCACCGGCGCCTTTGCTGACCGCATGAAGTTCTCCTCCATGCTCGTGTTCATGAGTGTCTGGCTGCTGGCGGTTTATGCGCCTATCGCCCACATGGTGTGGGGCCCCGGCGGCTGGCTGGGCGGCAGCGGCGTGCTCGACTTCGCGGGCGGCACCGTGGTGCATATCAACGCCGGTGTCGCGGGCCTCGTGGCTGCCATCGTCCTGGGCAAGCGCCTGGGCTACGGCAAGGAAGCCATGGCGCCGCATAACCTCGTCCTGACCCTGATCGGCGCCTCGCTACTGTGGGTGGGCTGGTTCGGGTTCAACGCCGGTTCCGCAGGCGCCGCCAACGACCGCGCAGGCATGGCGATGGCTGTGACCCAGATCGCAACCGCAATGGCGGCGCTGAGCTGGATGTTCGCTGAATGGGCTGCCAAGGGCAAACCAAGCGTGCTGGGTATCTGCTCCGGCGCGGTTGCCGGCCTCGTTGCGATCACCCCGGCCTCCGGCTTCGTCGGCCCCGTGGGCGCCCTGGTCATCGGCCTTGCTGCCGGCGTGATCTGCTTCTGGACTGCGGTCTACCTGAAGAACATGCTGGGCTACGACGACTCGCTGGATGCCTTCGGCGTGCACGCCATCGGCGGTATCGTCGGCGCCATGCTGACCGGTGTGTTTGCGGTCAAGGGCATCGGCGGCACCGCCGGCCTGCTGGAAGGCAACGCCATGCAGCTGCTGATCCAGGGTAAGGGCGTGCTGGTGACCATCGTCTATGACGCAGTCGTCACCCTCATCATCCTCAAAGTGATCGACATGGTCATGGGCCTGCGTGTCAGCGAAGAGCAGGAACGCGAAGGTCTGGACATCGCCCTCCACGGCGAACGCGTCGAATAATCCTATCTCCTCCACCCTCTCGGGTGTTTCAGGGGCGCCAGCCGGCGCCCCCTTTTTTTACTTGAACACGACGGTCTTGTTGCCGCAGATCAGCACGCGGTCTTCCACGTGGTAGCGCAGCCCGCGCGCCAGCACCGTCTTCTCGATGTCGCGCCCGTAGCGCACCATGTCCTCCACCGTGTCGCCGTGGTCGATTCGCACCGTGTCCTGCTCGATGATGGGCCCGGCATCCAGTTCCTCGGTCACGTAATGGCAGGTTGCGCCGATCAGCTTCACGCCGCGCTGATACGCCTGGTGGTACGGCTTCGCCCCCGCGAATGAGGGCAAAAAGCTGTGATGAATGTTGATCACCGACCCCGAAAACCGCTGACACAACGCCGGCGGCAGGATCTGCATGAAGCGCGCCAGCACCAGGGTGTCTCCACGGTGTTCCCCGAACAGGGCGGCGATGCGCCTGAAGGCCGCGGCCTTGTCAGCCTCCATGGGCACGTGAACATAGGGGATGCCATGCCACTCGACGAAGCTGCGCAGGTCGTCGTGGTTGGAAATCACGCAGGGAATCTCCACTTGCAGCTCGCCGCTGCGCCAGCGGTGCAGCAGGTCGTCCAGGCAATGCGCCTGCTTGCTCACCAGCACCACCAGCCGCTTCTTCACCGCGGAATCCGACAGCCGCCAGGTCATCGCGTATTCTTGCGCCAGCGGCGCGAACAGCCGCCGGAACTCGCCGGCGGCAAACGGCAGCGAATCCGCGCGTATCTCCTGGCGCATGAAAAACTGCCGCGACTCCAGGTCGGTGTGATAGCTTGCCTCCAGAATCCACCCGTCATGGCGGGCAATGAAGCCGCTCACCGCGGCAATGATCCCGCTGCGGTCCGGGCATCCGATGGTCAATGTGTAGCGGCGCGCGGCGTTCACGCTGTTATCCTTTCTCTTGCCGTAGTTCAGCCGCGCCCCTCTCAGGGCGGCAGGCTGCTCAGAACGGGCTTTCGATCACCTTCATCTGGCCCATGAAATGGTCCAGCCGGGTCTGAGCCATCTTCTGGTTCAGGCTGCCATCCGTGCCGTAAAAGGCCGAATACACGACCTTGGCCGCGGACAGCTTGCTATCCGGCACCCCATGCGGATAGATGTCTCCGATCACCGTCCGCTTGTTGTCGAAAAACGCGGCGTCGTTGAACGGGTACTGGTGCTGGGTCACCTTCTGCCAGCGGCTCTGGAAACGGTCGTCGAGCTGCTTCGGCGGATGCATGTGGCGCACCACCGTGAAAAACGTCGAACTGTCCTTGCTGTCGCCGGCCACGATCTGGCTCACATCCCACACCGTCTTGCCGTCGTCCTCGAAATACCCGAACTTCAGCTTGAGGTCGCTGCTCGGCGTGATGTGCATTTCCGCCGGGCCGTAGGAAAATGCCACCCGCTTCGAGCGGTAGCTGAATTGCTTGCCATAGTCGAAATCGATGTGAATGTCGGCAAACGCGCGCGGCAACAGGTCCACCTGGGCGAGAAATTCGCGCCAGTCGGCCAGCGTCCCGTAGTAGGCGATGCTGGTGAAGTCCGCCAGCACCTTGAGGTCGTCGATATTCGAATCCATCTGCGCCACCGGCGTAACGCGGATCATGCCGGCCAGCCCGCCCGGCACCGGCAGCGCGAACAGGGCGAGCCGCTCGTCGGCATAATCGATGTTCCACACCCGCACCAGCCACTTCCGCCCGTAATGATCGGTATAGTTGTACGCCTGGGCGGCCTTGCCCATGGAGGTCACCTTGATCCGCTGCGATGCCACGGTGCGGTACAGGGGATAGCCCTGCAGGATCGTGTCCATGAGCAGTTTGGAATCGTCATACAGCGCGGCGGTCTGCATGCCATCCGGCTTGCGGAACAGGAAGAAATCCGAACTCCCCACCGTCCCGTACGAGAAGGCCCCATTCTCCCCGATTTCGCTGTTGTTCGGCTTGGCCGGACTGTAGGCATCCCAGAGGCCGTCGTCGCCGCGGGCGATCAGGCCGGGCATCACCGTGCTGCTGTCGGAGTAAAGCAGCGGCAGCGAGCTCTTGCCGCTGGGAAAGGTATGCGCCTTGCGCTCGGCCAGGAACTTGTCCTGCACCTGCATGCCGAACTGGTCCAGGTCGCGGGTAATCACCGCGTCGAGCGCCGCATAGGACTGCGGCAGCTTGTATTTCTTCTGGATGCGGCCGGTGCCGGATTCGTTCGGCATGTTGTCTATCGTGTACACGATGCGGGCGTCCACGCTGGCCACATTCCGGGGCGCCTGCAGCACCTCCTGGATAGGCAGCGCGTAATTCAGGTTCTCGTTCTCGGACTTGCCGATGATTACGCCAATCACCTTGCCGTCGGTATCCAGCAACGGCCCGCCGCTATTGCCGGGCGAGGCCGCGGCCGAAAAGCGGATCCACTTCCAGTCGCCATAGTCCTCCTCCGGCGTGCGCGAGGTGAACAAGCCGTCGCGAAAAACTACGCCCTCGCCCAGCGCATTGCCGGCCGAATACACCTTCTCGTTGATGCGCGGCACGGTGTTGGTCGCGAGCGGCTTGATCTCCGGCGGATTCTTGATCGAAAACACCACGAAATCGCGGTGCATGGAGTATTTCAGGATCTGGTCTACATCGTATACCTTGCCGTCGTGATCGCGCAGGCGGTAGATCTTGGACAGGCTCTTGTGGCCGAGATCGAACACATGGCCTGCGGTGACCCACTGATTGGGACCGATGGCAAAGGCCGTGCCCACCGAATAATAGCTGTCATTGCGTATCGTGTACGGAACAAGATCCATGGGCAGGGGCCGCTCGTACTTGAGATGGCCTTCTGCGGGCTTGAGCATCACCACCTCATAAGTAGCCGCACTCACGGCCTCTATAGTGTGCTTGCTGATATCCGCCGCTTGCGCCATGCGCGCACCCAGTGGTGACAGGGGTGCCAGGGCAATACCCAGCACAAGGGCAAAAACGTTGAGGAAACGCCGCATCTTTTTTGCTCCAGTTAGGTTTGTGAGGCCGGTCTGTGCGACGCCTTGCTGCGCCAAAACCAGCGCTGGCATCATAGCATACGGCCCCATAGCGCCGGCACGCCGTCCGCGCGCCTAGCGCAATGCCGCGGGCAGTGGATGCACCGTCGTGAGCGGCTGCCCGCACAGCATCGCCATGATGCGCGCGGCCGTCGCCGGGTCGCCGCTGGTGAAAAACAGGGCGTCGCCCGCGCCGCCGCCGGCTGACGGGGGCAATTCCTCCGCCAGCCGCCGCACCAGTTGGCGCGCCACGGCGGCCCCGGTGTCGATCAGCGTCACCTCCGGACCGGCCAGTTCGCCGATCACCGGCGCGAGGAAAGGATAATGCGTGCAGCCGAGGATAACCGTGTCCGCGCCCTCGGCCAGCAGGGGCGCCAGGTAGCCGCCAAGCAGCTCGCGGGTGTCCGGGCCGGACAAATCCCCTTGCTCGACCCGCTCCACCAGGCCGGGACAGCCCCGAGTGACGATGCGCACGCTGCCTGCGTATTTGTCCAGCAAGGCAGCGAAGCGTGCGCTCTCCAGGGTGCCCACCGTGGCCAGCACGCCCACCACGCCGCTGCGCGTCGCGGCGACAGCCGGCTTCACCGCCGGTTCCATGCCCACAATGGGCAGCGCGAATTTCGCGCGCAGTGCGGCCGCGGCCGCGGCCGTCGCGGTATTGCAGGCGATCACGATCGCTTCCGCCCCCTGCTCCACCAGGAAGCGGGTCATCGCCAGCGAACGTTGTTCGATATATGCGGGAGATTTGTCGCCGTAGGGCGCGTGGGCCGAATCGGCCACGTAGATGAGCCGGGCGTCGGGCACGGCAGCGCGGATGTGGCGCCAGACAGAAAGTCCGCCGACGCCGGAATCGAATATGCCTATGGTCCTGGCCACGCGTCCCCCGTCAGGCCGCCCCGACGAGGGGCTTAGCCGTCCACACCCTGGGAACGCAGCAACTCTTCATAGGTTCCCTGGAAGTCAGTGAAGCCCTTGTCGCTGAGGTCGAAGATGCGCGTCGCCAGGGAACTGACGAACTCGCGGTCGTGGCTGACGAACACCAGCGTGCCCTTGAACTCCAGCAGAGCCGTATTGAGTGCCTCGATTGATTCCATGTCCATGTGGTTGGTCGGCTCGTCCATCAGCAGTACGTTGTCGCGCTGCAGCATCAGCTTGCCGAACATCATGCGTCCCTTCTCGCCGCCGGAGAGCACCTTCACCTTCTTCTTTACGTCGTCACCGGAGAACAGCAGGCGGCCCAATGTTCCGCGCACCACCTGGTCGTCGTCGTTCTCGCCGCGCCAGTCGGTCATCCACTCGGTCAAGGTCTTGTCGGCGGCAAACTCGTGCGCATGGTCCTGCGCGTAATAGCCCGCCTTCGCTTTTTCCGCCCATTTCACCGTGCCGGTGTCGGGTTCCAGGTCACCCGCGAGAATGCGCAGCAGCGTGGTCTTGCCGATGCCGTTGGGGCCGATGATGGCCACCTTCTCGCCCGCCTCAATGCGGAAGTTCACGTTCGAGAACAACATGCGGTCGAAACCCTTGGCCATCTTCTGCACTTCCACCGCCGTGCGGTGCAACTTGTCCTTGTCGTCGTACTCGAAGCGGATGAAGGGATACTGGCGGCTCGAGGGCTTGAACTCCTCGATCTTGATCTTGTCGATCTGGCGTGCACGCGAGGTCGCCTGGCGCGCCTTGGAGGCATTGGCCGAGAAGCGCGCCACGAAGGCCTTGAGCTCGGCGATCTTTTCCTTGGCGCGGGCGTTGTCCGCTGCCTGGCGCTCGCGCGCCTGCGTCGAGGCCAGCATGTAGTCGTCGTAATTGCCCGGGTAGACGGTGATCTTGCCGTAGTCCAGGTCGGCCATGTGAGTGCACACGCTGTTCAGGAAGTGGCGGTCATGGGAAATGATCACCATGGTGCAGTTGCGCGCGTTGAGCACGTCCTCCAGCCAGCGGATGGTGTTGATGTCCAGGTTGTTGGTCGGCTCGTCCAGCAGCAGGATGTCCGGGTTGGAAAACAGCGCCTGCGCCAGCAGCACCCGCAGCTTGAAACCGGGCGCCACCGCGCTCATCAGGCCGGTATGCTGCTCCAGCGGGATACCCACCCCAAGCAGCAGTTCGCCCGCGCGCGCCTCGGCGGTATAGCCGTCGTATTCGGCAAAGGTCGCCTCCAGGTCGGCTGCGCGCATGTAGTCTTCTTCGGACGCATCGGGGTTGGCATAGATCGCATCGCGCTCGCTCATCGCCTCCCACATCTCGCCGTGGCCCATCATCACCACGTCCAGCACGCGCCTGTCCTCATAGCCGAACTGGTCCTGGCGCAGCTTGCCCAGGCGCTCACCCTTGTCGAGCATGACCTCGCCCGAGGACTGCTCCAGGTCGCCGCCCAGGATCTTCATGAAGGTGGATTTGCCGCAGCCGTTGGCGCCGATCAGGCCGTAGCGGTTGCCGTCGCCGAACTTGACGGAGACGTTCTCGAACAGGGGCTTGGCCCCGAATTGCATGGTGATGTTGGCGGTAGAAAGCATGGATACCAGCGATCTCCGGCAAACCTGGTCCGAGCACGCCGCGCACCTTGCCCGGCAAGCTCTCGCTGTGGTTCTCCGACGATCGGAAAAATGGCCAAAAATTAAAAGGGGCTGTATTTTACCACTATGCGCGGAGGGCATCCCACCGACTCCGCTATCGGCTAAAATAGGCCGGTTCTTTCACACCCGGACAGGATCATGGTTCCCCATCTCTCCACGGCCCTCAGCGGCCCGCTGCTGGACCTCGAACGGCGCATCCTCGAGGCGCAACCGGCCATCGAATACTGGCTGCGCACGCAATGGCTGGAGCACACCCCGCCGTTCTATTCTTCGGTGGACTTGCGCAACAGCGGCTTCAAGCTGGCCCCGGTCGACACCAACCTGTTTCCCGGCGGCTTCAACAACCTGAACCCGGATTTTCTGCCCTTGTGCGTGCAGGCCACGCAGAGCGCGATCGAAAAGATCTGCCCGGAGGCGCGCGGCGTGCTGATCGTTCCGGAAAGCCACACGCGCAACCAGTACTACTTGCAGAACGTGGTGATGCTCTCCACCATCCTCAAGCAGGCCGGGCTGAATGTGCGCGTAGGCAGCTTGCTGCCCGACATCACTGCGCCCACCCCCATCGAACTTTCCAGCGGCGCCACCGTCACCCTGGAGCCGCTGGTGCGCACCGGCAACCGCCTCGGCGTGGACGATTTCGATCCTTGCGTGGTGCTGCTCAACAACGACCTGTCGGGCGGCGTCCCCGAGATCATCAAGAACCTCGAACAGACCGTGCTGCCCCCGCTGGAAGCCGGCTGGACCACGCGCCGCAAGTCGCGCCACTTCGCGGCCTACGACCGGGTCGCCGGGGAATTCGCCGAACTGACCGGCATCGACCCCTGGCTGATCAACCCCTATTTTGCCCACTGCGGCCAGATCGACTTCCAGGCGCAGACCGGCGAAGACTGCCTGGTGAACAGCGTGGAGTCGGTGCTGCAGAAAATTCGCGTGAAATACGCGGAATACGGCGTGGACCAGGAGCCTTTCGTCATCGTCAAGGCCGATGCCGGCACCTACGGCATGGGCATCATGACGGTGAAAAGCCCCGATGAGGTGCGCGGCCTGTCCCGCCGCCAGCGCAACAAGATGGCCGTGGTGAAAGAGGGCCTGCAGGTCCATGACGTGCTGGTGCAGGAAGGCGTCTACACCTTCGAAAGCATCAACGAGGCCGTGGCCGAACCCGTGGTCTACATGATGGACCGTTATGTGGTGGGCGGCTTCTACCGCGTGCACACCGGCCGCGGCAAGGACGAAAACCTCAATGCGCCGGGTGCGCACTTCGTGCCCCTGGCCTTCGAGGCCAGTTGCACCCTCCCCAACCCGGCGCGCGCGCCGGACGACGTACCCAACCGCTTCTACGCCTACGGCGTGGTGGCGCGCCTGGCCATGCTGGCCGCCGGCGTGGAACTGGAAGAGATGGCCGCGTGACGGCCGTCCGCAGCATCCCGGCTACCGCGTCCCGTGCGGCCAAGCTGCTGCTGGCCGGCCTGCTCTTGCCCGCCGCGCTGGTGCTGGGCGGCTGCAGCAAGGAAGCGCCCTCGTACCAGGAGCAGGGCTACGTCTTCGGCACCCTGGTCGAGGTCACCGTCTACGGCGAACCGGACGCCCAGGCGCGCCAGGCCGTCGCTGCAGTGATGCAGGAATTCCAGCGCCTGCACAACATGCTGCACGCCTGGAAGCCCTCGGAGCTGAGCGCCCTCAACACGGCCTTCGCCCAGGGCCAGCGCAAGCAGGTGTCGCCGGAGATGGTGGCCATCCTGTCCGACGCCAAGCAGCTTTCCGACCGTTCCGGCGGGCTGTTCAACCCCGCCATCGGCCGCCTGATCCACGCCTGGGGCTTCCAGGCCGACACTTTCAAGGCCGTGCTGCCGGACCCGAAAAAGATCGCCGCGCTGGTCAGGGAAAACCCGCGCATGGACGACCTCGTCTTCAGCGGCGATGAAATCGGCAGCCGCAACAAGGCGGTGCAGATCGACCTGGGCGGCTATGCCAAGGGCTATGCGCTCGACCGCGCCGCCGCCATCCTGAAGCGCATGGGGGTGCATGACGCGCTGATCAACATCGGCGGCAACATCCTCGCCATGGGCACGCACGGCGACCGCCCCTGGCGGGTGGGCATCCAGCATCCGCGCAAGCCCGGTCCCCTGGCCACCCTGGACCTGCACGACGGCGAGGCAATCGGCACCTCCGGCGATTATCAGCGTTTTTTCGAGGTGGGGGGCAAGCGCTACTGTCACCTGATAGATCCCCGCACAGGCTGGCCGGTACAAGGAGTGGAAGCGGTCACTATTATTACCCGCGGGGCGCGGGCGGGGGTGCTATCGGATGCGGATTCCAAGCCCCTGTTCATCTCCGGCGTGCGCGGCTGGCGGCAGGCGGCGCGCACCGTGGGCCTGGATGAAGCCCTGCTGGTGGATGGCGACGGCCACGTGCACCTCACCCCGGATATGCGGAAAAAGCTGCAATTCACGGATAAGAACACGGTTACAGAGGTCGAACCATGAGCATCGCTGAACCCGATGAGGAACGGATACGGCGCAACATCCAGCGCACCCTCGGGCAGCACGCGCTGAGGGCGCTGCGCGCGCAGATCGACGAGGAACTGCGCGCCGATGCCGCAAACGCGCGTTTTGTGCGCGCATTCGTGAAATACGGAATAATCACCCTGCTGGCCGCCCTGATCGCGCTGGCATATTTGCCGGGAGTATTTTGAAGTGACTGGAATAATGCTTGTGACCCATAACACGCTGGGCGACGCCCTGGTGGACTGTGCGCGCCACGTATTCGGCGCCGCGCCCGCCAACGTCATGGTGTTGTCGGTGCACGCCTCCGACAATACCGAGCGTCTGGAAAAGGAAGGGCGCCAGGTCGTCGCCCACCTGGATCGGGGCGACGGCGTGCTGCTGCTGGCCGACATGTTCGGCGCCACGCCTTCCAACATCGCCGCGCGCCTGTGCGAACTGCCCAACGTCGCGGGCGTCGCAGGCGTCAACCTGCCCATGCTGCTGCGTGTCATCACCAATGCCGACAAGCCGTTGCACGAGCTGGTGCAGATCGCACTGGACGGCGGCCGCGATTGCATCGTCTCCATCACCCACGACAGTCCGGAAAGCTGCCATGCTGCAAAGTGAGATGCTGATCAAGAACAAGCTGGGGCTGCATGCGCGCGCCTCGGCCAAGCTTTCCCAGCTCGCGTCGCAGTTTCCCTGCGAGGTGTGGCTGGCGCGCAATGGCCGGCGCATCAACGCCAAGAGCATCATGGGCGTCATGATGCTGGCCGCAGCCAAGGGCGCCACCATTTCGGTGGAAACCAGCGGCGAGAAGGAACAGGAAGCCATGGATGCCATCCAGGCGCTGATCGACGATTTTTTCGGGGAAGGCGAATAAATGCTTCCCTCCAGGAACCGTCGCGAGCAGGCCAGAATGCAAGGAGCGGCACAGCGAGCGCCAAGACATGCCGCGCGGGTAGGCGCGGTGCGAGCGAGCACGCGACACAGCGGATTGGCCGCGCAGCAGCTTAATTGGAGGGAATGATGAGCTTCAGCCTGCATGGTATTCCAGTCTCCAGCGGCATCGCCATCGGCTACGCCCACCTGGTCTCGCACACCACCCTGGAGGTGGCGCACTACGTGCTGCCGCCGGAACGCGTGGCGGACGAACTGGTGCGCTTCGAGGCCGCGCTGGAAGCCACCCGCCAGGAGCTCACTGGACTCTACGCCAAAGGCCCGGTCAACATGGCCGGCGGGGACGAATTCGCCGCCTTCCTCGACCTGCACCTGATGATCCTCAACGACGAGCACATCAGCCAGGCGCCGCGCGAGATGATAGAGCGCGAGCACTGCAATGCCGATTGGGCGCTCAAGGTGCAGCTCGACGACCTCGCAGCGCACTTCGACGCCTTCGAGGATCCCTACCTGCGCGAGCGCAAATCCGATGTGGTGCAGGTGGGCGAGCGCATCCTGAAATCGCTGATCGGCCACCCCGGCCATGTGCCCCCGGTGCCTGACCACGACGGCAACATGATCCTGGTCGCGCACGATCTCAGCCCCGCCGACCTCATCCAGCTCAAGCCCCAGCAATTCGCCGGCTTCATCACCGACCTCGGCGGCGCCACCTCGCACACCGCCATCATTGCGCGCGGCCTTAATACCCCTTGCGTGGTCGGCCTGCACCATGCGCGCGAACTGCTGCACGAGAACGACCCCATCATCGTGGACGGCGGGCAGGGCGTCATCATCGTCAACCCGGACAAGCATATTCTCGCCGAATACCGCCTGCGCCAGAGCCAGATCGAGCTGGAGCGGCAAAAGCTGCGCCGCCTGCGCGCCACGCGCGCCAACACCCTCGACGGCGAGATCATCGAGTTGCACGCCAACATCGAGTTGCCGCAGGACCTGGGCGAAGTGAAGAAGAACGGCGCGACCGGCATTGGCCTGTTCCGCAGCGAATTCCTGTTCCTCAACCGCTCCGACCTGCCGGACGAGGAAGAGCAGTTCGAGGCCTACCGCGCCGTGGCCGAAGGCATGAAAGGCCTGCCCGTCACCATCCGTACCTTCGACCTCGGCGCCGACAAGCAGCTCTCCGGCGCCAAGCGCGTGGCCAGCAACCCCGCGCTGGGCTTGCGCGCCATCCGCCTGTCGCTGGCCGAGCCCGGCCTGTTCCGCACCCAGTTGCGCGCCCTGCTGCGCGCCTCGCACTACGGCAACGTGAAAATTCTTGTGCCCATGCTGTGCAGCGTGTCCGAGATCAACCAGACCCTGAATTTTCTCGCCAACATCAAGCACGAACTGGATACCGAGGGCATCCCCTACAACCGCAACATCCCCGTCGGCGGCATGATCGAGATCCCGGCCGCGGCGCTCGCGCTGAGCGCGTTCACCAAGAAGCTCGACTTCCTCTCCATCGGCACCAACGACCTCATCCAGTACACCCTGGCCATAGACCGCACCGACGAGGAAGTCGCCCACCTCTACGATCCGCTGCACCCGGCCGTGCTGCAACTGCTCGCCCACATCATCGGCGGCGCAAACAAGGCCGGCATACCCATCTCGGTGTGCGGCGAAATGGCCGGTGAACTGGATTACACCCGCTTGCTGCTGGGCTTCGGCCTGCGCCAGTTCTCCATGCATCCCTCGCAACTGCTCAGCGTCAAGCAGCGCGTGCTCACCACCAGCCTGCCCGAGATCAACACCCTCACGCAGAAGATCCTGCGCGCGGACGACCCGATGAAGATACGGGAACTGCTGGACCGGTTGAATGCGGGATAATCCGTCAGCTCCGCGATGACAGGCTCGAAATACCCGCTCATCCTGCTGGCCGTCACCCTGGCGTTCTGGACCTGGTCCGGCATCAACGTCCAGGACACGCGGCTCACCTGGGTGCTGGAGACGCTGCCGTTCATGGTCGCGCTGCCCGTCTTGCTGTTCACCTACCAGCGCTTTCCGCTGACGTCGCTCGCCTATACGCTGATCGCCATCCACGCCATGATCCTGATGCTGGGCGGCCACTATTCCTACGCCAAGGTGCCGCTGGGTTTCTGGATGGAAGACTGGTTCGGCTGGACGCGCAACAACTACGACAAGATCGGCCATTTCATGCAGGGCTTCGGCCCGGCGATCTATGTGCGCGAGGTGCTGGTGCGCACCTCGCCGGTGAAGCGCGGGGGCTGGCTGGCTTTCATGTCGGTGTGCGTGCCATTGGCGTTCTCGGCGCTGTACGAAATTCTCGAATGGGCGGCCTCGCTATCCAATCCGGCCGATACTGAGGCCTTCCTCGGCACCCAGGGCTATGTGTGGGACACGCAGACCGACATGCTGATGTGCCTGATCGGTTCGCTGGTCGCGATCATCGTCTTGCCCCGTCTGCATGACAGGCAGTTGTCCCGATTCACCGGGTGAGGGCGCCAAGGCGATTTCCGGCCTGGGCCCATTCCGGCGGGAAGATTGACAGTCTTCGTCAAAACGGGGAAACTCCCTACCGTGCCGATTTGAGCTCAGCTTGCGGGGCACGTTAAACATACCAGCTAAAGCGATATATCACCCGCTCTAGCCTAAAGCCGAGCGGGTTTTTGTTTTGGAGCAACGGGAGTGGCACAAGTGGCAAACGCGGAGGCCTCGGTAGGCATCGTAGAGGCGCAGAAGGCGGCATTCGAGGCGCCGTTCACCTTCCGGAGCGGGGCGGTGTTGCCGCGCTTCGAACTGGTGTACGAGACCTACGGCACGCTGAACGCGGACAAGTCCAACGCCATCCTGGTTTGCCATGCGCTTTCCGGCCACCATCACGTGGCCGGCCATTATGCCGGCGACCCCAAGAGCGTGGGCTGGTGGGACAACATGATAGGCCCCGGCAAGCCGGTGGACACCAACAAGTTCTTTGTCATCGGCCTCAACAACCTCGGCGGCTGCCATGGTTCCACCGGGCCTTCCAGCCTCAATCCCCAGAGCGGCAAGCCCTACGGCGCCGATTTTCCCGTGGTGACCGTGGACGACTGGGTGGAGAGCCAGGCCCTGCTGGCCGACCGCCTGGGCATCCGCCAGTTCGCCGCCATCATAGGCGGCAGCCTGGGCGGCATGCAGGCGCTGCAGTGGGCGCTCGCTTATCCCGAGCGCGTGCGCCACGTGCTGGCGATCGCGACCGCGCCGCACCTGACGGCGGAGAACATCGCCTTCAACGACGTGGCGCGCAACGCCATCCTCACCGACCCGGATTTCCACGGCGGCAACTTTTACGAGCACAACGTGGTGCCCAAGCGCGGCCTGCGGCTGGCGCGCATGCTGGGCCACATCACCTATCTTTCGGACAACGCCATGGCCGATAAATTCGGCCGCAGCCTGCGGGCGGGGAAGCTGGGCTACACCTACGACATCGAGTTCGAGATCGAGTCCTACTTGCGCTACCAGGGCGACAAGTTCGCCAACCTGTTCGACGCCAACACCTATCTGCTGATGACCAAGGCGCTGGACTATTTCGATCCCGCCCGCGCCTTCGACGGAGACCTGGACCGCGCCTTTGCCGCCGCGCGCGCCGACTTCCTGGTGGTGTCGTTTACTTCCGACTGGCGCTTTGCGCCCGACCGTTCGCGCGAGATCGTGCAGGCCCTGCTGCATAACCGGCTCAATGCCAGCTATGCCGAGATTACCTCCACCCACGGCCACGATTCCTTCCTGATGCGCCATGCGCATTACCATGACGTGATGCGCGCCTACATGGACCGCATCGCCGCGGAACTTGCAGGGGAGGGGCCGGCATGAACCACGATCCGGAAATTCTCGCCGCCAACCGCCCCGACTTTGCCGCCATCGCCGCCTGGATACCCGAGGGTGCGGCCGTGCTCGATCTCGGCTGCGCCGACGGCAGCCTGCTGCGCTACCTGACGGAGACGCGCAAGGTGCGCGGCTATGGCGTGGAGATCAGCGACGAAAACATCGTTGCCGCGCTGCGCAACGGCGTGAACGTGATCCAGGGCGACTTCGATTCCGGCCTTTCCGGCTTCGAGACCCAGTCCTTCGACTTCGTCATCCTGTCGCAGACCCTGCAGGCCACGCGCTACACCGAGGCGCTGGTGCGCGAGATGCTGCGCGTGGGGCGCGAGGGCATCGTCAGCTTCCCCAATTTCGGTTACTGGCGCAATCGCCTGCAGATTTTCAAGGGCAACATGCCGGTGTCCGAAGACCTGCCCTACCAGTGGTACGACACGCCCAACGTCCACCTCTGCACCCTGCACGACTTCGAGGCGTTCTGCGCCCGGCACCAGGTGCGTATCCTCGACCGCCGCGTGATGACTCATGGCCGTGAGGTCAGCCTGCTGCCCAATCTGCTGGGCGGCATGGCGGCATACCGCTTCCGCCGCGCATGACCCGGGGGGTGTGGCGGCAGCTATTCAGCCGGAACATGCTGATCTGCGTGTTCACCGGGTTCTCCTCCGGCATGCCGCTGTTCCTGCTGCTCAGCCTGGTGCAGGCCTGGCTGACGAAGAACCATGTGGACCTCGTCAGTATCGCCGCGCTGGGAGTGTTTGCTTTCCCCTACACCTGGAAATTCCTGTGGTCGCCGCTGCTGGATCGCTTTGCCCTGCCGGGTCTGGGCCGCCGCCGCGGCTGGATGCTCGCCACCCAGATCGGCCTGCTGGTCGCCATCGGCGTCTGCGGCCATTTGCCGATAGGCCATCTCGTCCCGCCCAAGGTGGTATGGGAGCCGTTCTTGTCCGGGCTGCTGCATATCCCGGTATTTGACCTGGCCTCGCTGTCTGCGTTCGTCCTGCAACCGGTCACCCTGATGTATTTCACGATCGCCCTGCTCTCCGCGACCCAGGACATCGCACTCGACGCCTACCGCCGCGAACTGCTGAGTGATGCCGAACTGGGCTTGGGCAACTCGGTGCACGTGACGGCATACCGTTTCTCCAGCCTGGTGCCCGGTTCGCTTGCCTTCATACTCGCGGATCACCTGGACTGGGGCTATGTGTTCACCATCACCGCGCTTTTCATGCTGCCCGGTATCGCCATGACTCTGCTGGTGAGCGAGCCGCACCGGGCCGCGCCACCGCGTACTCTCAGGCAGGCGGTGATCGAGCCCTTCCACGAATTCTTCACCCGCAACGGCTGGCGTAATGCCCTGCTGGTGCTGGCCTTCATTTTCCTCTACAAGCTGGGCGACAGCATGTGTACTGCGCTGGCCACGCCCTTCTACCTCAAAATGGGTTACAGCCTCACCGAGATCGGCTTGGTCGCGAAATATGCCGGTCTTTCGATGGCGCTAATCGGCGGTATCGCCGGTGGTTTGTGGATGCTGCGCATCGGCATCAACCGCGCCCTGTGGCTGTTCGGGGTGGTGCAGGTACTGTCCATCCTGGGCTTTGCCTGGCTCGCGCATCACGGCCACCGCGACCACATGGGGACGGCGGAACTGGTCCAGCTCGGGCTGGTCGTCGGCTTCGAGGCCCTGGGCGTGGGCCTGGGCACCGCAGCCTTCGTCGCCTACGTGGCGCGCACCACCAACCCCGCCTACACCGCCACCCAGCTCGCGCTGTTCACCAGCCTGGAGGCGGTACCGCGCACCTTCATCAATGCAACGACCGGCTGGCTGGTGGAGGCCCTGGGATGGACGGGATTCTTTTTGCTGTGCACGACGCTGGCCCTGCCGGGTATGCTGCTGCTGTTCAAGGTCGCGCCATGGAATGAAAAAGCCGCCCCACAGGGGCTGTCAGGCGTGGTTGGGGGTCATTCCCGATAGATATAGTATTCCTGCCCCTTTGGAACTATAATTTACGCCCCGGTTGGACATATTTGAGTTAATTTGTCTGGAAACATGCAGTTATTCGCTTTTGGCATCAACCATCAGACCGCTCCGCTGAACGTGCGCGAGCAGATCGCATTCAATGCGGAGGCCATGGAGCCGGCGCTGCGCGACCTGGTGGATCATGGTGCGGCGAAGGAAGCGACCATCCTGTCCACCTGCAATCGCACCGAGGTGTATTGCAGCTCGGCGGAAGCCGAGCAGGCAATCCACTGGCTGGCTGGCTACCACAAGATGGATCGCACCGACATCGAGCCCTACCTGTACGTGCTGCCGCGCGAACAGGCGGTGAAGCACGCCTTCCGCGTAGCCAGCGGTCTGGATTCCATGGTGCTGGGCGAGCCGCAGATTCTGGGGCAGATGAAGCAGGCCGTGCGCAGCGCCGAGCAGGCAGGCACCCTGGGGTTCATGCTGCACAAACTGTTTCAGCGCACGTTCTCGGTGGCCAAGGATGTACGGTCGCAGACCGAGATCGGGGCGAACCTGGTTTCCATGGCCGCTGCCGCGGTCAAGCTGTCCGAGCGCATTTTCCCCAGCATCGCCGAGCAGAACGTGCTGTTCATCGGCGCGGGCGAGATGATAGAGCTCAACGCCGTGCATTTCGCCGCCAAGAACCCGAAGCAGATCACCGTGGCCAACCGCACGCTGGAGCGCGCCCAGGTGCTGGCGCGGCGCATCAACGGCAACGCGCTCACCCTGGCCGAGCTGCCCGACCAGCTTGCGCACCACGATATCATCGTGACCTGCACCGCCAGCCCCCTGCCCATCCTGGGCAAAGGTATGCTGGAGCGCGCGCTCAAGGCGCGCAAGCACCGCCCGCTGTTCGTGGTGGATCTCGCCGTGCCGCGCGACGTGGAGGCGGAAGTGGCCGAGCTGAACGACGTTTTCCTCTACACCGTGGACGATCTCGGCGAAGTGGTGCGCGACGGTCTGGACGCGCGCCAGAACGCGGTGAAGCAGGCGGAAGTCATCATCGACGCCGGCGTGTCGAATTTCGTGCACTGGCTGCAGTCGCGCGAGGCCGTGCCCACCATCCGCGCCCTGCGCGACCAGGCCGACCGCCAGCGCCGCAACGAACTGGAAAAAGCCCTGCGCCTGCTGGCCCGGGGCGAGCCCGCCGAGAAGGTGCTGGAAGCGCTTTCCAACGGCCTGACCAACAAATTCCTGCACGCGCCCACCCATGCCCTGAACCAGATGCAGGCCGACGAGCGCAGCGAGCTGCTCGACGCCATCCAGCGCCTGTACCACCTGCATACTCCCGAATGAAACCCAGCATCAGCGCCAAGCTCGCCCAGCTCGCTGCGCGCCTGGACGAGGTCAACCATCTTTTGAGCAGCGAGGAGGCCACGCGCGACATGGACGCCTTCCGCAAGCTCAACCGTGAACGCGCCGACATCGAGCCGGTGGTCGACCACTTCCACGCCTGGGAGGCCTGCGTGGCGGACATTGCGGCTGCCAACGAGATGCTGGCCGACCCCGACATGCGCGCGTTCGCCGAAGACGAAGTGAAATCCGGCAAGGCGCGCATGGAGCAGCTGGAGACCGAGCTGCAAAAGCTGCTGCTGCCCAAGGATCCGAACGACGAGCGCAACGTCATTCTCGAGGTGCGCGCGGGCACCGGCGGCGACGAGGCCGCGCTGTTCGCGGGCGATCTGTTCCGCATGTACAGCCGCTTTGCCGAGCGCAGCCGCTGGCAGGTCGAGGTCATCTCGGAAAGCCCGGGCGAGGTCGGCGGCTACAAGGAAATCATCGCGCGCGTCATCGGCCACGGTGCCTATTCCGTGCTCAAGTTCGAATCCGGCGCCCATCGCGTGCAGCGCGTGCCCGCCACCGAGACGCAGGGCCGCATCCACACCTCGGCCTGCACCGTGGCCGTGCTGCCCGAGGCCGACGAGGTCGCCGATGTGGTGCTCAATCCCGCCGACCTGCGCATCGACACCTTTCGCGCGTCGGGCGCCGGCGGCCAGCACATCAACAAGACCGATTCCGCCGTGCGCATCACCCATCTGCCCACCGGCACCGTGGTGGAATGCCAGGACGGCCGCTCCCAGCACCAGAACAAGGCACAGGCCATGCGCGTGCTGGCCGCGCGCATCAAGGACAAGCAGGAGCGCGATGCGCACAGCAAGATCGCCGCGGAGCGCAAATCCCTGGTGGGCAGCGGCGACCGTTCCGAGCGCATCCGCACCTATAATTTCCCGCAGGGCCGCGTCACCGACCACCGCATCAACCTCACCCTGTACAAGATGGACGCCATCATGGACGGCGACATCTCGGAGTTGACCGCGGCGCTGATGGCCGAGCACCAGGCGGAGCAGTTGGCGGCGCTGGCCGAGGAAAATTGATTTCCGCCCCGTTTCACCGGTGATGCTGCGTCGGCCCCCGCGCTCGCTCCCCGCTGTGTCTTGCACTATCATCGTCGCTCGCTTGTTGCCGCCTTGTCTCACTTTCCAAATCGGGCTGGAATAACCGTATGCCGAGCACCATACAGCAACTATTGAGCGAGGATGCCGCAAGGCTGGCCGCGGCGCTGCAGCTCGATTCCGCAAGCGCCCGTCTGGAGGCGCAGTACCTGCTGCAACATGCGCTAAAGAATCCACGCGCCTGGCTGCTGGCACATGGCGACGAAGCGCCCGATCCGGATCGATACGCCATCTACGCTGCGCTGCTTGCGCGCCGCCTTGGCGGCGAGCCCGTTGCCTACATCCTGGGAGAACGTGAATTCTATGGGCTGACACTCAAGGTGACGCCCGCCACGCTGATTCCGCGCCCCGAAACCGAGCTGCTTGTGGAACTGGCGCTGGAACGCATCGTGCCGGCCGCAACCTGCCGCGTGCTCGACCTCGGTGCGGGCAGCGGCGCAATCGCCCTGTCCATCGCGCATGCGCGTCCCAAGATCGAAGTGGTCGCGGTGGATGCCTCGGCGGCTGCGTTGAAGGTGGCACGCGAGAACGCGGCGCGGCTGCAGATTGGAAATGTGCGCTTCCTGCACGGCAACTGGTATGCGCCGCTGGTGGACGAGCATTTCGAACTCATTGTCTCCAACCCGCCCTACGTTGTGGCGGGCGACCCGCACCTGAACCAGGGCGATCTGCGCTTCGAACCGGTCTCTGCCCTGGCTTCCGGCGCAGACGGGCTGGACGACATCCGCCGCATTGCGGCCGGCGCCCGCGCGCACCTGGCACACGGCGGCTGGCTGCTGCTGGAGCACGGTTACGACCAGGGACCGGCGGTGCGGGAAATACTGAACCGGCAAGGGATGGAAGCGGTGTTGACAGCGCCTGATCTTGCAGGGGCGGACCGGGTGAGCGGCGGTCGGGCAGCCTAGGCTGCCCAAGCGGGAGCACCTAACCGGCCGGGGTCAGCGGCAATCGGGCGGCAGCATCCGGGACGGGATGCCGGGGCCGCTGCACTTCCATACGATCTGCCCATTCGAGCCGCGCGATGGATCGAATACCAGCGCCTTCCCGGCGATCCTCGCGCCCACGCTGCTGTTGAGCACGACCTGGACTTCGCCGCTGTCGGGACTCACATTTATCGCAGATGCACCGGGCAACGCGGGAAGCTGGACGCCGGTTTCGCTGAGGCTTGCCGGGACTTTGCCCGTCTTCGCCGCATAGTCTTGCACCGCATGGGCCGCCATCCGGCCAACGACCTCGGCCTTGACCAGCTTCGCCCTGACGACATATCCCTGATAGGCGGGTATCGTCACAGCGGCCAGCACGCCGATGCCGGCGGAAACGGCGACAAGGCCGCCGATGATCGAGAGCACGAGCACCATGCTGTTGCTGCTTTTGTCCGTCTTGACCACCAGCGTACCTGCCACCATATCGTGCAGCGCCTGCTTGCGCTCGGTGAAAGGCTGGATCAGGTAGCCAATGTAGAGCGTGATGCCCGACAGGAAGTGGGCAAAGAAGCGCCCCAGCGCGCGTCCCTTGCTGATGCGCTGCCCGTTGCCGTCGACAACCCGCAGCTTGAGCGCCCGCTTGCCCAGCGTCGCGCCGCGCTCGCCGGACTCCATCAGCACGAAATAGGCCCCGAACAGCAGAAATATCACCCCGTAGAATCCGATTATGCCTACAGGCATGAGCTTTTGCAGTTCCCCGGGATTTCTGCTGAAGCTGGCAACGCCGATGACGATGCCGAGCAGGAAAGCCAGGCCCACCCAGCCGATGAACAGCAAGAGGCTGTCCAGAATCAACGCCGCAAAACGCTCCCAGAAACCGGCGTAGACGATTTCTTCCTCGCCGCCCGCGGCGGAAACCAGCTCGCTTCTGGGCGACTGCCACACGGCATTCAACGGCTTTTTGCAGGCCGTGCAGAACTGCGCGTCGTCCGGATTGGCCGCGCCACAATTTGTGCAAAACATCGCTACCCCCTTTATCTGCTGAAACGCTGCACCGGGACTTTTTGTCGTAATTGCGGGCCCAACTTGGCATCCGCGCTGTCCCAGCCAGCCAAAGTCAACTCTCCCCTGGCGCGGCCATTATATGCCGCCTCAGCGCGTACTCACAAACGGCTTGAAACCCAGGCGCGAGGTCAGCGCGTCCGCCGCGGCGCGTGCCTCGTTCTCGCTGCGGTAGGGTCCGAGGTGGACGCGCGTCAGGCCGCCGCTGCGCAACAGGCTGAGTCCCTTGCCCACGTCGCTGAGTCTGCTGCGCATCCGCGCCAGGAATTGCTCCGCGCCACGCGTGGAGCGGAAGGATCCCAATTGCAGAAACACCCCGGTCCTGCCATATCCTGCGTTCTCCGCCCGGGCTTGCACCGGGGCGGCTGGCTGCACCGGCGCGGGGGGCCGGGCGGACGCCAACTGCGCCGACTCAGCCAATTGCCCCACTGGCGCGGGTGCGGACGCCGCATGCAGCGCGGGCGGCAGGGACTCGACGCTCACCGTATCCGCCGCCAATGGATGCGCGGCAGGCACGTCCTGCCCCGGCACCAGGCTCTGCACCTCGACTTCCGCCTTGCCCGCGGTCAGCATGCCCAGTTTGTAGGCCGCGGCGTACGATAGATCCATGATGCGGTCCGCCACGAACGGCCCACGGTCGTTCACCCGGACGATCACCGAGCGGCCGTTGGCAAGATTGGTTACGCGGGCATAGCTGGGGATGGGCAGGATCTTCGAGGCCGCGGTCATGCCATACATGTCGTACACCTCGCCGCTGGACGTGCGCTGGCCGTGGAACTTCTTGCCGTACCACGAGGCGATGCCGCGTTGCCGGTAGTTGCCGGGTGCGGCCATCGGTACATAGTGCACGCCCAGCGCGTCGTAGGGCCGGTTGGCATAGCGATGCAGCGGCTCTTCGCGTGGCACGGCGTCCGGCACCGCTGCCAGCCTGGCGGCATCCGCCGTACCGGGCCCGTCGCCGGGCAGATAGCCCCCGGACCCGCTGCCGCGCGGCGGGCTGGTGCCGCAGGCCGCGAGCAGCAGGGCGGTGCACAGGATTAATCCGGTCTGTAGTCTCATCTCCGCGTCCTCAGGTCTTCACGAGTTGTTTGTGCGTATGGATGCTCATCAGTATGCCGAAACCGAGCGCCAGCGTCAGCATCGAAGTTCCGCCGTAGCTGATCAGGGGCAACGGCACGCCCACCACCGGGAGTATGCCGGTGACCATGCCCATGTTCACGAAGGCATAGGTGAAAAAAGTCAGTGTGATGCTGCCTGCGAGCAGACGCGTGAAATAGGTCGACGCTTCCGCCGTGATCACGAGGCCGCGCGCAATCACGAACAGGTACAGGCCCAGCAGTACCAGTGCGCCGATGAAACCAAATTCCTCGGAAAACACCGCGAAGATGAAATCCGTGGTGCGTTCCGGCAGGAAGTTCAGGTGGGTCTGCGAGCCGTGCATGTAGCCCTTGCCGAGGATGCCGCCCGAGCCCACCGCGATCATGCCCTGCCAAGTGTGATAGCCCTTGCCCAGAATGTCCTGGGTCGGATCGAGCATGATCAATATCCGCTGCTTCTGGTAATCGTGCAGCATGGACCAGATGGGCTTCGCCGCCGCCAGGGCCGCCACCAGGGCCAGCCCCATCACGCGCCAAGACAGGCCGGCGAGAAACAGCACGTAGAAGCCGCTGGCCGAAATCAGGATTGCCGTGCCCAGGTCGGGCTGGCGCACGATCAGCCCGACCGGTATCGCCAGCAGCACGGCGGCAATGATGTAATTCTTGAGCGTGAGCGTGGCCTCGTGCTTTTCGAAGTACCATGCCATCATCAGCGGCAGCCCGATTTTCATCAATTCCGAGGGCTGGATGTTGGCAAAGCCCAGGTGCAGCCAGCGCCGCGCGCCGTGGCTGACTTCGCCGAACAGCGCTACCGCGACCAGCAGCAGCAGCGACACCACATAGATGGGCACCGCGCTGCGCAGCAGGTAGTGCAGCGGCATGCTGGCCACCAGCCATAGCACGACCAGCGCCAGCAGGATGTTGGCGCCCTGTTTTCCCACCATCGCCAGGTTGGCGTCGCTGGCGCTATACAGCACCACCAGGCTGATGGAGACCAGCAGCGCCAGCCCGATCATCATCACTGGATCGAGCGGCGCCAGAAACTTCTTCCAGAGTTGCCTAATCATCGCGGGCTCCCTTGTCCGGCGCGGGCATCTTCAGCGGTTCGGACAGCTTGTGCAGCAGATAATAGTCGAATACCTTGCGCGCGATCGGGGCGGCGGTGACGCCGCCATGGCCGCCGTTTTCCACCAGCACCGCCAGCGCGAGCCTGGGCTTGTCGGCCGGCGCGAAAGCGATGAACCAGGCATGGTCGCGGTTGCGCTCGGCCACCTTGCTGGCAACATACTTCTCGTTCTGCTTCACACCGATCACCTGTGCGGTGCCGGTCTTGCCGGCGATCTCATACTCCGCGCCGATGTTTGCCCCCACCGCCGTGCCCCCTGGGTGGGTTACCGCCACCATTGCGCGCTTTACCAGCGCCACATTGTCCTGGTCGAGGTGCAGGTCGAGCGGGGGCGGCTGGCGCACCGGCTCCTCCGGCTGACCCGCGGTTTCGAGCCCCCGCAGCAGGTGCGGCCGATAGGCCAGGCCATTGTTGGCCAGCGTCGCCGTGGCGTACGCAAGCTGCAGCGGCGTCACCAGCAGAAAGCCCTGCCCGATGCCAACGGACACGGTGTCGCCTCCGAACCATTTTTCATGGTAGCGCGTCCGCTTCCATTGCTCGGAGGGCAGCAGGCCGGGCAACTCGCCGTCGAGGTCTATCCCGGTCTTCTGCCCGAAGCCGAATCTGGAAAGATAGGCGTGGATGCGGTCTACGCCCAGCTCGGTGGCGAGCCCGTAGAAGTACGTGTCGCAGGAAACCTGGATGGCCTTGAACAGGTTCACGGTACCGTGGCCACCGACCTTCCAGTCGCGATAGTGATGCGGGCTGCCAGCGAGCGTGAAATAGCCCGGGTCGTGGATGGTCGTCTGCGGCGTGCGTACGCCGTAGAACAGCCCGGCCAGCGCCATGAATGGCTTGATGGTCGAGCCGGAAGGATACTGCCCGCGCAGAATGCGGTTGTTCAGCGGCACGTCGGGGGAATTGCTGAGTTCATCCCAGGTCTCGCTGTCGATCCCGTCCACGAACAGATTGGGATCGTAGCCCGGCTTGCTGACGAAGGCGAGCACTTCACCGTTGTTGGGGTCGATGGCGACCAGCGCGCCGCGATAATCGCCGAAGGCGTGTTCCGCGACTTCCTGCAGCTTGGCATCCAGCGTCAGCACCAGGTTATATCCGGACGCCGGCGGTGTGCGCGCGAGCGTGCGTATACCCTGGCCGCCGGCGTCCACTTCCACCTGCTCGAAGCCGGTCTTGCCGTGCAGTTCCCGTTCGTAGTGCGCCTCGATGCCGGCTTTGCCGATATAGTCCGACCCGCGGTAGTTCGCGTCGTCGCCGCTGCTGGAGAGGCGCTGCAAGTCCTGCTCGTTGATCCGCCCGATATATCCGATCAAGTGCGACGCAGTTTCGCGGAACGGGTATTCGCGGAACAGCCGCGCCTTGATCTGCACGCCCGGAAAGCGGTATTGCTGGCCGGCGAAACGTGCGGCTTCCTCATCGGTCAGGCGGTTGCGTATGGGCAGGCTGACGAAATTGTGGCTTTCCGCCAGCAGGCGGTTGAAGATGCGCCTGTCCTTGGGCGTGATTGCGACCAGCGTGGACAGCTCAGCGATGGTTTTGTCCAGATTCGCAACTCTCTTGGGGTCGATCTCCAGCGTGTAGCCGGCGTAGTTGCGCGCGAGGACGACACCGTTTCGGTCCAGAATCTCGCCGCGGTTGGGCGGGATCGGCACCAGGGCGATGCGGTTGTTCTCCGCCATGGTCTGGAAATGGCTCTGGCGAATCACCTGGAGCCAAAAAAAACGCGCCAGCAGCACGGTCAGCAGCAGCAGCACGAACCCCACGCTGATCAGGAGCCGCGTCTGGAAAACGTGGATTTCGCGCTGGTGATTGCGGAGTTCGGTGGGATGATTCATTGGCGCTCGGAGCCGCCCCGTGGATGCCGCAGGGCTTGCAGCAGCAGCGTCATCGGCGCCCAGCACAGGGCGGAGGTCACGCTGCCCAGCATATAGCCCCAGGCAAAGCGGCCCTGAATCACCCAGTGCACCCCGGCGTAGGCGGCATAGGCTGCGAGCAGCAGCAGGAACACCTGGAAGGTCTGTTGCCGCAGATTGAACATCTGCACCCGGCGGTGCAGCACGATGCCGCCGAAGGCGAGCAGGGTGTAGGCCAGCGCATGCTGGCCGAACAGGCTGGCGTCGGCGACGTCGGCGAGGATGCCTATTATCCACGCGAAGCCGATGCCGATGCGGTAGGGCTTGTGCGTACACCAGTACAGCAGCACCAGCGCGACCATGTCCGGGCGCAATGCCAGCCACATGCCGCTCCATGGCAGCCCGTTGAAGATCAGCGCGACGAGAAAACTGGCGGCGATGAAGGCCGGCCGCGCCGGCAGCATGAACTCGCGGTCCTTTTGCAGCATCATGTTCATCGCGCGCTCCTTGCGGGCTTGTGCGCCTTCCCGTGCGAACCCTCCTCGCCCTCGCCCGGGCGCGGCGGCAGCTTCTGCAAGCCGGCGAGGATGAACAGCCAGTGCTGGCTGTTCACGCCGGTGACCGGCTCGCACTGCACGTGCGCAAAGGCATATACCGGGTCGCGTTCGATATGCGTGACCCTGGCTACGGGCAGGCCCGGCGGGTAGGTGCCGCCAAGCCCCGAAGTCTCCAGCACGTCGCCTTCCTTGAGATCGGCGTTGATCGGTGCATAGCGCAGTTCGAGTTCGTTGGACTTGCCCGACCCGAAAACGATCATCCGCAGCCCGTTGCGCACGACCTGCACCGGCACCTCGCGGTCCTTGTCGGTGATCAGCGTCACTTCGGAAAGCATGGGATGCACGCGGGTGACCTGGCCTACCAGCCCGGTGCTGTCGAGCACAGCCTCGCCGGGCTGCACATCGGCCTGTCCCAGATTGACCAGCACCATGTGGCGCGACGGGTCGCGCTCGGTATACAGCACCTCGGCCACCTTCATCGGCAAATCCAGGCGCTGGCGCATCCCCAGCATGTTGCGCAGCAGCGTGTTTTCGGCTTCAAGGCCTTCCAGCTTCACCAGCCGCGCCCCATCCTCAGAGTGCTGCATGCGCAGCGTGCTGTTGTCGCTTTCCAGCCTCGCATGCGAGGTAAAGAAGTCATCCGCGCCGCGCCACAGGATGGGCGGCAGCGCCGTCAGGCGCTGCAGCGGATAGATGACCGTGGAAAGCACGTTGCGGGTGGACTCCAGATACTGGTGGCGCGAATCGACGACCAGCAGCAGCAGGGACAGCAGCGTAAAGAACACCAACCTGACGACAGGACTGGGGCCCCGGTTAAAAAACTTTACTGAACTGGTATGATCCATCCAATGCGCGGGCCTGACCCGCAAAAATCAATCGCCCGCGATACTCTGTCGTTGGCGACTAGAATCAATCGTTGGTGAAAACGGTGCGCAGGTCGTCCATGTGTTCCAGCGCCCGGCCGGAACCGCGCACCACACAGGTGAGCGGATCGTCGGCGAGGATCACCGGCAGGCCGGTTTCTTCCATCAGCAGGCGATCCATGTCGCGCAGCAGCGCGCCGCCGCCGGTGAGCACCATGCCCTTGTCGGCGATGTCGGCGCCGAGCTCGGGCGGCGTTTGTTCCAGCGCCGATTTCACCGCGCTCACGATGCTGTTGAGCGGGTCGGTAAGCGCCTCGAGGATCTCGTTGCTGGAAATCGTGAAGCTGCGCGGCACGCCCTCGGCCAGGTTGCGGCCCTTCACCTCCATCTCGCGCACCTCGCTGCCGGGGAAGGCGGAGCCGATTTGCTTCTTCAGCTCCTCGGCGGTGGTCTCGCCGATCAGCATGCCGTAGTTGCGGCGGATGTAATTGATGATTGCCTCGTCCAGCTTGTCGCCGCCGACGCGCACCGAGCCGGCGTACACCATGCCGCCCAGCGAAATCACGCCCACCTCGGTCGTGCCGCCCCCGATGTCCACCACCATGGAGCCGGTCGCCTCTTCCACCGGCAGGTCGGCGCCGATGGCGGCCGCCATCGGCTCCTCGATCAGCTCCACGCGGCGCGCGCCGGCGCTGAACGCGGATTCACGGATGGCGCGCTTTTCCACCTGAGTCGAGCCGCAGGGCACGCAGATCACGATGCGCGGGCTGGGCGCGAAGATGCTGGACTTGTGCACCTTCTTGATGAAATGCTTGAGCATCTGCTCAGTGATGGTGAAGTCGGCAATCACGCCGTCCTTCATCGGGCGGATCGCGGTGATATTGCCCGGGGTGCGGCCCAGCATCACCTTCGCTGCCATGCCCACCTGCTCGATCACTTTCTTGCCGTTGGGGCCGCCTTCCTGGCGCACCGCAACCACCGAGGGCTCGTTCAGCACCAGGCCGTGACCGCGCGCCCAGATCAGCGTATTCGCGGTGCCCAGGTCAATTGCCAGGTCGTTGGAAAAATAACCGCCGAATAGCCCCAAAAAATTGTCCTTGATTCCGCTCATCGAAGTCCGCCGTGAAGTCTACCGTGTGAATTTAAGCCCAAGCCGTGGGAATGCCGTCGTGTTCAGAGGCGCACGCCGCCAAAACCCTTTTATGATACCCTATTACGCTCGCTTCAATAAAGTATTCACCCCCATGTCACTTAATACCAACGACATCAGAAAAGTGGCCCAGTTGGCCCGTCTGGCCATGTCCGAGACCGAAATCGACGCCACCCTCGCCCAGCTGAACGGCATCTTCGGGCTGATCGCGGAAATGCAGGCCGTGGACACCGAAAACGTCGCGCCCATGTCCCATTCCCAGGACCTCACCCAGCGCCTGCGCGAGGACGTGGTGACCGAAGCCAACCAGCGCGAGGCCTTCCAGGCCGTCGCCCCGCAGGTGGAGCAGGGCCTGTACCTCGTCCCCAAGGTCATCGAGTAGCCCGCCATGCAGAACGCCAGCCTTGCACAACTGGGCGCGTCCCTGCGCGCCAAGGAAATTTCCAGTGTCGAACTGACCCAGCTCTATCTTGACCGCATAGCCAGGCTGAACACCGGCCTCAATGCCTACATCACGGTGAACCCCGAGCTCTCGCTCGCCCAGGCGCGTGCCGCCGATGCCCGTCTGGCAGCCGGGAACGCCGCGCCCATGACAGGCATCCCACTGGCGCAAAAGGATATTTTTTGCGCCCAGGGCTGGCTCACCACCTGCGGCTCGAAGATGCTGTCCAACTTCGTGTCGCCCTACGATGCCCACATCATCGAGCAATTCAACCGCGCCGGCGCGGTGAACCTGGGCAAGACCAATATGGACGAGTTCGCCATGGGCTCTTCCAACGAGACCTCCTTCTACGGCCCGGTGAAAAACCCCTGGGACCAGGCGCGCGTGCCCGGCGGCTCCTCCGGCGGCACTGCGGCGGCTGTCGCGGCGCGCCTCTGCGCCGCCGCCACCGGCACCGACACCGGCGGCTCCATCCGCCAGCCCGCCGCCCTGTGCGGCATCTCCGGCCTCAAGCCCACCTATGGCGTGTGCTCGCGCTACGGCATGATCGCCTTTGCCTCCAGCCTGGACCAGGCCGGCCCCATGGGCCGCAGCGCCGAAGACCTGGCGCTGATGCTCAACGTCATGGCCGGTTTCGACGAACGCGACTCCACCAGCCTGCAACGCGAGAAAGAGGATTACACGCGCGACCTCGCCAGGACGCTCACCGGCCTGCGCATCGGCCTCCCGAAAGAGTTCTTCGCCGAGGGGCTGTCGCCAGACGTGGCCAAGGCGGTGGAAGCGGCCATCGCCGAATACAAGAAGCTCGGCGCGACCGTGGTCGAGATCAGCCTGCCCAACAGCAAGCTCGCCGTGCCGGTGTATTACGTGCTGGCCCCCGCCGAGGCCTCCAGCAACCTCTCGCGCTTCGACGGCGTGCGCTACGGCCACCGCGCGAAGGAATACGCCGACCTCACCGACATGTACGAAAAGAGCCGCGCCGAAGGCTTCGGGCCTGAGGTCAAGCGCCGCATCATGATAGGCACCTATGTGCTCTCGCACGGCTATTACGACGCCTACTACATCAAGGCGCAGAAGATCCGCCGGTTGATTGCGCAGGACTTCACCGACGCCTTCAGGCAGTGCGACGTCATCATGGGGCCGACCAGCCCGTCTACTGCATTTAAATTGGGCGAGAAGGGCGACGACCCGGTGCAGATGTATCTGTCCGACATCTACACCATTGCGGTGAACCTCGCCGGCCTGCCCGGTATGTCCATCCCCTGTGGCACAGGCAGCAACAACATGCCTGTCGGCCTGCAGATCATCGGCAACTACTTCGACGAGGCGCGCATGCTTAACGTCGCGCACCAGTACCAACTGGCGACCGACTGGCACAGCCGCGCGCCGGCGGGAATATAACTCGGGGAGCTGCAAGGAAAATTTATGACCTGGGAAATCGTCATCGGTCTGGAAGTGCATGCGCAGCTTTCGACCCAATCCAAAATCTTTTCCGGCGCGTCCACGGCGTTTGGCGCCGAGCCCAACACGCAGGCTGACGCCGTGAGCCTCGCGTTGCCCGGCGTGCTGCCGGTGCTGAACCGCGGCGCGGTGGAGCGCGCGATCAAGTTCGGCCTTGCCACCGGCGCGCACATCGCGCCGCGCTCGGTATTCGCGCGCAAGAATTATTTCTATCCCGACCTGCCCAAGGGCTACCAGATCTCGCAGTTCGACCTGCCGGTGGTAGGCCAAGGCCAGCTCACCATACAGGTGCCCGCCCAGGGCAAGCAGGCCGCCTATGAGAAGGTGGTGCGCCTTACCCGCGCCCACCTGGAAGAGGACGCCGGCAAATCGCTGCACGAGGATTTCCACGGCATGAGCGGCATAGACCTCAACCGCGCGGGCACGCCGCTGCTTGAGATCGTCTCCGAGCCGGATATGCGTTCTGCCGCCGAGGCCGTGGCCTATGCCAAGACCTTGCACACCCTGGTGCAGTGGATAGGCATTTGCGACGGCAACATGCAGGAAGGCTCCTTCCGCTGCGACGCCAACGTCTCGGTGCACAAGCCCGGCACGCCGTTCGGCACGCGGCGCGAGATCAAGAACCTCAACTCCTTCCGCTTCCTCGAGCAGGCCATCAATTTTGAAGTGCAGTGGCAGATCGACACCCTGGAAAACGGCGGCAAGATCGAGCAGGCCACCGTGCTGTTCGACGCCGACAAGGGCGAAACCCGCGTGATGCGCACCAAGGAAGAGGCGCACGACTACCGCTACTTCCCCGATCCTGACCTGCTGCCGCTGGAGATCAGCGAGGAGTGGAAGGCAGAAGTCGCCCAGACCCTGCCCGAGCTGCCGCATGCCAAGCAGCAGCGCTACCAGGAGCTGGGTCTTTCCGCCTATGACGCGGGCGTGCTCACCAGCTCGCGCGAGATGGCGGATTTCTTTGAAGCCGTACTCACGGCGGGTTCCCCCACCCCCAGCATCTCCCCCGGCGGGAGAGGGGAGCAGGCAGCGAAGCAGGCCGCGAACTGGATCACCGGCGAGATGAGCGCGCAGTTGAATCGAGATGGCCTCGAGATGGCGCAATGTCCCATCACCGCGCAGCAACTGGGCGGCCTGCTCGCACGCATCGCCGACGGCACCGTGTCCAACGCCGGTGCGAAGGAAGTGTTCCGCATCATGTGGGCGGAAGGCGGTGAAGCCGATGCCATCATCGAGGCCAAGGGCCTGAAGCAGGTGTCCGATACCGGCGCGATTGAAAAGATCGTCGACGACATCCTGGCTGCGAATGCCGACAAGGTGGCGGAATACCGCAGCGGAAAAGACAAGCTCTTCGGCTTTTTCGTCGGCCAAGCCATGAAGGCCAGCCAGGGCAAGGCGAATCCGGCGCAGTTGAACGAAATCCTGAAGAAGAAACTGGCCGGCTAGAAATGGTCGCGGGCCGGGGCGGATAACCGCTTGCCTTGCAGGCCGCTTTCCAGTACCTTCCCGCCTTACGTGGGGGTCCTTGCCCATCCTTGGCGCAAGGTGAGAGATACCCTTTGAACCTGTACGGATAATGCCGTCGTAGGGAAGCGTGTCACCACGTGCTTCCCTTCTGCTGGAGCACATCAATGAATGCCAATCCCAAGTTTCTGAACCAGACCGCGCACGTCGACGAGGCCGCGATCAAGCCCCTGCCCGGTTCGCGCAAGCTGTATGTCGAAGGCAGCCGCCCCGACATCCGCGTGCCCATGCGCGAGATCACCCAGACCGACACCCAGATCAACGGCGGCGTGGAGAAGAATCCGCCCATCCATGTCTACGACTGCTCCGGCCCCTATACCGACCCCGCGGCGCAGATCGACATCCGCTCCGGCCTCGCCCCCCTGCGCGAGGGCTGGATCGCCGAGCGCGGCGACACCGAGCAGCTTGCCGGCCCGACATCCCAATACGGCAAACAGCGCCTGGAAGACCCAGAACTCGCCGCCATGCGCTTCAACCTGCAGCGCGCGCCGCGCCGCGCTCGCGCGGATGCGAACGTCACCCAGATGCACTATGCAAAAAAGGGCATCATCACCCCGGAGATGGAGTTCGTCGCCATCCGCGAAAACCAGAAGCTGGAAGGCCTCTCCGACCTGCTGAAGACCCAGCACCCCGGCGAGCGCTTCGGCGCCGCGATACCGAAAATCATCACGCCCGCATACGTGCGCGACGAGATCGCCCGCGGCCGCGCCATCATCCCCGCGAACATCAACCACCCCGAAGCCGAGCCCATGATCATCGGGCGCAACTTCCTGGTGAAGATCAACGCCAACATCGGCAACTCGGCCCTGGGTTCCAGCATCCAGGAAGAAGTGGAAAAGATGACCTGGGCCATCCGCTGGGGCGGCGACACCGTGATGGACCTCTCCACCGGCCGCCACATCCACGAAACCCGCGAATGGATCATCCGCAACTCGCCAGTGCCCATCGGCACCGTGCCCATCTACCAGGCGCTGGAAAAGGTGGATGGCCGCGCCGAAGAACTCACCTGGGAGATCTTCCGCGACACACTCATCGAGCAGGCCGAGCAGGGCGTGGACTACTTCACCATCCACGCCGGCGTCCTGCTGCGCTATGTGCCCATGACGGCCAAGCGCATGACCGGCATCGTTTCGCGCGGCGGGTCCATCCTGGCCAAATGGTGCCTCGCTCACCACAAGGAAAATTTCCTCTACACCCACTTTGAGGAGATCTGCGACATCATGAAGGCCTATGACGTCTCCTTCAGCCTGGGCGACGGCCTGCGCCCCGGCTCCGTGTACGACGCCAATGATGAAGCCCAATTGGGCGAACTGAAAACGCTGGGCGAACTGACGCAAGTGGCGTGGAAGCACGACGTGCAAGTGATGATCGAAGGCCCGGGACACGTGCCCATGCACATGATCAAGGAGAACATGGACCTCCAGCTGGAATGGTGCAAGGAAGCGCCGTTTTATACATTGGGCCCGCTCACCACCGACATCGCCCCCGGCTACGACCACATCACCAGCGCAATCGGCGCCGCCATGATAGGCTGGTACGGCACCGCCATGCTCTGCTACGTCACCCCGAAAGAGCATCTGGGTCTGCCCAACAAGGACGACGTCAAGGAAGGCATCATCACCTACAAGATCGCCGCCCACGCCGCCGACCTAGCCAAGGGCCATCCCGGCGCACAGGCGCGCGACAACGCCATGAGCAAGGCCCGCTTCGAATTCCGCTGGGAAGACCAGTTTAATTTAGGCCTGGACCCCGACCGCGCAAGATCATTCCACGACGAAACCCTGCCCAAGGAATCGGCCAAGGTCGCCCACTTCTGCTCCATGTGCGGCCCGCACTTCTGCTCCATGAAGATCACCCAGGACGTGCGCGATTATGCTGCGAAGCAGGGCGTCTCCGAACAGGAAGCGCTGGAAAAAGGCATGGAAGCCAAATCGGTGGAATTCGTCAAGCAGGGGGCGGAGGTTTACCGCAAGGCTTGAACGGCGGCGGGGCGCAGCAGTCAGTGGCTGCTGCGCTTCTCGCCTGCCGCTGTCGGCTGCCTGCGCTATTGGCCTGAGGCGGAAAATCCCGGGCATCTCTCACGCATAACCTGCGACCGGCAGCACACACCGCTCGCCTGATGCGGAAATCGCAATCCTGCTATTCCAAACGCCCGCCTCGATCCGGGTGATGGAACAGGAGCACCACCACGACCGAGGAAAGGGCCAGTGCCGCCATGAGCCAGAACGCGCCATCGAAGCTCTGCGTCACACCGACGATCCAGCCGGTGGCCAAGGGTGCCGCGAATCCGGAAATCGCAAAAAACGTATCCATGATGCCAAGCGCCGTGCCGGACCGCTCCTTCGCCACGTCCACGTTGACGGCATAAAACGCCGAATTCGCGCTCATGCTCAAGGCCACCGCGAGGGAGATGAAGAGCAGCATCACCGTGAGGTTGTGCACGAAGATCACCGGCAGGATGCACAGGCCCGCCAGCAATTGCGAAATCCAGATGGGATGGGAGCGTGCTATGCGCAAGCGGCCCGTTTTACGCAGCAAGGCATCCGACAGATAGCCGAAAACCCACAGGAAAAATGCCGCTGCCAGCCACGGCAGGATACTGAACAATCCCACTTGCCTCAGATTGAGGTGGTAGGTAGTTTCCAGGTAGGTCGGCAACCACGTCATGAAGAAAAACAGGAAATAGCCGAACACAAAGAACGACCAGTTGTTCGCCAGCAGCGTGGGATTGGACAGCAGGAATTTCCACAAGCCGCGCACCTGCCGGCGCCGATGGTGCAGGGTCTTGCTGTCTATGCTGCGATCGCTCGCCTGGCCGTCGCGTATGTGTTCCAGCTCGGCGGCATTCACATGCGGGCTGTGCTCGGGAAAATCCCGGAAGAAAAACCACCACAAGGGCAGCCAGACAAAGCCGAGCAGCATCAGCACAATGAACATGCCGCGCCAGCCTAGACGGATGATGAGCTCCGTGGCCAGAGGCGCGCCTATGGCCAGCGCCAGCGGCACCGCCACCAGGGAATTAGACAGGGCAATGGCGCGCTCGCGGCTGGAAAGCCAGTCGGCGATGCCCCGGTTCATGGACGGGAAATTGGGCCCCTCCGCCACCCCCAACAGCACACGCGCACCGGCCAGCATGATGAAACCCACCGCCAGACCCGTGAGGCCGCTGGCCAGCGACCATAACAGCGCCGCCCAGAACAGCGTCACGCGCGCGCCATGGCGGTCGGCAAGGATGCCGCCGAAAAGCGTCGTCAGCATATAGCCAATGCTGAAAGTAGAAAGTATGAATCCGCTGTAAAGCGCCTTGTCTTGCGGGCTGAATTGCAGATCACGGGCAATATCCCCGATTGCGTAGGAAATGGCCGAGCGGTCGATATAGTTGATGAGGGTGATGGTGAAGATAAGCGCGATTACAAACCAGCGGAATCGGGTCGGGCGCATGATCCTTCTCCAGAAAGCACTGCAGGTGGCAAAACACACTCGCCCATGCCACGGGAAGTGTCCAGGCAACAAACCGCGGTTCAATTATACGCCGGCATCATACCGAGTGACTTGCATGGCGGGGAATAGCCGGAATTTGCCGGCTGCATGGCCCGCACCATCGGCCACTTTCAATGGATACTGGGCGGCGGCTCGTATGGTGCAATAAGTGTGGCGCGTTGCACCGAATACATTTAATCGATCCGGCGTCGTAGCGATTAGTCTTTGCACTCTAAGCGCCCAGCGGTGAGATCGCGCAGCTCGGCGACAGCGCGTAGTCCCACGCCACCACCGACTTGAATGTCAGTAATAGTTCCCGCCAAGTGCCGAACAACGGCATCGACGCAATTTCTTCCTCAGTCGCTTCCCGCATCCCGACAAACTCATGTAATGCGTGGTCGTCTTCGGTGGGGCCGCCAGATAACTTCCACAGTTCTTCGTAAACAGCCGGAATGCCGACCTGCTCGGCGACGAAATATTCGCCTGATTCCAGACAGCCGCGCAGTGTAGTAATCTCGTTGTCCGTAGTTGCTCCCGACAACAGAATCTTGCCCCACGCCTTGTAGTTAGACGCGTCGCGATAGAGGTATTCGAAAATGCAGCATTCCTTACTAGGTTCGGCCATACCATCCATCCCTCATATTTCCACGAAACCAATTTCCCTGAAATATTCGTAAGTCCCGTCATAGTACTCGGGCCGGCGCGTATGGTCGTCCGTATCGCCATGTGGCACGACGACTACCATTCCCTGCCGCGCTCGTGTAAGCAAGACCCGATAGGCATTCTTCAGATACTGCTGACGTTCTTGTTTGTTAATGTTATTCCAGCCATTTCCGCGAAATGAATGGTGGGTCCACTTCCTGTCGCGACCGAGGCGAAGGTCCGCATCCCATGCGACGCAAGCCCAATCCAGCTCTAAGCCCTGAATATGGAACTCAGTTGCGACATCCTCTAAGTAGAAGGATGAACGCACATCATCTTTTCCGTCTAGAAACCAATGCACCGGGTCGACTGGCGATCTAACGTCGATTGCATGGGGCTTTAATCGCTCAGCTTGAGATGAGACGACAATTCCATAGCGCTCGCTGCCACGCGCTTGCTCCCGAAGCCATGCTTTGGCCCTTGCCAAATTTCTTGTGATTACGATTGGATACTTTTCTCTAATTTTTGCATATGTTCTACGAGCCGGTTCCACTTCTAGATCTAACAGTTGCTTTATGAATAACGACACGTCTTCGGCCCGAAAAGCTCTCATCGATACGCCTAGGTGCAGTTCGTCGACGTATGAGGCGCGTATGGTTGACCTAAGCTCGTCCAGGGCCGCTCCGGCGCGGTATTCGCTATCGGTGAGGCGCGATGACATATACAGGTGCCAGTCGGGATAGGCGCGCGCAATAGACCGGATCCATTCTCCAATACCGGCCTCGCCGGTATTTATTTCTTGACCACCCCCAATTAGGCACACAATGACTGCCCAATCGGGGTGCCTATCCATGCAGGAAATAAGAAACTCAGGTTCCGACATAGCGAAGTTAGGCGTATTCTTCTTGCGTTGCATAAACGCGGAGGTTTGCTCTTTGTTCCATGCGCGCTGAGCTTCATCAAAGATCGCAACGTGTTCTATTGGCGCCGCATTTACATCCTTAAGACACTCATCGCGAAAATGGTGAACGTTCTGAATGAAGGCCTTTACAGAACTCCGCGCTCTTCCGATGGCAACAGGTATGCCTCTATCCTTTCCTTGGGACACCTTGTCTCGTGCTAACGCCTCGCAAAGTATTTTCACGAGCGGCCCATTACCGGATAAATAGACGCTATACAAGTCGTCCGTCGCGTTAGAGTGCTTCGTTGCCACATCAAGACCGACCAAGGTCTTGCCTGCGCCGGGGACGCCGGTGACCAAGCAAATTGCCTTTTGAGAGTGCTTGCGTGACGAGCTGATAATTCCGGATAGCGATTCGGACGTCACCTTCAGGTTTATGGCGCCCGCATCATTGCGAGTAATGTCTGCCACGGAGTGATTGTTATACAGCGCCAGTGCTGCCTCAACAATTGTCGGCGTCGGACAATACCGGCCGGCCTCCCACAACGCAATGTCAATCTTGCCTTGCGCGACAGAGTCCAAAACCGCGCGAATCACGTCACTGACATGCGTTCGGTTGGTGAGAATCGGCGCAAACACCTTGTCGTCATGGCGGGCCAATGAAATGGCCGCAAAGGAATCTTCCGCGTCTGTCGCAATTAGAACAGGTGCTATATAGTGCTCGTGGCTTGCATCGTGAAAATTCTTAAGGTCCAATGCGTAGTCATAGACTTGGTCAAAAGCGCTGCTACTATAGATCGTTGCACCAACCTTGAATTCTAGGACGAAGATCACGGGCCCTATCACCAATGCGACGTCGATTCTCCTGCCCATTCTTGGAATTGAGTACTCGAAATAAACTGCCCCCTCATGGTGCGCCAGGCCTTCCCGAAGAATGGAAATTTGCGCTATCCAGGCGCTGCGCTGAGTCTCAATGAGCGCGTGCTCGCTATTTATAGACAGCGCCCCTAGAATTTCCTCCGTTGAAGTCTTTCGGAAGTTTGAAATGGTGGCAGAGTAATATGCTCGCTGCATGAGTCCGAGGCCCCCAGTACCCTTGTTGCGCCATTGGACAGGATGCCCAGTTTGAATGACTTCCTGTGATTTTATAATTTAAACTGCTCTTGCTGTAAAGCTTGCGAATCTCATGAACTGCCGCCCCAACTGCGCCGCCTGCTGCATCGCGCCTTCCATCACCTCACCCCTGCCCGGCATGCCGCAGGGTAAGCCGGCGGGGGTGCGCTGCGCGCAGTTGAATGAGGACAACGCCTGCGCGGCGTTCGGCAAGCCGGAGCGCCCGGCCTTCTGCGGCGGGCTGCAACCTTCGCTTGAGATGTGCGGCGGTTCGCGCGAGGAGGCGCTCACTTTCCTGTCGCGGCTGGAGCGGGCGACGCTGCCCTGATTGCCGCGTTGCTTCGCACGCGGTCGGGATGCGAAAGTCAGCAATCCCGGTCAGGACAGTTTGCCCCTCATCCCCTATCTTGTCGTCCAAGGAGACGGCAGTGAGTAAATCGAAAGAAGTCCAATACCGCGCGCGATTCACCCGGGTGTTCGAGTATATCGATCGCCACCTGGACGATGTGCTTTCGGTGGAGGGCTTGAGCGCAGTCGCGCACTTTTCGAAGTTTCACTTTCACCGCCAGTTCTCCGATTACTGCGGCATCAGCGTGATGCGCTATATCCAGCTCGTGCGGCTCAGGCGTGCGTCTTACCAGCTCGTCTTCAGCCCGCATGAGCGGATCACGGACATTGCGCTGAATGCCGGTTTTGAAAACCCGGAGTCGTTTTCGCGCGCATTCAAAAGCGCCTTTGGCCAGACGCCCTCTGCATTCCGCAAGCAGCCGCAGTGGCAGCCCTGGCGCGAGCGATTCCAGTTTCCTGAAAGAGAAAGGACGTTCCCCATGGAAGTGAAGATCGTTAGCTTCAAACAAACCCCGGTCGCGGTGCTGGAGCATTGCGGCGCCCCGGCCCTCGTCAACGACACCGCGCGCCGGTTCATCGAGTGGCGCAAGGGCACGGGCCTGTCGCCGGTGCAGACCAGCCGCACTTTCGGCCTGGTCTACGGCGACCCCGAAACCACGGAGCCGGACAAATTCCGCTTCGACATCTGCGGGGAGGTGGGTGAGGAGGTGCCGCCCAATCCGCAGGGGGTCGTGAACAAGGTCATTCCGGCGGGGCGCTGTGCTGTGCTGCGGCACTTCGGGCCGCATGAGCAGTTGCGCGGCCCCATCTACCACCTGTACCGCGACTGGCTGCCGGGCAGCGGTGAGCAACTGCGCGATTTTCCGCTGTTCTTCCACTACGTGAACCTCATCACGGACACGCCTGAGCATGAACTGGTGACCGACATCTACTTGCCGTTGAAATGACGGCGGCCCGCGCCGCCCTTGCGGCGCGGGCCATCCCGGCATACCATGCGCCGATGGCCGCATTCCGGCGGCGGGCAAGGAGGCCAGATGTTGTCGTTTATCAAGCAAGCGTCCAATGACGCGGCAACACAGCAGGTTGTGCTGGAAGGGCGGGATGTGCGCGTGCGCTTGAGCCGCGCCGCCCGGCAGGCGCTGGCGCAGCGCGCGACGCCGCTGGTGGCGGAGATGGAGCTGTATTTTTCCTGCCTGATCCGGCTGCGCGTGCTGTTTCATGAAACGCCTGGCGCACGCGAGGTGACGCCGGTTTCCGACAAGCTTTCTATCTGCTTCCGTCCCGTGGCGGGCCGCCGCTGTGATCTGCATTCGGTGGAGGGCGAGCAGCCGCTGGACGATTTCCCCATCGTGCGCCGTTCGCCGTTCGTGCCGCACTGGCTCAACCTCGATTACCGCAAGGGCGCGTGGGTGGGCGAATTCGGCTACCAGGACGCCGCCTGACGCAGTGCGCCGGCGCGCTATAATCGCGCCATGCTTCCGGATTCACCCTGCGAATTTTCCGCCGACTGCCCGTGCATAGGCCATTGCTCCACTGCGCTGGGGGATGACGTCTGCCGCGGTTGCGGGCGCACTTTCGAGGAGGTCACGCGCTGGCCGGAGATGACCGAGGAAGAGCGGCGCGCGGTGAACCGGCGTATTGCGCTGGCGCTTTCAGCGCAGCAGTCGGGCTGAGGCATGCCGGGCGGCTATGGGTTTTCCGGGGCAGCGGCGCCCGGCTCCCGGCGGCTCTCGTGTTTGCGCGCATACATCCGCTGATCCGCCAGGTTCATCAATTGATGCCGGCTCGAGGCCTCGCGCATATGGGCCGTGCCATGGCTGGCGGCGGCCTGCTCGAACCCCTGCTCGCGCAGCACTGCGAGAGCCTTTTCGAGGGCACGCACCAGCGCCGCTTCCTCACCGCCCCGGCTGACGATGGCGAATTCGTCCCCGCCCAGCCGGTATACTCTGCCCTCTTTCCCCAGCGCTTCACACAATTGATTGGCGAAGGCGCAGAGTAGTTCATCCCCGCGGTCATGCCCGTATTTATCGTTGTAGTACTTGAGCCCGTCCATGTCGATGAACGCCAGCCAGCCCGCCTCCGGCAGGGGCGTGAGGTCTTCTTCCAGCGCCAGCCGGTTGGGCAGGCCGGTCAGGGCGTCGGTGCGGGCCAGTCGCTGGCTATGCGTGTGCTGGGACAACGCGGTTTCCCGTTCCTCCTTCATGCGCGCGAACTGGTATGAGAGCACCAGCGCCAGCGCCAGCACTTCGATGGTGACGGCCAATGCGCCCAAGTGCTCGACGTGCAGGGTATAGATGCCCGTCAACCTGGAGGCCGTGATGGTGATTCCGCCGAACACCAGAAACAGCGAAACGGCGGCGAGATAGAAGCGCGCCGTTATGTTTCCTTCGCGTGCGCGCGTGATGCCGGCCGCCATGCCGAACAGCAGGAACATGGCTACACCCGTGCGTTCCAGCTCCAGCGCCAGGTGCGGCAGCGCCAGACCGGCCGCCGCAAACACCGCCAGCAGGGCGAGCAGGATGAGCCCGAGCCGATACAGCCGCGGATGGGTGGCGCGGCGGATTTCCAGCAGGGAAAGAACGAACACGATATACACGGCGTTGGAGAACAGCAGCGGGATGCCCAGCAGCGCGAAGGACCGTACTCCGGCGAGGTCGGGCAGAACCAGCAGCGAAGTGCTGTCGAAGAGCAGGTTTCCGGTGATGAACAAGGCGTACATGGCTTCCGCCCTGTCGCGCCGCGCAATGGAAAGGGCGAAGTAATAGATGCCCAGCCCGAGCAGGATGCCCAGGCACAGCACCCCCAGCGCGGCGGGGCGCTTGATCGCTTCGCGGTAATGCTCAACCGTGTCCAGATAGGGCTGCGGCTGGGCGATGTAGAACGGCGAATCGACTTCGGTGACCAACTTGTAATGGCCGGCGAGCAGATCGAATGAACGGCCGAACGTCAGGAAGAACGGGTTGCGCGCGTCGGACTCGATGCCGCCGCTGGCTTCGCCGACCAGCGTGCCTCCGGCGTCGAAGATCCAGTGGTGAAAGCGGGCGATGGTCTGGGTATTCTTGAAGTCCACCACCATGGTGCGCTGCTGGGCGATGTCGAATTCCGAGAGCTGAAAAAAACGCCCGCCGGTCAGCGCGACTTCCGGCACTGCAGCCAGCGCGGGATCCGCCAGGGAGGGGATGGCCCGGTACACCCATGCCGGCGGCGCGCGAAACCACTGGCCCTGCAGCCGGGCCGGATAACCGTCCGCCCGCGCCATGCCCGGGATGCATAGCGCGAGCAGCAGCGCGGCGAGGGCGAGCCCTGGCCGATTGCGAAAGGAGTCAGTTGCGCGCCGCAATAATTGGTTCATCACCAGGGGCAAGCCTCGTCAAGACATGGTGATTCTATAGCATAAACAGCATAAGGAGCCTGCGCTGAAATCGCGTCCTGGCCCGAATGCCCCCCGCTTCGAACGCGAAACGGAAGCTGCGCCGTGCGGGCGGTATAATCGCGCCGTGCTGTAAGATGCGCCTTGCAAATTCCCCACCGATTGCCGCTGTATCGGCCATCGCGCGACCGCACTGGACGATGGTTGCGCTGGTTGCGGGCGCACCATCCGGGGAGATGGCCTGCTGGCCGGAAATGACCGGGTAGGAGTGGGAAGGCCGTGACCCGCCGCATCGCATGGGCGCAAGGGGCGAGGTCCAGTTCGTGAACGTGCCAATTGTTAATCGGAAGATAATCAAATGATGTTATTGAAGATAGTTGTTCTGGCCCTGGTCCAGGGCGCCGCCGAATTGTTGCCGGTGTCGAGTTCCGCGCACGTCATTGTTGCGGAAAAGCTGATGGGGCTCGATCCGACTGCGCCCCAAATGACGCTGTTGCTGGTGATGCTCCACACGGGCACCATGTTTGCGGTGATTTTCTATTTCTGGAAATCATGGAAGCAGAGCTTCTTTGCCTCGGTGGAAGTTTTTCTGCGCGCCGCGAAGTTCATTGTGGCAGCCACGGCGCTGACCGGCGTTGTCGGGCTGTCGCTGAAATTCCTGATCGAGAAATTTTTCATGAGGGATGTGCCTCATGCGGAAATCGAGCAGCTCTTCGGCAACATGACGCTGATTTCCGCGGCGCTGGCCCTGGTGGGCTTGCTGACCCTGTATGCGGGCATCAGGAATGATTCCTCCACGGAAAAAGAGCGCCCCCTCGGCCTGAAAGAGTCCTGCTATGTAGGCGCAGTTCAGGGCATCTGCCTGCCGTTCCGCGGTTTTTCGCGCTCGGGGGCGACGATCTCAACAGGGCTGCTGCTGGGGATCTCGCGGAGAACCATCGAGGAATTCAGCTTTGCGCTGGCAGTGGTGCTCACCCCGCCCATCATCGTCCGCGAGGTCATGCGCTTGCTGAAAGACCAGCATGGCGCATCGCTGACCATGGCCGACATGACGCAGATGTTCATGCCCAGCCTGCTCGGGATGGTGTTCAGCTTCCTCGCCGGGGTTGCGGCGCTCAAATGGCTTTCCAGTTGGCTGGAAAGCGGGCGCTGGGCCTTGTTCGGTATATATTGCCTGGCCGCATCGGCCGCCGTCTTTACCCTGCACCAATATGGCGTTTGACCGCGCTGCCCGCCTCTGAGTCCACGGAAGTCCCGCCCGACGGCGGCTGATGCCGCCGCTCCCTTGCGTGCCGCCATGCCCGGCCCTACCCTTTTTTCGCCCGAACCGGCGGGGTTACCCCTATCCTGTGCGTGGACGCAACATTTCACTTGACGTGTGCATTTTGCACACGTATGATTGGCTCGTGTGTATGATACACACACGGCGGGAGCGGTGGCCGTTATAAAAACTACCGAATGAATTCATGAAGATCCAGGACGGGGCCGTGTTGAACCATTTCGTACTGCTGTTATCCGCGGCGCTCTTCATCGGGATCCTGTCGCCGATCCTGGTGCTTTACGTGCTTGCAATCATTGTTTACGTAGGCGTGATCAATCCGCTTGCGCATGTGTACCGGATATTTCGTTATGGCATCGAGTACGATCCAGTTGAATCGTTTGAGGCGGGCCAACCGCTCTAGACAGGCGCAACGGCGCGAATCGCGCAGCATGGGCGTGACCGCGTCAGGGTGCGAAGACCAGGGGCTATACGGTTTCGGGGGAAGCCGACATTATCGAGGCGCGTTGACTATGAAGCGAATCTCGGCAGTCGTTGGATTTCTGACATTGGCGATGGTTGCGGGCCAGGGGCCAGATCATCGCGCAACCCGCCTGCCGGCAGGGCAGCGGGATGGCGCTGCCCGCGGCATTCGCACCGCCCAGGCCGGCGCCGATCGGCGGGCCGACGTCCCCACCGGCACCAACACCCTGGTCCCCGTCGCCATAGACAGCGAGACCGGCGAGCCCTGCTGCATCAGCGCCCGCCAGGCCGGACTGCTGAACAACAACGGCACCGCGCCTGCCAAGATGCGCCGTCGCGGCAGTACCAGAAACGCCTAGCTCTGCTGCCAGGGCAGGCCCGCCTTGCGCCAGCCGTTCCTGGCATTGCGGTGCTTGTCGCCGTCCGGGTCGCCCTCGAAGCCTTCGAGGACGTTGTAGCAATCGGCGAAGCCGGAAGCAGTCGCCGCCGCCGCCGCTGCATGCGAGCGGTGGCCGCTGCGGCAGATGAACATCAGCAGTCCCTCCTTGTCCACCTGCTGATGCAGTTGCGCGATGAAATTCGGATTGGCCTGCCGCCGCGGGTAATCCATCCATTCGATCTCGACCGCGCCGGGAATCCGCCCCACCCAGTCCAGCTCGGCGCGGGTGCGCACGTCGACCAGTGTCGCGCCCGGCGCGGATAACAGCAACTCATAGGCTTCCGCCGGCAGCAGTGCGCCCTCGTAGGGCAGATTCCACTCCCGGGCACGCTGCTGGGCCGCACCGAGGATTTCGCTGATCTTGCTCATGATGTATGTCGGTGATGTCCAATGACCTGTCGGCTTGCCGCGACAAGTGTTATTCTTGAAATTGTACAAATACATACTATCCGAATCGCAATGAAAAATCACCCGGACAGTTCGGAACGGGGGCCGCACAACCACCTGCACAGCAAATCAGCAGTATTCGAACCGACACATCCCGAGCGCTACGCCGCGGCGCGGAAAAGCACCTGGGCCAGTATCTTCATCAACCTGATGCTCACCTTGCTGCAGGTGATCGCGGGCTACTTCGGGCGTTCGCAATCGCTGATGGCGGACGGCCTGCATTCGCTTTCCGATCTGCTGGCGGACGTGATGGTGCTGTTCGCAAACCGCCACGGCAACCGCGGGGCCGACGCGCGCCATCCCTATGGTCACGCGCGCATCGAGACCGCGGCGACGCTGATCCTGGGCGCGGTGCTGACCGCGCTGGGCATCAGCCTCCTGGTCGCGGCGGCCATGCGCCTGCAGCATCCCGCTTCCGTACAGCCGGTCCACCCCGTGACGTTCTGGGTGGCGCTGGTTGCGCTCGCGGCCAAGGAAGGCATGTTCCGCTACATGCTGGCAGTCGCCATGCGCGTGCGCTCCCAGATGCTGATCGCAAACGCCTGGCATGCGCGCTCGGACGCGGCCTCTTCGCTGGTGGTGCTCCTCGGCATCGGCGGCAACCTGCTGGGCTTCACCTTTCTCGATCTCGTGGCGGCGGCAGTCGTTGGCATGATCATCGCGCACATGGGCGGCAAGTTCGCCCTGCAGGCGCTGGCCGAATTGATAGACACCGGTCTCGAGGCGGAAGAGGTCGCGGCGATCCGCCAGACGCTGCTGTCCACGCCGGGCGTGCGCGGCATGCATGAGTTGCGCACCCGCAAGATGGCGGACAACGCGCTGGTGGATGCGCACATCATGGTAGATCCCCACATCAGCGTGTCCGAAGGGCATTACATCGCAGAGACTGCACGGCAGAGCGTGCTGCGCAATCACGAAGTAATGGACGTGATGGTGCACATCGACCCGGAGGACGATGCGGTTTCCAGACCCAACATCCGTTTGCCCAGCCGCGACCAGTTGCGCAGCCACCTCGAGGCATGCCTGGGCGAACCGTTGCCGGATGCATCCCGCCTCGTATTGCACTACCTGGACGGCCGTGTCGAGGCGGAGGTTTTCCTGGACCAAAGTGGTGCCTGGAGTGATGAGAAGCTGGCCAATCTGCGCGCAAAATGCGGGCAGTTGAGCGTGACCGATCCCTATTTCCGCTCCATCCATCTCTATAAGCAAACCGCACCATAATGGTGCATTTGGTGGTGCATGCGCACCATTCAAGTGCGGTTTTTTTGTTTCCCGCCTTTCTTGGCTTATGGCACAATGCCGTGTTCATAGCCTCGCGCGGGCATGGCACGCCTCATGCTATAGATACTGAAGCGTCATACGGATGCGGACTGCGTTTTATTATTGATGATTTGTTAGTTAAATTTGTTGAGGGAGAAAATCATGGCCAAGACGGCTGCTGATGTTTTGAAAATCGTGAAGGAAAATGAAGTCAAGTTCGTGGATTTCCGCTTTACGGATACCCGCGGCAAGGAACAGCACGTCGGCGTGCCCATCAGCGCCTTCGGCGCGGACAAGTTCGAGGAAGGCCATGCTTTCGACGGCTCCTCCATCGCCGGCTGGAAAGGCATTCAGGCCTCCGACATGCTGCTGATGCCGGATCCCGATTCCGCCTACATCGACCCCTTCATGGATGAAACCACCCTCATCCTGTCCTGCGACGTGATCGAGCCGTCCGACGGCAAGGGCTACGACCGCGATCCGCGCTCCATTGCCAAGCGCGCCGAGGCCTACCTGAAGTCTTCCGGCCTCGGCGACACCGCCTACTTCGGTCCGGAACCCGAATTCTTTATCTTCGACTCCGTCGAGTGGAAGGTGGATATGTCCGGCTCTTACAGCAAGGTGTTTTCGGAAGAAGCCGCCTGGGCGACCGCCGAAAAGTTCGAGGGCGGCAACATCGGCCACCGTCCGATGGTGAAGGGCGGTTACTTCCCCGTGCCCCCGGTGGATAGCCTGAACGACGTGCGTGCCGCCATGGTGCTTGCGCTCGAAGAGATCGGCGTTCCCGTCGAAGTGCACCACCACGAAGTGGCGACCGCCGGCCAGTGCGAAATCGGCACCAAGTTCGCCACCCTGGTGAAGCGCGCCGACTGGACCCAGGTGCTGAAGTACGTGGTGCATAATGTGGCGCACCAGTACGGCAAGACTGCGACCTTCATGCCCAAGCCCATTGTCGGCGACAACGGCTCCGGCATGCATGTGCACCAGTCCATCTGGAAGGACGGCAAGAACCTGTTTGCGGGCAATGGCTATGCCGGCCTGTCCGAGTTCGCGCTGTACTATATCGGCGGCATCATCAAGCATGCCCGCGCGCTGAACGCCATCACCAACCCCGGCACGAACTCCTACAAGCGCCTGGTGCCCGGCTTTGAAGCCCCGGTGAAACTGGCCTACTCCGCACGCAACCGCTCCGCCTCGATCCGCATTCCGTATGTGCAGAGCGACAAGGCGCGCCGCATCGAAACCCGCTTCCCCGATCCGACCGCCAACCCCTACCTCGCCTTCACCGCGCTGATGATGGCCGGCCTGGATGGCGTGCAGAACAAGATTCACCCCGGCGATCCCGCCGACAAGAACCTGTATGATCTGCCGCCCGAAGAAGACGCGAAGATCCCGACCGTGTGCTCCAGCCTGGATCAAGCGCTGGAATACCTGGACAAGGACCGCGAGTTCCTTACCCGCGGCGGCGTATTCTCCAGCGACTTCATCGATGCCTACATCAACCTGAAGATGGAGGAAGTCACGCGCTTCCGCATGACCACGCATCCGGTCGAGTACGAAATGTACTACAGCCTGTAATCCGCAGGCCGCGCACCAGCAAGACGGGGCCCTCGCGGCCCCGTTTGCTTTCCCGCACGCGTTTGTCAGCCTCCACGCCATATCCTATACTGTGGCTTCCGAAATGAGAGGCCAGCCATGAAACTCCGTTATTTGCTGCTGCTGCTGCTGCCGTGCCTGGCATGCGCGGCTTCTGCGCACGCGGCCATATACAAGCGCGTGGATGCCGACGGAAACGTGACCTATTCGAATACACCGATGAAGGGCGCGCGGCGGCTCGAACTGGCGCCGCTCGCCACCGTCCGCGCGGAAAACGAGAGCCATGTCGACTATGAGCGGGTCAGGCGCGCGACCCAGCGGAACCGCGACAAGGCGCGGCGCCGCATCCTGGAAGACGAACTGTCGAACGAGGAGCAACTGCTGGGCGAGGCGCGCGAAAAGCTCATGGAGGAGCAGGCCAGGCCCCACGTCACACAGGTCGGTGGACAACCCTATGCCGGCTTCGCCGGACGGGATGGCATCCAGTCCGCACAGGCGCAGATAGATCTGCACCAGCGAAACATCCGGGCGCTGAAGCAGGAGCTATCGAGCATAAAATAGCCCGCTGTGCGTACCCATAGGCACGTTTCCTGCTTAAAATTGCGCATGGCCCTCTTGTCTACACCCTCCCTTGAGCATCTGGCGACCGCAGTCATCCTGCTGGATGCGAATGCACGCATCGAATACCTGAATCCTTCCGCCGAGGCGCTATTCGGCCTCAGCAGCAAAAACCTGATCGGCCAGGCGCTGCAACACGTTTTCACCAACGCCCCACAGCTCGACCATGCCGTCCAGCAGGCCGTGGACAACCAGGCCACCTACATCGAGCATGAACTGGTCCTGGGCGTGCACGACCGCAAGCTGCACCTGCGCTGCGCGGCCACCCCGCTGCCCGGCGAGCCTGCCAACCTGCTGCTCGAATTCCACCCCATAGACCGCACGCTCAAGCTGGCGCGCGAAGAGCAGATGCACGACCAGACGCAGGCCAACCGCCTGCTGCTGCGCAATCTTGCGCACGAGATCAAGAATCCGCTGGGCGGAATCCGCGGCGCCGCGCAATTGCTGGAACAGGAGCTGGAGAAGCCCGGGCTGCGTGAATATACACAGGTGGTCATCAACGAAGCCGACCGCCTGCGCTCACTCACTGAAAAACTGCTGGTGCCGCAACAGGCGCCCCAGGTCCATGCGCTCAACATACACGAGGTGCTGGAGCGCGTGCGCAGTGTCGTGATGGCGGAAATTCCCAGCGGACTCACCATCCGCCGCGACTACGACACCAGCCTGCCGCCCCTGCGCGGCGACAAGGAGCAACTGATTCAAGCCATGCTCAACATCGTGCGCAACGCGGCGCAGGCTATGCATGGGCAGGGCGTCATCATCCTGCGCACCCGCATCGCCCGCCAGGTGACACTGATGAAGAAACGTCACCGCCTCGCCATCATGGTGCAGATCGTCGACAACGGACCGGGCATTCCCGACCACCTGCGCGACAAGATTTTCTATCCGCTGGTTTCAGGGCGCGCCGATGGCCACGGACTGGGGCTTACGCTGGCCCAGGATTTCATCAGCCAGCACAGCGGTAGCATCGAGTTCGAGAGCGAACCGGGTCGCACCTGCTTTACCATCATGCTGCCGTTACAGGAGAACACATGAACACGCCGGTCTGGATTATCGACGACGACCGCTCCATCCGCTGGGTCCTGGAAAAGGCACTAGCGCGCGAGCACATCGAACACAAGAGCTTCGCCAGTGCCGAGGAGGCCGAGCACGAACTGGAACGGAGCACGCCCGACGTCATCATCAGCGACATCCGCATGCCGGGCAAGTCGGGCCTGGAATTGCTCCAATCGCTGCGCGACCATAACCCCGGCCTGCCGGTCATCATCATGACCGCATACTCCGATCTCGAAAGCGCAGTGTCCGCCTTTCAGGGCGGCGCCTTCGAATACCTGCCCAAACCGTTCGACGTCAACCACGCGGTGGAGCTGATTCGCCGCGCCATCGAGCAAAGCCGGCGCAGCAGCACACAAGCCGGCGAGCTCATGCCCGAGCCGGAAATGCTTGGCCAGGCACCGGCGATGCAGGAGGTGTTTCGCGCCATCGGCCGCCTGTCGCAGACCCAGGCCACGGTGCTGATCAACGGCGAGTCGGGCACCGGCAAGGAACTGGTTGCGCGCGCACTGCACCGCCACAGCACGCGCCGCGATGCGCCTTTCGTTGCCATCAACACCGCAGCAATCCCGAAGGACCTGCTGGAGTCGGAGTTGTTCGGCCACGAGCGCGGCGCCTTCACCGGCGCAAGCGCCGCGCGCCGCGGACGCTTCGAGCAGGCCGAGGGCGGCACGCTGTTCCTGGACGAGATCGGCGATATGCCTGCGGAACTGCAGACCCGCTTGCTGCGCGTGCTGTCCGACGGCAGCTATTATCGCGTCGGCGGGCAGCAGCCCATCCGCACCAATGTGCGCATCATCGCCGCGACCCACCAGAACCTGGAGGAACGCGTGAAGCAGGGCTTGTTCCGCGAGGATCTGTTCCACCGCCTGAACGTCATTCGCCTGCGTCTGCCGCCCCTGCGCGAGCGGCGCGAGGACATTCCGCTGCTGACCAGATATTTCCTGCAGAAAAGCGCGCGGGAACTGAATACTCCGCAGAAGACGCCGAGCGACGAGGTCATGGACTACCTGACGCGCCAGGAATTTCCGGGCAACGTGCGGCAACTCGAAAACCTGTGCCACTGGCTGACGGTGATGACGCCCTCGCAGCAGATCGAAATCGCCGATCTGCCCCCCGAGCTGCGCGGGGTGCCGGCGGGAGCCGGCAACTGGCGTGCGCTGCTGGCGCATGAGGCCGCGCTCGCGCTGCGCCGCGGCGACCACAACATCCTCGACAGCCTGACCCACCAGTTCGAAAGCACGCTCATCACCGAAGCGCTCAAGCACACCGGGGGCAAGCGCATAGAGGCTGCCGCCCTGCTTGGCATGGGGCGCAACACCCTGACGCGCAAAATACAGGAACTGGGGCTGGAGGCCGGCGACTAGGGAGCCGTTGCGCGGAACTAATAGTTGCTTCGCGGGGTCGTATCCGAACCCTGTCACGATGGAGCAACTATATGTATAGCAATAATATTTTCGCCATTGTACTCGCCCTCGCCGTCGTCCTTGCGGGTTGCGCTGCGCCGGTTGCAACCAACATCCGGCCGAGCGCGGCCAGCGTTTCGAAATACAGCGAAATGAGCGACATCGACCTGGTCGCCGCGCTGGAAAAGAACGTCAATGCAGCGAAGGCGGCCGGCATGCCCTTCCTCGCCCCGAACTACTTCAAGGAAGCGTCCGCGGTCCTGAGCGACACCAGGAACCAGTTGGGCAATCAGCCCAAGCCGGTGCTGGCGCAGAGCGCCGCGCGCGGTGACGCCATCCTGAACAAGGGGCGTGCGGTGATGGACATCGTGAAGTACCGCTTTGCGCAGGAACTGGATCTGAAGGCGCGCATCGACGCGCTGGACGCGCAGAAGATCGTGCCCAGGGAGTACCAGCAGACCATGGCCGAATTCACGCGCCTGATAGAAAAAGTGGAGCGCGAGCAAAAGGGCAACATCGACAAGGACAAGGACGCGCTGGCGCGGTCGTTGCAGCACCTGGAAGTGCATGCCGTGCAGGAGGGTGCCCTGCATGACGCCGACGTGGTCAATGCCCAGAGCCGCAAGCAGCACGCAGAATCACAGGCGCCGCAGACCTACGCCGAGGCACAGCGCGTTTTCGCCGACGCCAGGCAGCGCATTGCCGCCGCGCCTCGCGACGACAAGCTGGTGCATGCACTGGGCGCCCACGCGCTATTCGCGGCCCGTCATGCGCAGCAGGTCAACGAACGCGTTGCCCTGCTGATGGCCCGGCTCAACGTCGGCGCCGCGCGCGGCGTCTCCGTGGGGGCGGCGGCGGGCACTGCGGGCGGTGCGACGGCCGGCGTGCAGGTCGGTGGCGCTACACCCGCTCCGCAAAAGCTCACGCTTGAGAAGGTCGTCCTGGACGAGGAGGACAGGCTGCAGGCGATTGCCACGTCGCTGGGGCTCGAAGACCTGCGCGATCAGGCGCAGGACAAGCAACTCGCCCGGATCAAGCGCACCGCCGCAAAATTGGCGAGCGCGGACCGCGAACAGCGGCTGCACGAATACGAGGTGCGTCTGAATGCGGCCAACGAGGCGACAGACGCCGCCAGGACGCAACTCGCGGAGAAGGACGCCCAGATTGGCGCGCTGAACGCTCGAATCGCCAAGCTGGAACAGGCTTCGGCCAAACCGGCCCCCGGGCGTCGCGCCGCCAGGTCCACAGGGAAGCCTGCAGCCAAGGCCAAGGCACCGCAGTCGGCAACATAGCCGCCGCATGACACGGCCGGGCGGAACCCCGCAGACCCGGCCGGCCTGCTATTTGCGTTCCGGCAGCATGCGCAGCAGGGTGTTGTCGTGCACGACGTAGTGGTGGTAGAGGGCGGCCAGCGTGTGCAGACCGATCAGGAAATAGCCCGCGTTGCCGAGGGTCTCGTGGATTTCCTTCAGCGTCTTCGCCAGCGCCTTGTCCGCGCCCAGCAGTGGCGGCAGGTCTAGGCCGAAGAAGGGAATGTGCTTGCCGGATGCGCTAAGCAAGGCCCAGCCCAGTAGCGGCATGACAATCATGAAGGCATACAGCGCCAGGTGCAGCAACTTGGCGCCCAATTGCTGCCAGGCGGGCGGCGTGGGTGCGATATCCGGCACGGGGCCGGAAAAGCGCGCCGCGATGCGCGGCAGCAGCAGCACCAGCACCAGCAGCCCCAGCATGAAATGCCAGGTCAGGAGTGCCGCCCTTGCGTCACTGCCTTTCGCAAATTCACCATGCAGCTCCATGCAGGCATACACGCCGACGAATACCAGCAGCGTCAGCCAGTGCAGTCCACGGGACAGGGTTCCATAACGGCTTGCGGTATTCTTCCACTGCATGATTGCTCCTTAGCTGGCAGATAGTCGATGTGCGCCCATTATGTGTGCTCCCGCGCCGGCATACAAGCCCTCAGGCACCGGCACGCGCCGGGTAGTCCACGGCAATCTTGAAGATCACCTTGCTCACCTCGCCCGCGCTCACCAGCGGCGCGTGTGCGTCTTCGGGAAAGAAGATGCAGAAGTGATCCGGCGGCACGGCCAACCAGGACGCGGGGGCATCGTGGAAAAAGCGGATGTCCTTTTCTGCGCTGAAGTCGCTCACCGGGTTCAGGCAGTCCGCGAGCGGCTTCCAGCCCATTTCGTCCACCCCGTCCAGCACCAGCTGGATGTCGATGTATTTGCGGTGGCACTCCAGCCGCGCCTGGCCGCGGGTCTTGCCCGGCACCCGCTCCACGATGGCGATCAGATTGTCGCCTTCGATGGGATAGCGTCCCGGCGCCATGGCGTGCAGATCGTTGTCGCGGATGAAGTCGAAGGCGCGCGCAAACAGCGGGTGCAGCGCCGCATAGCGCTCGGACTGGGAAAGGGTGGAAAAGATCATCAGACAAACCTCGCGATCATGCCTTGTGAATAGTCGCCCTGCAGCGGAATGCGCACATGATGGCCGCTGCCGGGCGCAACGGAAACCGCCTCGCCTTCCGGACCGCGCATCTCGTGCAGCTCCAGCACGCGGTTGCCGGATGGGTGAATAATCTCCAGCCGGTCGCCGACCTGGAAGCGGTTCTTGACCGCGATCTCGGCGTAGCCATTTTCACAGCCCACGATGTCGCCCACGTACTGCTGCCGCGTCGCCTCGGAATGCCCGCGCAGGTAATTCTGCTGCTCGTGCGTGTGATGCCGCTCGTAAAAGCCGTCGGTATAGCCCCGGTTGGCCAGCGCATCCAGCGCACCCAGCAGGCTGAGATCAAAGGGGCGGCCGCTGACTGCGTCGTCGATGGCCTGGCGGTAGACCTGTGCCGTGCGCGCCACGTAGTAGATGGACTTGGTGCGTCCTTCCACCTTTAGTGAGTCCACCCCGATTTCCATCAAGCGCTGCACATGCTCCACGGCCCGCAAGTCCCTGGAGTTCATGATGTAGGTGCCGTGTTCATCCTCCAGCACCGGCATCAGCTCCTCCGGGTGGTCGGGACGCGAGATGAGGTAGGCGCGGTCCGCCGCCGGGTGGCGCGGCTGGCTGCCGCAGTCGGACAGGGCGGATTGGGCGAGCGCCCTGTCGAAATCAAAGTCGATGCGCTGGATGTCGCCGGTGCCGTTTTCGTCCGCATTCTCGACCTTGTAGTCCCAGCGGCAGGAATTGGTGCAGGTACCCTGGTTGGCGTCGCGGTGGTTGAAATAGCCCGACAGCAGGCAGCGCCCGGAATACGCGATGCACAGCGCGCCGTGCACGAACACCTCCAGCTCCATGTCCGGGCACTGCTGGCGGATTTCCGCGATCTCGTCCAGCGACAGTTCGCGCGACAGGATCACGCGGGTCAGTCCCAGCGACTGCCAGAACTTCACCGCCGCATAATTTACCGTGTTCGCCTGCACCGATAGGTGTATCTCCACCTCGGGCCAGCGCTCGCGCACCATGGCAATCAATCCCGGGTCGGCCATGATCAGCGCGTCCGGCCGCATGGCGATCACCGGCTCCATGTCGGCGAGATAGGTCTTCACCTTGGCGTTGTGCGGCATCAGGTTGCTGGCGACGAACAGCTTCTTGCCGAGCGCATGCGCCTCGCGTATGCCCTGTTCCAGCTGCTCCAGCCGGAATTCGTTGTTGCGTGCGCGCAGGGAGTAGCGCGGCTGGCCGGCATACACCGCATCCGCCCCGTAGGCGTAGGCGGTGCGCATTTTCTCCAGAGATCCGGCGGGTAGCAGTAATTCAGGGACTTTCACATCACACTCCCAGCCGCTTCAGGATCTCGACGGAAGGCTTGGCCTGGTTCAGCGTGTAGAAGTGCAGCCCGGGCGCGCCGCCTGCCAGCAGCTTCTCGCACAGGCCCGTCACCACGTCCAGGCCGAACGCCTGCACCGAGGCGCTATCGTCGCCGTAGCTCTCCAGCGTCTTGCGTATCCAGCGCGGGATTTCCGCCCCGCAAGCGTCGGAAAAGCGCGCGAGCTGGGAAAATTTCACGATAGGCATGATGCCGGGCACGATGGGCAACGTGAGACCCAGCTCGCGAGCCTGTTCCACGAAGTGGAAATAAGCCTCCGCGTTGTAGAAATACTGGGTGATCGCGGCGTTGGCGCCGGCGTCCACCTTGCGCCTGAAGTTGAGCAGGTCGTCGCGCGGCGATTTTGCCTGCGGATGAAACTCCGGATACGCAGCCACCTCGATGCGGAAGTGGTCGCCGGTCTCGGTGCGGATGAAGGACACCAGTTCGTTCGCATAGTGGAACTCGCCGGTCACCGCCATGCCCGAGGGCAGGTCGCCACGCAGGGCCACGATGCGCCGTATACCCAGTTCCCGGTAGGTATTGAGGACGGCGCGGATGTTCTCGCGCGTCGAACCCACGCAGGAAAGATGCGGCGCTGCTTCGAGGCCGTCATTGCGTATCATCTGGACCGCCTCCAGGGTGCGCTCGCGGGTGGAGCCGCCTGCGCCGAAGGTCACGGAAAAATACTCGGGTCCCAGCGCCGCCAGTTCGCGCGCGGTCGCAGAAAGCTTGGTCATTCCTTCCGGCGTCTGCGGCGGAAAAAATTCAAAACTGATCGGGGTCTCGGGGTGGTTCATGTTTCCTCACAAGTTGTGCGGCCGCAGCCTGCAGCCCCCAGGAGAAAAAACTGTAGAGCAGCGAGCCGGCGATGCCGTACCAGAAGCCGTCGACGCTGAAGCCCCTGAGCACCGAGCCGATGAACCAGAACAGCAGGCCGTTGATCACAAAGATGAACAGGCCCAGGGTCATCAGGGTCGCGGGCAGCGTCAGCAGCAGCAGGATGGGGCGGATCAGCGTATTGACGAAACCCAGGAACAGGGCCGCGACCAGCGCGGCGCCGAAACCGTCGATGCGGATGCCGGGCACGAGACTCGCCACCGCCAGCAGCGCCAGCGCGTTCAGTATCCAGATCAGCAACAGTCGTGACATATTCACACCCTGGGCAAAACGGGGGCGGCAAGCCGCCCCCACGTCAGGCACACCGCACCGGCTTAGTAGCGGTAATGCTCCGCCTTGTACGGGCCATTCTTGGGCACGCCGATGTAGGCAGCCTGCGCGTCCGATAGTTCCGTCAACTGGGCGTTGAGCTTCTTGAGCTGCAGCCGGGCCACTTTCTCATCCAGGTGCTTGGGGAGGGTGTACACGCCGACCGGATAGTCGCCGGTGCGGGTGTACAGCTCGATCTGCGCAATGGTCTGGTTGGCGAACGACGAGCTCATCACGTACGACGGATGGCCAGTGGCGCAGCCCAGGTTCACTAGGCGCCCCTTAGCCAGCAGGATGATCCTCTTTCCATCGGGGAAGATCACGTGGTCCACCTGCGGCTTGATCTCTTCCCACTGGTATTTCTCGATGGAAGCGACGTCGATCTCGTTGTCGAAGTGGCCGATGTTGCACACGATAGCCTGGTCCTTCATCTTCGCCATGTGGTCGTGGTTGATCACGTGGTAGTTGCCGGTCGCAGTCACGAAGATGTCCGCCTTGTCGGCCGCATAATCCATGGTCACCACGCGATAGCCTTCCATCGCGGCCTGCAGCGCGCAGATCGGGTCGATCTCGGTCACCCATACCTGGGCGGAAAGCGCGCGCAGCGCCTGCGCCGAGCCTTTGCCCACGTCACCATAGCCGGCTACCACCGCGATCTTGCCCGCCACCATCACGTCGGTCGCGCGCTTGATGCCGTCCACCAGCGATTCGCGGCAGCCGTACAGATTGTCGAACTTGGACTTGGTGACGGAATCGTTGACGTTGATCGCCGGAATCTTCAGGTCGCCGCGCTCATGCATCTGGTACAGGCGGTGCACGCCGGTCGTGGTTTCCTCGGTCACGCCCTTGATCTGGGCGAGGCGGTCGGAATACCAGCTCTTGTCGGTGGCGAGCTTCGCCTTGATGGCGGCGAACAGCACTTCCTCCTCCTCGGAGCCGGGCTTGCCCAGCACCGAAATGTCCTTCTCCGCGCGGCTGCCCAGGTGCAGCAGCAGGGTGGCGTCGCCGCCGTCGTCCAGGATCATGTTGGCCTGGCCGGCCTTGGCGTCGCCGGGCCATTCGAAGATGCGATGGGTGTAGTCCCAGTAGTCCTTGAGCGATTCGCCCTTCACCGCGAACACCGGCGTGCCTTCGGCCGCAATCGCCGCAGCGGCGTGGTCCTGAGTGGAGAAGATGTTGCACGAGGCCCAGCGCACCTGCGCCCCCAGCGCCTGCAGGGTCTCGATCAGCACCGCGGTCTGGATGGTCATGTGCAGCGAGCCGGTAATGCGCGCGCCTTTCAAGGGCTGGGTCTTGGCGTATTCGTCGCGGATCGCCATCAGACCGGGCATTTCAGTCTCGGCGATGCGGATTTCCTTGCGGCCCCAGTCGGCCAGTTTCATGTCGGCAATGACGTAGTCAGTCATAACAGTCTCCATTCACGTTAATGAATGGGCGCCGTTACCACAGTGTTGAGCCGCCCCGCCGAGCCTGACAGACTCACCTTGCGGTGACTGCTGCAGCGCCCCTCGGCGGGGTGGGTGAAGCTTGACGCAGATACTACTTACTGCTCCCGCACTTGCGGCGCCGCCAGCCGGTGGCCCCGCGCGCGGGAAAAATCCTACAGGCCAGCATCGGCCCGGAGGGCCGCTGCCTGTACTTTGGTTTCGGCCGCCGCCATGCGGCTTAACTTGCTGCGCAAGTTAGCCTCACCCAAGTAAAGACAAGCGCCTCCGGCGTGGCCTTACAGGCCAGCATCGGCCCGGAGGGCCGCTGCCTTGTCTGTACTTTCCCACTTGAATTCCGGCTCCTCGCGGCCGAAGTGGCCGTAGGCGGCGGTCTTCAGGTAGATCGGGCGCAGCAGGTCCAGCATCTCCACGATGCCCTTGGGACGCAGGTCGAAATGCTTGCGCACCAGTTCCTCGATCTTGTCGTCCGCGATCTTGCCCGTGCCGTAAGTGGTCACCATCACGCTGGTGGGCTTCGCCACGCCAATCGCATACGAAACCTGGATCTGGCAGCGGTCGGCCAGGCCGGCGGCGACGATGTTCTTCGCCACATAGCGGCCGGCATAGGCTGCGGAGCGGTCCACCTTGGAGGGGTCCTTGCCGGAGAAAGCGCCGCCGCCGTGCGGGGCCGCGCCGCCATAGGTGTCGACAATGATCTTGCGCCCGGTCAGGCCGCAGTCGCCCTGCGGGCCGCCGACCACGAAGCGGCCGGTGGGGTTGACCAGGTATTTGATCTCACCCTTGACCAGTTCCTTGGGCAGAATGGGTTTGATGATTTCCTCGATTGCCGCCTCGCGCACCTGCTCCAGCGTCATCTCGGGCGCATGCTGGGTGGAAAGCACCACGGTGTCGATGGCGTGCGGCTTGCCGTCCTGGTAGCGCACGGTCACTTGTGATTTCGCGTCCGGGCGCAGCCAGGGCAGGCGGCCGTCGTGGCGCAGTTGCGCCTGACGCTCCACGATGCGGTGCGACAGATAGATCGGCAACGGCATCAGGGTATCGGTTTCACGGCAGGCATAGCCGAACATCAGGCCCTGGTCGCCCGCGCCCTGGTCCAGGTTGTCGTCGTAGGCCTTGTTCACGCCCTGGGCGATGTCCGGGCTCTGCTTGTCGTAGGCCACCAGCACCGCGCAGCCCTTGTAGTCAATGCCATATTCGGTGTTGTCGTAGCCGATGCGCTTGATCGTCTCGCGCGCCACCTGCTGATAGTCTACGTTGGCGGCCGTGGTGATTTCGCCGGCCAGTACCACCAGGCCGGTATTGCACAAGGTCTCGGCGGCAATGCGCGAATGCTTGTCCTGCGCTAAAATGGCATCAACGATGGCATCGGAAATCTGGTCGGCGACCTTGTCCGGATGGCCTTCGGATACGGATTCGGAAGTAAACAGAAACTCGCTCATGACGCTCCAATATCTGTATAGTGGTTGGCGGTAAAAGGGGCGCATTATATCAAATCTTCGCAGCTGTCACCTTCATGAAGGCAATACTGGTTACCGGGCTGTTTGACATGGCCGCGCGGCTCCCCTTGCGCCTGCTGCACGCGGCAGGCGCCCTGCTGGGCCGGCTGATGTACGCCCTGGACCGCAAATACGCTGCGCGCCTGTACGAGAATCTGGCCCGTGAATACCGGGGCAGGCCCCAGGCCGAATTCCGGCGGGTGCTGGCCGCGAATATCCGGGAAATGGGCAAGAGCCTGTGCGAGCTGCCCTTTGTCTGGCGCCGCCCGCTGGACGTGGTCCTGGGCAAGGTTCAGTCCTGCCAGGGCTTGCAGCATCTGGAAGCCGCCCGCCAGCGCGGCCAGGGCATCATTTTTCTCACCCCGCATCTGGGCTGCTTCGAAATCGTGGCCCTGTATCTTGCGGCGCAGATGCCCATCACCATCATGTACCGGCCGCCCAAGCTGGCCTGGCTGGACGGCGTCATGCGCGCCGGGCGCACGCGCGGCCAGACCGCGCTGGCACGCACGGATGTCAGCGGCGTGCGCGCCATGTTCAAGGCCCTGAAGCGCGGCGAGGCCATCGGCCTGCTGCCCGACCAGGTGCCGGGCAATGGCGAAGGGGAGTGGGCCGATTTCTTCGGGCGGCCCGCCTACACCATGACACTGGTCGGGCGGCTCGCGGAATCGAGCAAGGCCATGGTGGTGATGTCCTACGGCGAACGGCTGCCGCGCGGCGCAGGCTACGTGCTGCACTTTACGCCGCTGGACCTCTCCCCGCATGAAGCGGTCGGCAGGCAAATGAATGCCGCGCTGGAGAACGTGATCCGCGAACGGCCCGAGCAGTATCTGTGGAGCTATAACCGTTACAAGGTGCCCGCGGGCGTGCAAGCCCCGGCACGGGCAGAGGGGCAGGCCGGATGAGCCGCATTCTCGTGTTCTTCCTCTGGCTGCTGCATTTCCTGCCGTTCCGGGTGCTGGCAGCCCTGGGCAGCGCCATCGGCTGGCTGGGTTACAGGCTGGGGCGCGAACGCCGCCGGGTGGCGCAGATCAATCTCAGGCTGTGCTTCCCGCAGATGAGCGAAGACCGGCGTGAGGAGCTGGTGCGCCGCCATTTCATGATGTTTGGGCGCGGCCTAGTCGAGCGCGTGCTCCTGTGGTGGTCGAGCGCTGCGCGCATCAACCGCCTGATCCGCATCGAGGGCGAGGAAAATTTCCGGGCGCTTGAGGGGCACACCGCCATCCTGCTGATGCCGCACTTTGTCGGCATGGATGTCGCTGGGCAATGGATTGCCCAGCGCCGCGACTGCGTCAGCATGTATTCCAGGCAGAAGAACGCCTATGTCAACGACCTCCTGCTGACCAAGCGCGTGCGCTTCGGCCACCAGGACATCTTTTCGCGCCAGGAGGGTCTGCGCCCGATCATCCGCGCCATGCGCCAAGCCAGGCCGTTCTTCTACTTGCCGGACCAGGATCAGGGCGTGAAGGACGGCGCCTTCATTCCCTTCTTCGGCGTGCCTGCCGCCACCATGATCAGCGTGCCGCGCATCGCGAAAATGACCGGTGCGAAAGTGGTGCCGGTCACCACGCGCCTGCTGCCGGGCGGAGAGGGCTATGTAGTGACGTTTTATCCGCCGTGGGAAAATTATCCCAGCGGCGACGACATTGCCGACGCGCGCCGCATGAATGAATTCATCGAGCAGCGGGTGCTGGAAATGCCGGAACAGTATTTCTGGGTGCATAAGCGGTTCAAGACCCGCCCGGAAGGCGAAGAGCGTTTTTATTGAGGCGGCTGAAGCTGCTGCGCTCGGCAGCACTTTGTTGCCCGGAGGCTCAAAATGCTCATTTACTCCTTGGTAAACTGCGCGTTTTCGCCTCTGCCCGCCGCGTTCTGCCTGCGCTCGTGACGCTTCAGCGAACTTAACCGAGGGATTAGTATGCGCTATCGTGACCTGCGCGATTTCATCGCACAACTGGAAAAGATGGGCGAACTCAAGCGCGTGGGCGCGCCGGTCTCGCCGCATCTGGAAATGACCGAAATCTGCGATCGCGTGCTGCGCGCGCAGGGGCCGGCCATCCTGTTTGAAAAGCCCACCGGGCACGCGATGCCCGTGCTCGCCAATTTGTTCGGCACGCCGCGCCGCGTCGCCCTGGGCATGGGCGAGGAGAGCACGGACGCTCTGCGCGAGGTGGGCAAGCTGCTGGCCTACCTCAAGGAGCCCGAGCCGCCCAAGGGCCTGAAGGATGCGTGGGACAAGTGGCCGGTGCTGAAGCAAGTGCTCACCATGTCACCCAAGGTCCTGTCGGCAGCGCCCTGCCAGGAAACGGTGTGGGAGGGTCGGGACGTGGATCTCGGCAGCCTGCCCGTGCAGCACTGCTGGCCTGGCGACGTCGCGCCCCTCATCACCTGGGGCCTGGTGGTCACGCGCGGTCCCGGCAAGCCGCGCCAGAACCTGGGCATATACCGCCAGCAGGTGATAGGCCCAAACAAGACCATCATGCGCTGGCTGGCGCATCGCGGCGGCGCCCTGGACTACCGCGAGCATTGCGAAAAGCATCCCGGCGAGCCGTTTCCGGTCGCCGTGGTCATCGGCGCCGATCCCGCCACCATACTGGGGGCGGTCACGCCGGTGCCGGACACGCTTTCCGAATACCAGTTTGCCGGCCTGCTGCGCGGGGCCAAGACCGAGCTGGTGAAATGCATCGGCAGTGATTTGCAGGTGCCAGCATCCGCCGAGATTGTGCTGGAAGGCGTAATCCATCCCGGCGAAACCGCGCTCGAAGGGCCTTATGGCGACCACACCGGCTATTACAACGAGCAGGAAACATTTCCGGTGTTCACCGTGGAGCGCATCACCATGCGGCGCGACCCGATCTACCACTCGACCTACACCGGCAAGCCGCCGGATGAACCGGCCATGCTTGGCGTGGCGCTGAACGAGGTGTTCGTGCCGCTGCTGCAAAAGCAGTTCCCGGAGATTCAGGACTTCTACCTGCCGCCAGAGGGCTGCAGCTATCGCATGGCGGTGGTCAGCATCAGGAAACAGTATGCGGGCCACGCCAAGCGCGTGATGTTCGGCGTGTGGTCCTACCTCAGGCAGTTCATGTACACCAAGTTCATCATCGTGGTGGATGACGACATCGACGTCCGCGACTGGAAGGAAGTCATCTGGGCGATCACCACGCGCGTGGACCCGGTGCGCGACACTCTCCTGGTGGAGAACACGCCGATTGATTACCTTGATTTCGCCAGCCCGGTCTCGGGCCTCGGCGGCAAGATGGGGCTGGATGCCACCAATAAATGGCCGGGCGAAACCCAGCGCGAATGGGGCACGCCCATCGTCATGGATGCGGCAGTCAAGGCCAGGGTGGATATAATGTGGGCGGAACTGGGGCTTTAGCCCGGAATCAGCGCCGATCCCCAACAAAAAAGCCGGGCAGCGCCCGGCTTTTTTCTGGCATGCGCCAAACAAGATTTCAGGCTCAGAACCCGAATACTGCGCCGATGGTAAACGCCGATGCCTTCAGCGGAACCGCGTAGCCGTCGAAGGCGCCGTAGTTCATGTATTCCGCCTCGATGCCCAGATTGCGGCTCACGTTGAACTTCGCGCCCAGCCCAAACGCCAGGGCGGTGTTGCTATAGGGATAGCTGCCGAAGCAAGTCGCGGTGTTGCAGTCCAGGGTATAGCTGTTGAAGGCCAGGCCCAGCTTGCCGAAAAGGTCGGCCTGGGGGCTCAGGGGAAGGTAGCCGACCGCGAGCATTTGCAGGGAGCTGGTCGAGTCTATGGACGCCCAGCCGCCGGGGCCGCTGATGCCCGAGTTGCCGAAGATCGAGTAGCCCAGTTCCACGCCGAAATTGGGGGTAAAGGTCATGCCGCCCGCAAGGCGCAGTACGTTAGGATTCGGGAAGGTCGGCGCGTTGGTGTAGGTGGCCGGGCCAAACTCCGCGGAGAAATAGGGTTGCCCAGGCTCGGTGGCCATGGCAGGTGCGGCACAGGCCGCGGAAAGCAGCAGACCAGCAATAATCTTCTTCATTGGGTAATTTCCTCAAATAATCGTTAAACCCGGCGATCATCCGCATGGCGAAATCTATCGTCCATATGCACGCATGCCGAGCGCCTATGCGCAAAATACAAATACGGTACTCAAACCATATGGGCGCAATCGTACACGAAAACACCCAGGTCGTTGAAGCGTGTCAGCGCAGTTGTTGTGCATGTGACATGGCGCCGCGCACGGCGGGCGCAGGGGGTGGTAAACCGCGGCCAAGAAAAAGCCGGGCAAGCCCGGCTTCTTTCTCGGACAGGTTCAGCTTAGAAGCCGAACTGGGCGCCGATGGAGAGCACGTTCACGGAGGAGATGCCAGTCTCCTGATACTGCGCGCGCACTTTGATGTTGTCGGCCACGTCATAGGTGCCGCCGATGGCGACCATCAGGTCGTTGGATGTCGCAGTCTGGCTGATGCTGATACCGAAGAGGCTGCCCGTAGCCTTTTGCATGTTGTGGGCGATGCCGGCCTTGGCGTAGGCGCCCCAGCCATTGCCGAAATTGTAATGGCCCACAGCCGCCACTTGCAGCGCGGTCAGCTGATAGTCAGCGTTAACGCCGAACACGTTGTACGAGTACTTGCTGCCGTTCAGGTAGTCAACTTCCACGGCGACAGCGGGATGCACTTGGTAGCCGAAGCCGACGTCGATCGACGTCGCGTTGCCCGGGGGATAGCTGATCTGGCCAACGTCAGCGGCGATGTACTTGCTGCCGACCACGCCGTCCATGAAACCCTCGGCGAAAGCCGGTGCGGAAACCGCAGCGGCGGAAATCAGCAGCGCACAAACAACTTTTTTCATTATATTGCCTCCATGCATATATACGTATTTATGAATTCAGGTCTTCCCCGCCCCTATACCCCGGGGCAAGGATGGCTATCATAGCCAAATCAAGGCCCGTTGCGATCCAATTGGGATAAATATGCTGGTTCGTGTATCAGGCGCGCAACACGTGTGCTATTGGCCGTTGCGTTCCACCCACGCGATCAGGGCGTCCTGCGCGGCGCGTCCCCGGCTTGCGTTGGGTCCGTTGATGATGAAGGTGACGATCCATTTCCTGCCGTCGGCCGCGTCGACATAGCCCGCGACGGCCTTGACGCCGTCCAGCGTGCCGGTCTTCAGGTGCGCGTGACCGGCAAGGCTGGTGTCGTGAAAGCGCCGTTTCACCGTGCCGTCCATGCCGAGGATGGGCAGCGACGATTCCAGTTCGGGGTAGAAGGGGCTGTGCGCCGCGCGCTGCAGCAAGGCAGCGAGGTGGAGCGGGCTGATGCGCGCTTTGCGCGACAGGCCGCAGCCGTTTTCCATCACCAGCTCGGGAAACTGCAGATGTTCCTGCTTCAGCCAGTCTTGCATCCATGCGATGCTGCGCGGGGCGCTGGCCGCCGCACTGCCGGCGGGCGCGGCCGCTGTCGCCGGCAGTGCTCCTGCCGCCGGGGCGGAAGCGGCTTCGTCCTGCGCGGTATCTCCGCCCGCCTGCATCTCGGCCACGTCTGCCCCGCTGTCAGCCGGCGCGTCCGCGCCCGCCACCCCCAGGGTCAGGAACACCTGCCGCGCCATGATGTTGTTGCTGAACTTGTTGATGTCGCGAATCATCTGTGCCAGCTCCGGCGAAACATAGGTCGCAAAGGGCGTCAGGCCCGCGGGCACATTGCCGGTGCGCAGGCCGCCTTCCACCGTGCCGCCCAGTTCCTTCCACAGCGCGCCGAACACGGAGAAGAAGTACCGGTCGTGCGGGAGCAGCGAATAGTATTCATCCACCTCGCCGCAGTTGGCGGAGATCTTGCCCTCCAGGCGGATGGTATTGCCTTCCAGCCGTGCATGCACTGCCTTGCCGCCGCGGCATCCCATGCGCGCCGCTGCCGCGACGTTGTTTTGCACCGTGTATCCCGCGAGCTGCGGTTCGATCAGCGCGGTGGTGCGGCGCCCATCGGGGATGAGGTGCACATGGATGGCATTGAAATTCAGCAGCAGCGCGCTGGGGCTTACGTTGTAGGCGCGCGTGGGGTCGCGGTCGAAGGTGGCAGGATTCCCGGTATCGTCCGCGAAATAGCCGTGGTCCAGGATCACATCGCCGCGGATGTCGCGCAAGCCGCGCTGGCGCAGCTCGCGCAGCCACATCCAGAACTGCTCCATGGTCAGCTTGGGGTCGCCATAGCCTTTGAACACCAGATTCCCCTGCAGGACGCCATCCTTCAGCTTCCCGTCGAGGTAGGCCTCGGTCTTCCAGCGATAGGCCGGTCCCAGCGTTTCCAGGGCTGCATAAGTGGTGAGCAACTTCATGGTGGATGCCGGGTTCATCGGCTGCGAGGCATGCACCGCGATGAGCGGTGCGGGGGCATCCACCGCCTGCACCACGATGCCGACATCGGACAGCGGAATGTGCGCGCGCTTGAGCGCCGCGATCACCGGCTCCGGCAGCGGTGCGGCGTGCAGGGGCAGCGCGGCGCCGGCGCACAGTACGGCGAGCAGGGCGGCGAAGGTCTTCATGGCGTCCCGGTGGTAAGTTGATCGATGAGGGTCAGCGTGCGCCCGGCGAGCAGATCCATTTCCTGTTCCGTGACGATATAGGGCAGCATGAAATACACGGTGTTGCCCATGGGGCGCAGCAGCAGCTCGTGCTGCAAGCCCAGGGTGAAGCAGCGCTGGGCGAAGCCGGGCTGTCCAACTGAGGGCCGGGGGCTGTCCACTTCGAACGCCCATATCATACCGGTGTTGCGGAAATCGCGCACAGCGGGATGGTCGCGCAAGGTGCTGACCGCCCGGTTGAAATATTGCGCGCGGCTGCGATTGGCGTTGAGCACGTCATCGTCGCGGAAAATTTCCAGCGTGGCGAGCGCCGCGCGGCAGGCGAGCGGGTTGCCGGTGTAGGAATGGGAATGCAGGAAGCCGCGCGCGACTTCATCGTCGTAGAACGCCCCATAGATTTCGTCGCGCGTCAGCACCACGGACAGCGGCAGATAGCCGCCGGTGATGCCCTTGGACAGCAGCAGGAAGTCGGGCGTAATGCCCGCCTGCTCGCACGCGAACATCGTTCCTGTCCTGCCCATGCCCACGGCGATTTCGTCGGCGATGAGGTGCACCTCGTATTCATCGCACAGCTCGCGCGCATGCGCGAGATAGGCGTGGTGGTACATCGCCATCCCGGCCGCGCCCTGCACCAGCGGCTCGACGATGAGGGCGGCGACTTCCGCATGGTGTCGTTCAAGGTGCGCCCTGAGCGCGTTGGCGCACTGCCGCGCCCAGGTTTCGGCATCCATCCCGTGCGGCGCATCGCGCCAGTCCGGGCTGGGCACGGTCGCGTTCGGCCGGATCAGCGCGCCATAGGCATCGCGGAACAGCGCCACATCCGTCACCGACAGCGCGCCCAGGGTTTCGCCGTGGTAGCTGTTCTGCAGGCTGACGAACTGCGTCTTCTCCGGGTGCCCGTTGTTACGCCAGTAGTGAGCGCTCATTTTCAGCGCGATTTCGGTGGCCGAGGCGCCGTCCGACGCATAGAAGCAGTGGCCCAGCCCCGCTGGCGCAAGCGCAATCAGCCGCTCCGACAGTTCGACGACGGGCGCATGGGTGAAGCCTGCGAGCATCACGTGCTCCAGGGTGTTCAACTGCTCCGCGATGGCCGCCCCGATGCGCGGATTGCAGTGCCCGAACAGGTTCACCCACCACGAGCACACCGCGTCCAGATAGCGCCGGCCATCGAAATCGTAAAGCCAGGCGCCTTCCCCGCGGGCGATCGGCACCAGCGGCAGGTTTTCATGGCGCTTCATCTGCGTGCAGGGGTGCCACACGCTGTCCAGACTGCGCCGTAAAAGCATTCTGTTGCTCATCTCTTGAAAATCCAAGTGCCTGCCCTTATCATTAGCAGTCCACGGCGTCGAGTGCTAACCGCCTCCCGCCCAAACAAAAATTCGGTTAATTAACAGTTTTCTAGGAGAACTCACAATGAAGATCCGCCCCTTGCATGACCGCGTCATTGTCAAGCGCCAGGAAGAAGAACGCAAGACCGCCTCGGGCATTGTGATCCCCGATGCAGCAACGGAGAAGCCCGATCTGGGCGAAGTCGTCGCCGTTGGCAACGGCAAAATCGGCGATGACGGCAAAGTGCGCCCCATGAACGTGAAGGTCGGCGACAAGGTGCTGTTCGGCAAGTATTCCGGCCAGGCGTTCAAGATGGACGGCGTGGAATACCTGCAAATGCGCGAAGACGACATCATCGGCGTCGTCGAGAACTAATCCGCCACTAAAAATTTCAGGAGACAGAAAATGGCAGCAAAAGACGTGAAATTCCATGACGCCGCGCGCACCAAGATGGTGACTGGCGTGAATATCCTGGCCGATGCCGTGAAGGTGACCCTAGGCCCCAAGGGCCGCAACGTGGTGCTGGACCGCTCCTACGGCGCGCCCACCATCACCAAGGACGGCGTATCCGTCGCCAAGGAAATCGAGCTGAAGGACAAGTTCGAGAACATGGGCGCGCAAATGGTGAAGGAAGTCGCCTCCAAGACCTCCGACGTGGCCGGTGACGGCACCACCACCGCCACCGTGCTGGCGCAGTCCATCGTGCAGGAAGGCATGAAGTTCGTTGCCGCCGGCATGAACCCCATGGACCTGAAGCGCGGCATCGACAAGGCCGTGATCGCTGCGGTCGATGAACTGAAGAAGCTGTCCAAGCCCTGCACCACCGGCAAGGAGATCGCCCAGGTCGGCTCCATCTCCGCCAACTCCGACACAGTGATCGGCGAAAAGATCGCCGATGCGATGGAAAAGGTCGGCAAGGAAGGCGTGATCACCATTGAGGACGGCACCAGCCTGGAAGACGAACTGAACGTGGTCGAGGGCATGCAATTCGACCGCGGTTACCTGTCGCCCTATTTCATCAATAACGCCGACAAGCAAATCGCCGCGATGGAGAACCCCTTCATCCTCCTGCACGACAAGAAGATCACCAACATCCGTGACCTGCTGCCCGTGCTGGAGCAAGTGGCCAAGGCCGGCCGTCCCCTGCTGATCATCGCCGAAGATGTGGAAGGCGAAGCGCTGGCCACCCTGGTGGTGAACAACATCCGCGGCATCCTGAAGACCGTTGCCGTCAAGGCGCCTGGTTTCGGCGACCGCCGCAAGGCCATGCTGGAAGACATCGCCATCCTGACCGGCGGCACCGTGATCGCCGAGGAAGTCGGCCTGACCCTGGAAAAGGCCACCCTGGCTGAACTGGGCCAAGCCAAGCGCATCGAGGTGGGCAAGGAAAACACCACCATCATCGACGGCGTCGGCAAGGTCGAGACCATCCAGGGCCGCATCGCCCAGATCAAGAAACAGGTCGAGGAAGCCACCAGCGACTACGACAAGGAAAAGCTGCAAGAGCGCATGGCCAAGCTGTCCGGCGGCGTGGCCGTGATCAAGGTCGGTGCCGCAACCGAAGTCGAAATGAAGGAAAAGAAGGCACGCGTGGAAGATGCGCTGCACGCGACGCGTGCCGCGGTGGAAGAAGGCATCGTCCCCGGCGGCGGCGTGGCCCTGCTGCGCGCCAAGGCTGCCGTGGCCAAGCTCAAGGGCGACAACCACGACCAGGATGCCGGCATCACCATCGTCCTGCGCGCCATGGAAGCCCCGCTGCGCGCCATCGTTTCCAACGCGGGCGACGAGCCTTCCGTGGTGGTGAACAAGGTGCTGGAAAACAAGGGCAGCTTCGGCTACAACGCCGCCAGCGGCGAGTATGGCGACATGCTGGCGATGGGTGTGGTCGACCCAACCAAGGTCACCCGCACCGCGCTGCAGAATGCCGCTTCCATCTCCGGGCTGATGCTCACCACCGCCTGCATGGTGGCCGAGCTGCCGGAAGACAAGCCGGCCGCGCCGATGGGCGGCGACATGGGCGGTATGGGAGGCATGGGCGGCATGATGTAATTCCGCTTCCAGGGCATTGGTGATACGGCGTTGTCTCACCCTTGCCCTGAAACCGGAATAATCCAACCGCTGAAACAGCAGCAGAAACGCCCCGCCGGAAACGGCGGGGCGTTTTGTTTTGTGCGGCTCCTGCGTGAGCCAGGTGGTAACATGATGGCTCCTTCCGCGGGGACGAGGTCATGCTCACCGTTCCATTGTCTGTTTCTCACCTCAGCAAGCGCTACCAGGGCCGCACCGGCCCGGTCGAGGCGGTACGCGATATTTCCTTCGCGGTCCATGCGGGCGAGTGCTTCGGGCTGCTCGGCCCGAACGGCGCGGGCAAGTCGACCACCATCCAGTGCATCTCCGGCTTTTATCCACCAAGCAGTGGCCAGGTTCTGCTCAACGGCCATGACGTGAGCCGTGAGCCCAAGCTCGCGCGCGCCCGGCTGGGCGTATGCAGTCAGGAGGAGACGCTGGACAGCGACTTCAATGTGCTGGACCAATTGGCGCGCCACGCCCGCTATTTCCGCGTTCCGCGCGCGGATGCGCTGGCGCTGTCGCACCGCCTGTTGGACCAGTTCGGGCTCGCCGACAAGGCGGCGGAGCCCGTGGAAAGCCTGTCCGGCGGCCAGCGCCGCCGCCTGCAGGTGGCGCGCGCGCTCATCGCGGCGCCCGCGGTGCTGGTGCTGGACGAACCCACCGTCGGGCTGGACCCCGATGCACGCCGCCGCCTGTGGGAGATTCTGGTGCGGCAGCGCGAGCACGGCGCGGCCATCCTCCTGTGCACCCACTACATGGAAGAAGCCGAGCGCCTGTGCGACCGCGTCGGCATCATCCATCAGGGCAAGATCCTCGACATCGACACGCCGCAACACCTGATTGCGCGCCATGTGCCGCGCGACGTGGTGGAGGAGGAGGTGCGGCCCGGCGTGTTCTGGAAGAGAAAGCCCAATCTCGAGGATGTCTACCTCAAGCTCACTGGCAGCGGGCTGGGCGCGGGGAACCTGCAATGATGCGCGGTGACACGGCATGGGGCATCGGCCAGGTGTGGCTGCGCTACTTTTCCGTGTTCTACAAGGGCATCTCCTACTACCTCGTCTCCACCTTCATTGAGCCCATCCTCTACATGCTCGCCTTCGGCCTCGGGGTGGGCGCATTGATCGGCAACTTCTCCGCCGGGGGCATGCATGTCAGCTACCGCAGCTTTGTGTTCTCCGGCATCATTGCCCAGACCCTCCTGTTCCAGGGCTTCTACGAAGGCGCTTTCGGCGGGTTCGTGCGCATGTACTACCAGAAAATATTCCAGGCGATCTCGGTCACGCCCATTACCCTCTCCGAGGTGCTGTGGGGCGAGCTGCTGTGGGATGCAAGCAAATCCGCGCTCGCAGCCGAGGTGGTCGCGCTGATCGGCGTGGCCACCGGCGACTTTCCGCCGCACGCCCTGCTCACGCTGTTGCCGTTCGCATTCCTGGGGGCGCTGCTGTTCTCCGGGATGGGCCTTGCCGCCGCAGGCTACGCGCGCAACATAGACCAGCTTTCCTATCCCCAGTATCTGTTCGTATTTCCCATGTTCCTGTTCTGCGGTGTATTCTATCCCCTGGACAGCCTGCCGCTTCCCCTGCAATACCTGGCCTGGGCATTTCCGCTCACCGCCCTGGTCTCCGTGGTGCGCACGCTGACGCTGGGTTTCCCGTTCGAACCGCAGACCGTGCCCATCCTGCTGCTCTGGCTGCTGGGCGCGCTGTGGATTTCGCGCCGCGCCATGTTCCGGCGGTTGGTGAAGTAGAAATGCGCGCAATGAACTTGCCCTGTGTGGCCCACTCTAAGCAACCGAAAATCCACACCCCATGTGCAATATGAAAAACCTGCCATTCCTCCTGCTCCTTGCGCTTGCCGCCGCGCCCGTGCTGGCCGCGCAAAAACCCGCAGTGATGCGAGAACATCTGGTCCTGCAGCAGGAGCGCGCCCTACACCCGGCCGTGCCGGACGCCCAGGCTTCCCCTGCGGCAGACGATGGCGCCGCGCCCGCCCTCAAGCCGGCGCTTCGTCTCTTGCCGCCGGAGGAACGGCCCGTCGAGATCCATGACCGGCTCGCGCCCACCGCCGCGCCCGAGAAGGGGCCGCGGGTCGCGCTGACGCTGGACGCCTGCATGGGGCGCTTCGACCAGAATCTCATCGACTTCCTCATTCGCAACCGGGTGCCCGCCACCATCTTCGCCACCCGGCGCTGGCTCGTCCACAATCCCCAGGGCGTCGCCCTCATCAAATCCCATCTCGACCTGTTCGACGTCGAAGACCACGGCGCCAATCACGTTCCGGCGGTGATCGGCGCAGGTAAGAGGGTATACGGCATTCCGGGCGAGCCGGATGTGGCGCACCTCAAAAGTGAGGTGGATGGCGGCGCGCGCGCGATCAAGGCTGCGCTCGGCGTCACTCCGCGCTGGTATCGCGACGCGACAGCGGAATACGACACCCAGTCCCTCGCCGAAATCGCCAGGATGGGCTACAAGATTGCCGGCTTCTCGGTCAATGCCGACGAAGGCGCCACTCTGCCCAAGGCCGTCATCGAGGCGCGCGTCAAGCGTGCAAAGGACGGCGATGTCATCATCGCCCACATGAACCGCCCGCAATCCGACACTGCGCAGGGCCTGTCCGCGGGCATCCAGTACCTGCTGGCCAGGGGCTTCGTCTTCGTCCGGGTAGACCAGGCCGGCCTGCGCCGGATTCCCGCCCCGAGACCCCGCCGCAAGCGCCACACCTAGGGGATTCCCCGTACAAACGCCGCCTGTTCGCGCCCGGGATTGCGGTCGGGTGCCTTTGCCCGTCGCGGCTACAAGGTTGTTTCCTGCGCGGAATTTCCGCCAAAATTGCGCGCTTCTGGCCTCCTGCCGCATGCCGGACAAATTTGACAGGTTATTGGGATGTTGCTAGGATGCGCGGCTGCACTAAGTGGGCATCACCATGCGTTCTGACCAAGTTCGGCTGGCCGGCATTCAGGGCGCGATCACCCTCATCAGCGCTGCAGTCACCTACCTTTTTGCCACACCTCTGGCGGCAGGTTCGGTTGCATATGGCGGCTTCGCGGCTGCCGCGGGCACGTTGTATCTCGCCTGGCGTCTCGTGAGCGGGCGACGCAGGGAACACTTGGGTGCGGAATGGATATTGCGGCATGCGTACCGCACCGCCGTGGAGCGGTTCGTGCTGGTGGCATGCCTGCTTGCGGTGGGATTCGAATTGTTGAGGCTGGCGCCCTTATGGCTGCTGGCCGGGTTCATCTGGGGGCAGCTCGCCTGGCTGGCGGCGCCATTATGGTCCGGATCGACCCAGGCGAAAGGTTAATTGGTAAAAAGATTGATTGACGAAAATGGCAAACGAAACAGAAGCGCTCGCAAACTCGACTGAACATCTGGCAGGGGCGGCCGGGCACGAAACGTCTTCGGGCTACATCGCCCATCACCTGATGAACCTGACCTGCGGCTTCCAGCATGGCGCCGCGGTCTGCGCCAATACGCCGGAGCAAGCCAAGGACCTGGGCTTCTGGGCCTTCAACGTGGACACCCTCCTCGTTTCCTTCGTACTCGGCGTTCTCTTCGTCCTGCTGTTCCGCAGCGTTGCCCGCAAGGCTACGACCGGCGTGCCGGGCGGCGGACAGAACTTCGTCGAGTGGATCGTCGAATTCATCGACAGCAGCGTGCGTGGATCGTTCACTGCAAAGAACAACATGGTAGCCCCGCTGGCGCTGACCATCTTCATCTGGATCTTCATGATGAACTTCATGGACCTGATCCCCATCGACTTCGGCCCGGCCCTGGCGACCGCCCTGGGTGTCGAGCACTTCCGTTTTGTCCCGACGACCGACCCGAACGCGACGTTCGGCATGTCGATCGGCGTGTTCCTGCTGGTGCTGTACTACAGCTTCAAGATGAAGGGCGCGGGCGGTTTCTTCGGGGAGCTGGCATTCCAGCCCTTCCAGTCCGGGAATATCGTGCTGAAGACCATCTTCCTGCCCATCAACCTGCTGCTCGAGGGCGTGAACCTGATCGCGAAGCCCATCTCCCTGTCCCTGCGGCTGTTCGGCAACATGTACGCGGGCGAGATGATCTTCATCCTGATCGCCCTGATGGGCGGTGCGTGGGCGGGCAAGTTCACGGGTGGATATGCCACGCTGTTCGGTTCGCAAGTCCTGCTGTCGCTGGGCTGGGGCATCTTCCACATCCTGATCGTGACCCTGCAGGCATTCATCTTCATGACCCTGACCATCGTTTATCTCGACATGGCGCATCAGGAACATCATTAAGGCCAATTCTGAAAACCCGATTCTTTTTTACATTTACTAACTAGGAGATTCAAAACATGGAACACGCATTGCTGTTTATCGCTGGCGCACTGATGATGGGTTTCGGCGCGCTGGGCGCATCGATCGGTATCGGCATTCTGGGCGGCCGCTTCCTGGAAGGCGCCGCACGCCAGCCCGAACTGATCCCGATGCTGCGCACACAGTTCTTCATCGTGATGGGTCTGGTTGACGCCGTGCCGATGATCGCCGTGGGTATTGCGCTGTACGTGCTGTTCGCCGTTGCGCCTGCCGCCACCGCTGTGGCGACCGCTGCCGCTCACTAAGGCCCGCGCACTGTCAACATTAAACCAGGAAAGGTTTCCGCATGAATATTAATGCGACCCTTATCGCCCAGTTGATCATGTCCGTCCTGTTCGTGGGATTCTGCATGAAGTTCATCTGGCCGCCCCTCGTGGGCGCGCTGGATGCGCGCAAAAAGCAGATCGCCGACGGGCTGGCTGCCGCCGAGCGCGGCAAGCACGACATGGAACTGGCGGCCAAGCGCGCAGCGGAAGTGCTGCGCGAGGCCAAGGAAAAGGCTTCCGAGATCGTGGCCAACGCCGAAAAGCGCGGCGCCGAGATCGTGGAAGAGGAAAAGAACAAGGCCAAACAGGAAGCCGAGCGCATCATCACCGGTGCCAAGGCAGAGGTCGAACAGGAAGTATTCCGCGCCAAGGAGCAGCTGCGCACCCAGGTTTCCAGCGTCGCGCTGGCGGGTGCCGGCAAGATTCTCGGCCGCGAGATCGACGCCAAGGCGCATGCTGACCTGCTCGAGAAACTGGTTACGGAAATCTAATCGCCATGTCAGAAGCCATCACCACAGCGCGCCCCTATGCACAGGCGGCCTTTGATGAAGCGCAGAAACAGGGCGACCTGAAGGGCTGGTCCGAGGTGCTTTTGGCGGCCGCCGAAGCCGCGGCCAACCCGGAAGTGGCCATGCTCATTTCCAGCCCCCGTGCCACCGGCAAGCAGGTTGAGGAAGTCATGCGCGCGCTGTGCGGCGTCAAGCCCGGCTCTACCCAGGACAACTTCATCCGGCTGCTGGCGGAAAATCGCCGCCTGTCTGTGCTCCCCGAAATCGCCGCCCTCTACGAGGTGCTGCGCGCCGAGGCCGAAAAGGCGCTGGAAGTGACGGTTTCGTCCGCATTCGAGCTCGACGACGCGCAGAAGCGCAAGATCACTGACGCGCTGACCAAGCGCATGAGCCGCAAGATCACCCTGAAGTGCCTGACCGACAAGCAGCTCGTCGGCGGGATCGTGATCCGCGCCGGCGACCAGGTGATCGACGGTTCCGTGCGCACGCGCCTGGTCGAAATGGCCAACGCGCTGGCCTGATGGCAGGGGCGGCCTGATAACAGAATTTATCGCAGATTAAGGAAAATCAGATGAAGCTCAACCCTTCTGAAATTAGCAATTTGATTCGCAGCCGCATCGAGAATTTCGAGGCGCTGACCCAGGCGCGCACGGAAGGCACGGTGGTCAGCGTGACCGACGGCATCGTGCGCATCCATGGCCTCTCCGACGTGATGCAGGGCGAAATGCTGGAATTCCCCGGCAACACCTTCGGCCTCGCGCTGAACCTGGAGCGTGACTCCGTGGGCGCGGTGGTGCTCGGTGAATATGAGCACATCTCCGAAGGCGACACCGTCAAGTGCACGGGCAAGATCCTCGAAGTCCCGGTCGGCCCGGAACTGCGCGGCCGCGTGGTGAACGCCCTGGGCCAGCCCATCGACGGCAAGGGCCCGATCAACGCCAAGCTCACCGACAAGATCGAAAAAGTCGCCCCCGGTGTGATCGCCCGTAAGTCCGTGGACCAGCCGGTGCAGACCGGCCTGAAGTCTATCGACTCCATGGTGCCCATCGGCCGCGGCCAGCGCGAACTGATCATCGGCGACCGCCAGACCGGCAAGACCGCCGTGGCTGTGGACGCGATCATCAACCAGAAGGGTCAGGGCATGACCTGTATCTACGTGGCGATCGGCCAGAAGGCCTCCACCATCGCCAACGTGGTGCGCAAGCTGGAAGAGCACGGCGCGCTGGAATACACCATTGTCGTGGCCGCCGCCGCTTCCGACTCCGCCGCGATGCAGTTCCTGGCGCCTTATGCTGGCTGCACCATGGGCGAATACTTCCGCGACCGCGGCGAAGACGCGCTGATCGTTTACGACGACCTGACCAAGCAAGCCTGGGCCTACCGTCAGATCTCCCTGCTGCTGCGCCGTCCGCCCGGCCGTGAAGCCTATCCCGGCGACGTGTTCTACATCCACTCCCGCCTGCTCGAGCGCGCAGCCCGCGTGAATGCCGACTATGTCGAAGCCTTCACCAAGGGTGAAGTCAAGGGCAAGACCGGTTCGCTGACCGCACTGCCGATCATCGAAACCGCTGCCGGCGACGTGTCCGCATTCGTGCCGACCAACGTGATTTCGATTACCGACGGCCAGATATTCCTTGAGACCGACCTGTTCAACTCCGGCATCCGCCCCGCGATCAACGCCGGTATCTCCGTGTCCCGCGTCGGCGGCGCCGCGCAGACCAAGGTGATCAAGAAGCTGGGCGGCGGTGTCCGTCTGGCGCTGGCGCAGTACCGCGAACTGGCCGCCTTCGCGCAGTTCGCGTCGGACTTGGACGAATCGACCCGCAAGCAGCTGGAGCGCGGCCGCATGGTGACAGAGCTGATGAAGCAGCTGCAGTACTCTCCCCTGTCGGTTGCCGACATGGCAGTGACGCTGTTTGCCGTGAACAAGGGCTATTTCGACGACGTGGAAGTCAAGAAGGCGCTGGGCTTCGAGGCCGGCCTGCATTCCTTCCTCAAGTCCAAGCACAAGGCGCTGATCGACGCGATCAACGACAGCAAGGACCTCTCCGGTGACAACGAGAAGGCCCTGGCTGCGGCGATCGAAGAGTTCAAAGCAACCGCAACTTACTAAGCCGGAGTAAAGTCATGGCGGGCAGCAAGGAAATACGCGCGAAGATCAAGAGTGTGGAGAACACTCGCAAGATCACGCGCGCCATGGAAATGGTCGCGGCATCTAAGATGCGCAAGGCGCAGGACCGCATGCGTGCTGCCCGTCCTTACGCGGAAAAAATCCGTCAGGTCGCAGCACACCTGTCGCGGGCCAATCCCGAGTATCACCACCCCCTGCTGGAGAAGCGAGAGACGATCAAGAATGTCGGCGTGATCGTGGTTACCTCCGACAAGGGACTGTGCGGCGGTTTGAACACCAACGTGCTGCGCCTGGCAGTCAATCGCATGAAGGACTGGCAGGGTGCGAACCAGGGCATTTCCGTGTGCGCAATCGGCAACAAGGGCTTCGGCTTCATGAACCGCATGAATGCGGACGTCAAGTCGCACCTCGTCGGCCTGGGCGACACGCCTCATGTCGAGAAGCTGGTGGGCGCCGTCAAGGTCATGCTGGACATGTATGCCGCCGGCGAGATCGATGTGATTTACCTGACCTTCACCCGCTTCATCAACACCATGAAGCAGGAACCGGTGATGGAGCAGGTGCTCCCGCTCAACGATTCCCTGCTGGGCGAGCAGAAGGACGCGGCCAGCCACTGGGACTATATTTACGAGCCCGACGCGAAAGCCGTCGTCGACGAACTGCTGATCCGCTACATCGAATCGCTGGTCTACCAGGCCGTGACCGAGAACATGGCGTCCGAGCAGAGCGCGCGCATGGTGGCGATGAAGGCCGCTTCCGACAACGCCAAGAACGTCATCGGCGAATTGAAACTGGTTTACAACAAGGCGCGCCAGGCCGCGATCACCAAGGAGATCTCCGAGATCGTCGGCGGCGCTGCCGCTGTTTGAAGAATTGCTGAAATAACTGGGGAACATCAAGATGAGTCAAGGAAAAATTGTTCAGTGTATCGGCGCGGTGGTGGACGTGGAGTTTCCCCGCGACGCGATGCCCAAGGTTTACGATGCCCTGCAGGTGCAGGACGAAGCCACCTCCGTCGCGGAGAAGGGCCTGACCCTGGAAGTGCAGCAGCAAATCGGCGACGGCGTGGTCCGTACCATTGCGCTGGGCTCCTCGGACGGTGTTCGCCGCGGCATGGCGGTCGTCAACACCGGCAAACCGATCTCCGTCCCGGTGGGCCACGGCACGCTGGGACGCATCATGGACGTGCTGGGTCGTCCCATTGACGAGGCCGGCGAGATCCAGTGCGACGAGCGCCGCTCCATTCACCAGAAGGCACCGAAGTTCGACGAACTGTCGCCCTCCGTGGACCTGCTGGAAACCGGCATCAAGGTGATCGACCTCGTGTGTCCGTTCGCCAAGGGCGGTAAGGTCGGCCTGTTCGGCGGCGCCGGCGTGGGCAAGACCGTGAACATGATGGAGCTGATCAACAACATCGCCAAGCAGCACTCCGGTCTGTCCGTATTCGCCGGCGTGGGTGAGCGTACCCGTGAAGGTAACGACTTCTACCACGAAATGAAGGACTCCAACGTGCTGGACAAGGTTGCGATGGTGTTCGGCCAGATGAACGAGCCCCCCGGCAACCGTCTGCGCGTGGCGCTGACCGGCCTGACCATGGCCGAGCGTTTCCGTGACGAAGGCCGTGACATCCTGTTCTTCGTGGACAACATCTACCGTTACACCCTGGCCGGTACCGAAGTGTCCGCCCTGCTGGGCCGTATGCCTTCGGCCGTGGGTTACCAGCCGACGCTGGCCGAGGAAATGGGCCGCCTGCAGGAGCGCATCACCTCGACCAAGGTGGGTTCCATCACCTCCATCCAGGCCGTGTACGTGCCTGCGGACGACCTGACCGACCCGTCTCCGGCGACCACCTTCCTGCACCTGGATTCTACCGTGGTGCTGTCGCGTGACATCGCATCGCTGGGTATCTACCCCGCCGTGGACCCGCTGGACTCCACCTCGCGCCAGCTCGATCCGCTGGTCGTGGGCGAAGAGCACTACTCCGTGGCGCGCGGCGTGCAGGCCACCCTGCAGCGCTACAAGGAACTGCGCGACATCATCGCGATTCTGGGCATGGACGAACTGGCCCCCGAGGACAAGCTGGCCGTGGCCCGCGCGCGCAAGATCCAGCGCTTCCTGTCCCAGCCGTTCCACGTGGCCGAAGTGTTCACCGGCAGCCCCGGCAAGTACGTGACCCTGAAGGACACCATCAAGGGCTTCAAGGGCATCGTCAATGGCGACTACGATCACCTGCCCGAGCAGGCGTTCTACATGGTCGGCGCCATTGAAGAGGCAGTTGAAAAAGCCAAAACCATGCAATAAGGATACCTATGGCTATGTCTGTTCATGTTGACGTGGTAAGCGCAGAGGAATCCATCTTCTCCGGCCTGGCCGAAATGGTGGTGGTTCCGGGCGAAACCGGCGAGCTCGGCATCCATCCGCGCCACGCTCCGCTGCTTACCCGCATTCGTCCCGGTTCGGTGCGCATCAAGCTCGCCGACAAGGAAGGCGAAGAGGCGCTGATCTACGTATCCGGCGGCATCCTCGAGGTGCAGCCCAACGTGGTTACGGTTCTGGCCGACACCGCAATCCGCGGCGCGGACCTCGACGAGGCCCGCGCACTGGAAGCCAAGCGCGCCGCGGAAGAAGCAATCAAGAACCGCGGCTCGGAAATGGATCTTGCCAAGGCTCAGGTCGAACTGGCCGAAGCCGTGGCGCAGATCCACGCCATCCAGAAGCTGCGCAAGCAGGTGCAGCACTAGGTCGGCTGTGTTCCGCACCGGCAAAAAGGCAGCCCAGGCTGCCTTTTTGCATTGTGGCGCCCCGGCGGCCGCCACCGCTCCCCAGCCTGTTGTTTTCAAGGAAGATACTGTGCAACCGGGATGGGCCGGGCCGCCCGTTTTGTTTATAATGGGCCACTCACGGAAAGCCCTACATGACCTCGCTCAATATCGTCATCCTCGCCGCCGGCAAAGGCACGCGCATGTATTCCGCCAGACCCAAGGTGCTGCACGCCCTGGCTGGCAAGCCGCTGCTGGCGCACGTGCTGGCCGCCGCCGTTGCACTCGCGCCGCGCCAGGTGTGCGTGGTATACGGCCACGGCGGCGAGGCCGTGCCGCAGGCCATGTCGGGCTATGCGGCGCAGTTCGTGCTGCAGGAGCCGCAACTCGGCACTGGGCACGCCGTGCAGCAGGCCCTGCCGCACCTGCCGGACGAGGGCCGCACCCTGGTGCTGTATGGCGACGTGCCGCTGATCCAGCACGCCACCCTGCACCAGATGCAGCAAGCCGGCGAAGGCCTCGTGCTGCTTACGGTGCACATGGCCAATCCCGCGGGATATGGGCGCATCGTGCGCGACCCCAACGGCGACGTGCTCGCCATCGTCGAAGAGAAGGACGCCACGCCCGAGCAGCGCGAGATTACCGAAGTGAACACCGGCATCCTGCTCGCGCCGACCGCCAGGCTGCGCGCTTGGCTGACGGGACTGCGCAATCACAACGCGCAGGGTGAATACTACCTTACCGACATCGTAGCTATGGCCGTTGCCGACGGGGTTCCGGTACATGCCGCGCACCCCGCCCATGCCTGGGAAGTCGAGGGCGTAAACAGCAAGACCCAGCTCGCCCAGCTCGAGCGCACCTGGCAGCATGAAGTGGCAACCCGCCTGCTGGCGCAGGGCGTCACGCTGGCCGACCCGGCGCGGCTGGACGTGCGCGGCACGCTTTCCTGCGGCCAGGATGTGGAGATCGATGTGGGCTGCGTCTTCGAGGGCGAGGTGGAGTTGGGCGACCGCGTGCAGGTCGGGCCCTATACCGTGCTCAAGAATATGCGCGTGGGCGCGGGCACGCGCATCGAGGCCTACAGCCACCTTGCCGATGCCGAGATCGGCGCGGACTGCCGCATCGGCCCGTTTGCGCGCATCCGCCCGGGCAGCATGCTGGAGGGCGGGGTGCACATTGGCAATTTCGTCGAGGTCAAGAATTCCCGCATCGCAGAAGGCAGCAAAGCCAATCACCTGGCGTATGTCGGCGATGCCAGCGTGGGCCGTAGCGTCAACATCGGCGCCGGTGCGATCACCGCCAACTACGACGGTGCCAACAAGCACCGCACCGAAATCGGCGACGCGGCTTCGGTGGGCGCCAACTGCGTGCTCGTTGCGCCCGTGGTCGTTGGCGAAGGCGCGACCATAGGCGCTGGCTCGGTCGTCACCCGGCAGGCGCCAGCGGGCGAACTGACCGTCGCACGTGCGCGCGCGGTTACCATACCCGGCTGGAAGCGTCCCCGGAAGGCTCCCAAATAGCAGGCCGAATCCAATCGATAATCATGAAATGACAGGGGCGCAAAACTGAAATGTGCGGCATCGTAGGCGCGGTATCGGAAAAAAATGTGGTGCCCATGCTGGTCCAGGGCTTGGCGCGCCTCGAATACCGGGGCTATGACTCCGCCGGCGTCGCCGTCGTGGCTGACGCGCAGATTCGCCGCGTGCGCGCCGTCGGGCGCGTTGCGGAACTGCAGCACAAGGCCGACCACGAGCATCTCAGCGGCAATACCGGCATAGGCCACACGCGCTGGGCGACCCATGGCGGTGTCACCGAACTGAATGCGCATCCCCACGTCTCCGGCGGCGAGATCGCCGTGGTGCACAACGGCATCATCGAAAACCACGAAGAACAGCGCGGCCGCTTGCGCCAGCTTGGCTACGTGTTCGAGTCGCAGACCGACACCGAGGTCATTGCCCACCTCATACACCATTATTACGCCGCCAGCCGCGATCTTCTTGCGGCAACCCGCCAGGCCATGCGCGAACTCACCGGCGCCTTCGCCATTGCGGTCATTTCCCGCCATGCCCCGGACGAAATAGCCTGCGCGCGCATGGGCTGCCCGCTGCTGATCGGGCTGGGCGAGGGCGAGAACTTCATCGCCTCCGATGTATCCGCCCTGCTTTCCGCCACCCGCCGCGTCATCTATCTGGAGGACGGCGATGCCGCCCACCTGACCACGAACGGCGTGGCAATCTATGGGCGCGACGGCGCCGCAGTGGAGCGCCAGGTGCACGTCAGCGACCTGTCGCTGGCCTCGCTGGAGCTGGGGCCCTACAGCCACTTCATGCAGAAGGAAATCCACGAACAGCCGCGCGCACTCACCGATACCCTGGAAGCCGTGATCGACTCCAACGGTTTCGCGCTCGACCTGTTCGGCATGGATGCCGCCGCCACGCTGGGCGCGATCGACTCCGTCCTCATCCTTGCCGCAGGCACCAGCTATTATGCCGGGCTGACGGCAAAGTACTGGCTGGAAGACCTCGCGCGCATTCCCACCGCCGTCGAGATCGCCAGCGAATACCGCTACCGCAATTCCGTGCCCAATCCGCGCCAGCTCGTCATCACGATCTCGCAGTCCGGTGAAACGCTGGACACCATGGAAGCGCTCAAGCACGCCAAGGCGCTGGGCCAGTTGCAGACGCTTTCCATCTGCAACGTGCAGGAAAGCGCGATCCCGCGCGCGTCCAAGCTGGTGTTCTACACCCGCGCCGGCGCCGAGATCGGCGTCGCCTCCACCAAGGCCTTCACCACCCAGCTCGCTGCCCTGTTCATTCTCGCCGCCACTCTGGCCAAGCAGCGCGGCCTGCTGGACCGCCAGCGCGAACTCGACCTGCTGGACGCACTGCGCCAGATTCCGGGCAGCGTGCAGCACGCGCTCAACCTCGAGCCGCAGATCCGCGAATGGGCCAAGGCTTTCGCCACCAGACAGCATGCGCTGTTCCTCGGGCGCGGCATCCATTACCCCATCGCCCTAGAGGGTGCGCTCAAGCTCAAGGAAATTTCCTACATTCACGCAGAGGCCTATCCTGCCGGCGAACTCAAGCATGGCCCGCTGGCGCTGGTGGACCAGGACATGCCGGTCGTCGTCATCGCTCCCAACGATGCGCTGCTGGAAAAGGTCAAATCCAACATGCAGGAAGTACGCGCGCGCGGCGGACAGGTGTACGTGTTCGCCGATCTCGACAGCCATTTCTCGGAGAGCGAGGGCGTGCACGTCATCCGCACCCCGCGCCACGTCGGCATGCTTTCGCCCATACTGCACTCCATCCCGGTGCAGCTCCTGGCCTACCACGCCGCCCTGCTCAAGGGCACCGACGTGGACAAGCCGCGCAATCTGGCGAAATCGGTCACGGTCGAATAAGCGTCCGCAGCCCTGCCGCCGCGAAACCTGCTTGACTTTTCCTGCGGCCTCACTAAAATGCGCCCCTTCATTCAACTCACTGCAAAGGAGATCGCCATGCATACGCTGATCACGCTTTGCAGGCCGACCCTGGCGTAATCGCCCGCCGCCTTCGCGGCTCCGCTTTGCCCGGCTTCGGCCTGCCAATCAGGATTTATCTGACCAACCCCACAATGGAATTGGCATATGGGCAATTACGTTCAAAATCCGTCCGGGCATGTTTCCGTCATTGCCACGGACGACACCTGGATCGAAGGCAAAGCGATCCAGCAACTGGAAACGACAGCGGCACTGCAGGGCATGCAGCGTGTGGTCGGCATGCCGGACCTGCATCCCGGGCGCGGCTATCCGGTCGGCGCCGCATTCTTCTCGGTCGGCCGGCTCTACCCCGCACTGGTCGGCAACGACATCGGCTGCGGCATGGCGCTGTGGCAAAGCGACATTCCGGCAGCGCGCCCCCAGCTCGACAAACTGGAGAAGCGCCTGGGCAGCATCGATGAGCCGCTGGATCAAGCCTGGCGCGAGGACATCGCTCGCTTCGGCCTGGCGCCCACCCCGCACGACCAAGCGCTCGGCACGATAGGCGGAGGTAACCACTTTGCCGAACTGCAGCAGCTTGATGCCTGCTACGACGAAGACTTCGTGCGCGCACTGGGCCTGGACAGCAAGCGCCTGATGCTTCTGGTGCATAGCGGTTCTCGCGGCCTCGGCGAGGCCATCCTGCGCGAGCACATCGCGCGCCATGGCCACGCGGGGCTTGCGGAGGAAAGCGCCGACTGTGCCGCCTATCTCGCCCGTCATGAGGCGGCGCTGCGGTTTGCCGCCGCCAACCGCACCCTGATCGCGCAGCGCATGCTGGCACGCTGGAAAGCCGACGGCAAGCCGGCACTGGATCTCAACCACAACCTGGTGGTGCCCGCGCAACTCGCGGGCGTGTCCGGCTGGTTGCACCGCAAGGGTGCGGCGCCGGCGGATCAGGGGCCCGTGGTCATCCCGGGCTCGCGCGGCGATTACAGCTACCTGGTCGAGCCCATCACCCGCGCCGCCAGCCTGTGGTCGCTGGCCCACGGCGGCGGCCGCAAATGGATGCGCACCGAATGCCGCGAGCGGCTGAGCGCGCGCCAAACCGCCGCCCAACTTCGGCGCACCGCGCTCGGCAGCCGGGTGATCTGCGATGACCGCGCACTGTTGTTCGAGGAAGCGCCCGAGGCGTACAAATCCATCGCCACGGTCATCCGTGCGCTGGAGGCATCCGGGCTGGTGCGCGTGCTGGCCCGGCTCAAGCCCGTGCTCACCTACAAGACACGGGGGGCTTGAACATGCTGCTATTGCAACTCTCCGCCGCCCAAGGCCCCGCCGAATGTCAGCTTGCCGTGGCCAAGGCGCTGCGCCGTCTGATAGTCGAGGCTGAAGCTGCCGGCGCGGAATTGCGCGTGCTCGAGCAGGAGGCCGGCGAGCGCGCCGGCACCCTGCGTTCCGCCCTGCTGTCACTGGATGGCGCAGGCGCGGAGGCGCTGGCTTTGAACTGGGAGGGCACGGTGCAGTGGATCTGCGCCAGCCCCTATCGGCCCCACCACGCGCGCAAAAACTGGTTCATCGGCGTGATGCGCTATGCGGCGCCGCCGGCCGCTCTCTCCGGCGAGATTCGCTTCGAGACCATGCGTGCCGCAGGGCCCGGCGGGCAGCACGTGAACACTACCGATTCTGCCGTGCGCGCCACTCACACTGCCAGCGGCATCAGCGTCCGGGTGCAGACCGAGCGCAGCCAGCACGCCAACAAGCGCCTCGCCGTGCTGCTGATCTCGCGGCTGCTTGTGCAGCAGGCGCAGCAAGCGGCGGCCGCGCAGCGCGCAGACCGGCGCAAGGCACACCACCGGGTGGCGCGCGGTGGCGCAGTCCGCACGTTCCGTGGTGAGACTTTGCTCCCATACCATGATTTTGCATTGGCAGCTGAAATCAGGCTGATGCAATCCGCGCCCTTGCTTATGCCTCTGCAAAAAATTTCTTGAACCGCCGGGCTATCCTTGAACGCGCCGGGAAATGCCGCCCGCACGCGTGCGTCGCCGGCGGCCGGGGCAGCACGCCCTTCCTATGCGGTTTCCCGCTCCGTGAGCCACGCGCCCAGCTCTTCGATCGGCAGCGGCCGACTTATCCAGTAGCCCTGCGCGTGATTGCAGCCGATCTCCCGCAGCAGGGAGAAAACCTCTTCGGTTTCCACGCCCTCGGCGACGACATCAAGGCCGAGCGCATGCGCCAGGAGTATGGTGGAGCGAACAATCGAATTGTCCTTCTTCTGTATGTCCATGGCCTTGACGAACGTGCGGTCAATCTTCAAAGCCTTGATAGGCAGCTGCCGGAGGTAGGACAGGGAGGAGTAGCCGGTTCCAAAGTCGTCGATCAGGATATGGATCCCAAGGCGGTTGTAGCGCTTCAGCAGGCTGCAGGCCCGCTCCGTATCGCGCATCAGCGCGGTTTCCGTCAGTTCGATTTCGATCTCCCGCGGGCTAACGCGGTGGGTGGAGAGTGCCTGCCTCAGATCAGCCAGCAGGCGATCATCGTTGACGTTGAGTGCGGAAAAATTGAATGCGATGGGCTGCGCATAGCCAAGCTCGCGCAGAATGCGCTTTTCCGCAACGACCATATGCATCACCATCCGCGTAAAGGGATAGATCAGCTCGTTGATCTCGGCCAGATGCATGAACGTATCCGGGTAAAGCAGCCCCAGCCGGGGGTGCTGCCAGCGCACTAGCGCCTCGAAGCCGGCGATCGCATTGGTTCGAGTGTCGATCTTCGGCTGGTAGTGGAGGATGAATTCATTGTGCTCGATGGCGTTGCGCAGGTCATGGGCAAGCTCCAGGCGTTCCGCGCTATAGGTGTCGAAATGGTTGTCATAGACCATGACACCGAGGGAATGCTTCTTGGCCTGATACATCGCTACATCAGCCGCACGGAGAAGCTTGTGGCTGTCCGTTCCATGGACAGGAGCATAAGCCACCCCGATGCTCGCCCCGACGGACAGCATCATGCCATGAATGTCAAACGGCTTGCGCAGCGACTCGATCAGGGTGTTGGCCATGTTGACGATCCCCCTGGAAAACAGCCGCTCGCTGCACAGGATGGCAAATTCGTCACCTCCCAGGCGGGCGAGCAGCGCTTCGCAAGGCGAACACAGCTGATGCAGGCGCTGGCTGACGCGCTTCAGTAATTCGTCTCCTGCGTCATGCCCGAGCGTGTCGTTGATTTCCTTGAAACGATCCAGGTCCAGCAGCATCAGGACAACCTGCTCCTGTTTGTGCGACGCACGCACGATGGCCTCTTGCAGCGCCTCCTGCAGCATCAGGCGATTGGGCAGGCTGGTCAGGCTGTCGTGCCTTGCCTGATAGGATAGCCTGTCCATGTGCCGGGCATTCGTGATCGCCAGGGCGATCGAATTTCCGAGAGATACCAGCGTGCTTTCTTCCCCGTCGCTCAGGGGGTGCATGCCGTCGTAAACGAGATTGATGGCTCCGATCGCCTTGCCCTGGAAGAACAACGGGACACATGTGGCGGACTTGGCCCCCATCGCCAGCAGCGCGTTCCGGACAGCGGGAAAAATGCGCGTCTCGGTGGCGATGTCCATGGCGTACACCAGAATGTCCTGCGCCAAGGCAATGCCGGACAGGCTGCCCTCGAGCGGCAGCTCATTACCCATGGCTGCCGCCTCGCTGGAAAATCCGTGGCTCGCAGCCAGGCGCAGGCGCATGCCGTCGGGGTGCATCAGGTAGATGGCGATATGGGGCGCCTGCGCAAGGTTGCGCAGCGCCTGCAGGGCTTCCTGCAGGATGCCGTCCAGCGTTAGCGTCTGGTGCAGGTGTTCCGACAACGTGTGAACCAGGCGCAGGTTGTCATTGCTCTCGACAAGTTCCTGCCGGGACCGGTTCAGCGCGGCCTCGGCATACGAGTGCTGCCGCCGTGCATGCCGGTATGCGATCCAGCCGCCTCCAACGAACATGATCATCAGCAGGCTGGGCATCACCAGGCGTTGCATCCACTTGGCGATGAATGCCGATCGGGGTACGACGGAGGCCGCGTAGAGGTCAAATTCCGGAATGCGCTCATGTACGACGTAATTGTGCGCTCCGAATCTGGGCATGAATACGCCCCAGATGCCGTTCCCGATGCGATTCGAGCGAACCTGGTCCGTCGCCGCCTTGCTTGCGGGGGCAGCGTAAAGCGTGGGGAGGTCGGGTTGATTGCCGGGCGGAGGATAGAGATAGCGCAGATAATTGTCATGCGCACCGACAAGCACCGCGGTGACGTGCGGCAGCAGCGTGACATGGTTCCAAGCCGTCGTCGCGTGATCAAGCGAGTAGCCGGCGGTCATCACCGCTTGCACCCTGCCCGCGCTATCGCGGATGGCAACCCGGATCGGCACGACCCAGGTGCCGAGGTCCTTGAAGAAATAGGGGCGTCCTACCCGCATGCGCGGGGTGTTCAGCACTTCCAGGAAGCTGCCGGCGGACTCGGGCTGGTCTGACAGGTTCGGCAGGGCGAGATTCCCGGCTACGCCGCTGACCAGCACCAGTTGCCCATCCGGCCCGGCCAAGCCGAAGCCGACCATCCCGGGATCTATCCGGCGCATCCGCTCGATCAGTCTGCGGCCGCGTTCCGGCCGGGTCAGGGCGCCCTGGGCGACCAATTCGCCACCCAGGCCGCGCAAGACCAATTCATGGCTGTTCAGCGTCGCGCGCACCGCCTGCACCAGCATGGAATTGGTGAATGCAAGGTCGCCCCGTAGATCCGCCAAGGTGTCGTAACCGATGTAGGCAACGGCAATCAGATAGGCCGCCACGATCATCATCAGCACGTTGCGGAACAGCCTCTGTAAAGGCAGGGGCGGGCGTGATGACGACGGACTTTTGTTATCCATTTGGAGCCAAGCTGCGCTGACCTGTAATTGATGGAGAGAGTTACGCCGCCCCGATCAGTTATGCAAATTGCATTATAGTACTTGCACCGGCACCGGCAACACAAATATAACTACCTGACTGCAATACAATTATGTCGCCTTCCCGGGGTCGCCCGTGCCGTGTCCCACGGCACGGCATTTATCCTGTCTCCCCCGGGTTGGCGCCTCCGTTGCCATCCGGGGGACGTGACATGCCACGGCGCCGTGGACGGGCGCGTCGCACCGGGAGGGCATGGTGTCACGGACTCTGTGCGAGCACTGACCGGCCCCGGCATGGGCGCCAGAAGCAGTTCATTGCCCCGATGCGCTGCGCGTATCTCGCTGCATTGCGTACCATCCGTGGCGCGCATTGCGCAGTCCGCACTTACCGCGGTGAGCGCTTCTCACCCATACCTTGATCTTGTATCTGAACCTGAAAATAGGTAGATGCGATCCGCGCCCTTGCTTATGCCGCTGCAAAAAGAAACTTTTTTGAACGGCCTGCATGCCGCGCGCGCGGTTGACCCGCGCGGTGCGAGGTATTGACTCGGGAGCGTCGTTTGGTTAATGATGGAAGCACGCTCCCGGACATGCCCGGGTGTGACCGGCACACTTCCGCAATCCCGGAGCGCCAGAGGGGGAGATGATGGCAGGAAGATCAATATCCCTCCAGTTGTGGCAAGAGATCGCCCTCATACTCGCGCTGAAAATCGCGCTGCTTGCCACAATCTGGGCCGTTTGGTTTTCGCAACCCGAAAGCCATGCGGTGGATGATCGCAAGATAGCATCGCAGATATACTCCACAACAACCCAGAAGGAGCCGGATCATGGAGCCGTCCCTGGAACTCGTTGACGTATCGCGCCTGCAATTCGCCATAACGGCGTTGTACCATTTCCTGTTCGTACCCCTCACGCTGGGCCTGTCCTTCCTGCTGGTGATCATGGAATCGGTTTTCGTGATGACCGGCAAGCAGGTCTACCGCGACATGACCCAGTTCTGGGGCAAGCTGTTCGGCATCAACTTCGCCCTCGGCGTCACCACCGGCATCACCATGGAATTCCAGTTTGGCACGAACTGGGCCTACTACTCGCATTACGTCGGCGACATCTTCGGCACGCCGCTAGCGATCGAGGGCCTGATGGCCTTCTTCCTCGAAGCGACCTTCGTCGGCCTGTTCTTCTTCGGCTGGGACCGTCTCTCGCGGATCAAGCACCTGATGGTTACGTTTCTCGTCGCGCTGGGCTCCAATCTTTCCGCGCTGTGGATACTGATCGCCAACGGCTGGATGCAGAACCCGGTGGGCGCGCACTTCAACTATCACACCATGCGCATGGAAATGACCAGCCTCACCCAGCTCCTGTTCAATCCGGTGGCCCAGGTGAAATTCGTGCACACGGTGTCGGCGGGCTATGTCACTGCTTCCGTCTTCGTGCTGGGCATCAGTTCCTGGTACCTGCTGATGGGGCGCGACAAGGGCTTCGCCCTGCGTTCCATGGCCGTGGCCTGCGGCTTTGGCCTCGCGGCCACCTGCTCGGTGATCGTGCTGGGGGATGAATCGGGCTACACCACGGGCGAAGTGCAGCGCATGAAGCTGGCCACCATAGAGGCGGAATGGAAAACCGAACCGCCGCCGGCGGCCATCACCGCCATTGGATTCCCCAACCAGGAAACCGAGCAGACCGACTACGCCATCAAGATCCCATGGCTGCTCGGCCTGATCGCGACGCGCTCGACCGACGAGAAGATAACCGGCATCGACGAGTTGCGCAGCGAAAACGAGGCCCGGATTCGCGACGGCATCAACGCCTATGCGGCGCTGGAGAGGCTGCGTGGCGGCGACACCAGCGAGGCGGTGCGCGCGCAATTCGAGAAATCCAAGGACAACCTGGGATATGCACTGCTGCTCAAGAAATATACCGCCAAGGTAACCGACGCCACCGCCGACCAGATCAGGATGGCTGCGGCTGACACCGTGCCGAAGGTCGCGCCCATGTTCTGGACTTTCCGCATCATGGTGGCGCTCGGTTTCTATCTGCTGGCGCTGATGGCGACCAGCTTCTACTTTGTCGCAAAACGCACCATCATGGAGAAAAGATGGCTGCTCAGGCTGGCCGTGTACTCCATTCCCCTGCCGTGGCTGGCCGCGGAAATGGGCTGGATCGTGGCCGAATACGGCCGCCAGCCGTGGACCATCAGCGGGATCCTGCCCACCAGTCTCAGCACCTCCAGCCTGCAGCCAGGTTCGGTCTATTTCAGTCTGGCGGGCTTCGTCGGCTTCTATACGCTGCTGCTGATCGCCGAGATGTATCTGATGTTCAAGTATGCGCGCTTGGGCCCCCAAAGCCTGGGCTATGGCCGTTACGGCAACAAATAAGGAGCCGCGCCATGATATTCGACTATGAAACGCTCAAGCTGATCTGGTGGCTGTTCGTCGGCGTCCTGCTCGTGGGCTTTGCCGTCACCGACGGCTTCGACCTCGGTGTGGGCATGCTGCTGCCCATCCTGGGCCGCTCCGATGACGAGCGCCGCGTCATCATCAACTCCATAGGCGCCACCTGGGATGGCAACCAGGTGTGGTTCATAACCGCGGGCGGAGCGCTGTTCGCGGCATGGCCGGTGGTGTATGCCACAGCCTTCTCCGGCTTCTATGTCGCGCTGATGCTTACCCTGTTTGCGCTATTTTTCCGCCCCGTCGGCTTCGACTACCGCAGCAAGGTGGACAATCCGCGCTGGCGCAGCGCTTGGGACTGGGGCCTGTTCGCCGGCGGTTTCGTGCCGTCGCTGATCTTCGGCGTGGCCTTTGGCAACCTGCTGCTGGGCGTGCCGTTCAGCTTCGACAACGACATGCGGGTGACCTATGCCGGCAGCTTCTGGGGCCTGCTGCGCCCCTTCGCGCTGCTCGCGGGCGTGGTCAGCGTGTCCATGCTGGCGACCCACGGCTCGATCTTTCTGCAGATTCGTTCCGAAGGCGAGATCGCCGCGCGTGCGCGCAAGGCGACGCGCATTGCCGGCCTGGTGTTCATGGTGTGCTTCGTTCTGGCGGGGGTGTGGGTGATGGCGGGAATAGAGGGCTACCAGATCACCGGCATGCCTGACCCGAATTCGGCCTTCACACCCCTCGAGAAGACGGTCACCCACACCGCAGGCGCCTGGATGGCCAATTATCGCCACTACCCGCTGCTGTGGCTGGCGCCGCTGCTGGGCCTGGCGGCGGCGGCACTGGCCATGTTCCTCTCCGCCATGCGCAAGCCTGTCACCGCTTTCGTCGCCAGTTCGGTGATGCTCGCCGGGGTCATATTCACCGCAGGGATCTCCATGTTCCCCTTCGTCATGCCGTCGAACAGCGATCCGCGCAGCAGCCTCACCGTATGGGATGTGGTATCCAGCCACAAGACATTGCAGATCATGTTCTGGGTCGTGGTGATCTTCCTGCCCATCGTGCTCGCCTACACCTCATGGGTCTATCGGGTGCTGCGCGGCAAGGTCACGGTGGAAATGATCCACGCCAATGACCACCACGTTTACTGAAAGGAGGGCCTATGTGGTACTTTGCCTGGATACTCGGTGTCGGACTGGCGATGGCCTTCGGCATCATCAACGTGATGTGGCTGGAGGCGGAATACTTTCAGGAAGTGGATCCCCGCCACACCATCATCCGGCAATAGCCCTGCCCGGCCACCGGTGCGGCTATAGCCGCCCCCAGACCGGCGCCAGCGCCAGCGCAGCCAGCAGCAGCACCAGCACGGTGGTGTAGCCAGCGAGCCAGGCATTGCGCGTGCGCTGCTGCTGCACCAGTTGCGCCAGCAGCGCTTCCATTTCCGCCGTCGGATTTGCGCTCAGCCGCTCGTGCAGCAGTCGCGGCAACGCGGGCAGCAGGGTGGCATAATGCGGCGCCTCGCGGCGCAGCGCCTTCACCAGGCCGCGCCAGCCGACCTGCTCGTTCATCCAGCGCTCCAGCCAGGGCTTGGCGGTCTGCCACAGATCCAGATCCGGATAGAGTTGCCGGCCCAAACCCTCCACATTCAGCAACGTCTTCTGCAGCAGCACCAGCTGTGGCTGGATCTCGATGCCGAAGCGGCGCGAGGTCTGGAACAGGCGCAGCAGCACCTTTCCGAACGAGATCTCGCTCAGCGGCCGGTCGAAGATGGGCTCGCACACGGCGCGAATCGCCGCTTCCAGCTCATCCACGCGCGTTTCCTTCGGCGCCCAGCCCGATTCGATGTGCGCCTCGGCCACGCGCCTGTAATCGCGGCGGAAAAAGGCGATAAAGTTCTGCGCCAGATAATGCTTGTCGATGTCGGTCAGCGTGCCCATGATGCCGAAATCCAGCGCGATGTACGTGCCGTCGGCCGCCACCTGCACGTTCCCGGGATGCATGTCGGCATGAAAAAAACCATCGCGGAACACCTGGGTGTAGAAGATCTCCACGCCGTGCGCGGCGAGCCGCTTGAGGTCTATCCCGGCGGCCCGCAGGTCGTCGATCTGGCTCACCGGTGTGCCGTGCATGCGCTCCATCACGATCACTTCCGTATCGCACCAGTCCCAATACATCTCCGGCACCAGCAGCAGCGCCGACTTGGCGAAATTACGCCGCAACTGGCTGGCATTCGAGGCCTCGCGCATCAGGTCCAGTTCGTCGTGCAGATACTTGTCGAACTCGGCCACCACCTCGCGCGGCTTGAGCCGCTTGCCGTCTTCCCACCAGCGTTCGATCAGGCCGGCGCAGATCTCGAGCAGCGCCACATCGTGCGCAATCACGGGTGCAATGCCGGGCCGCAGGATCTTTACCGCCACTTCGCGCCCGCCATGTTCGCCGCCGGGCGGCAGCACCGCAAAGTGCACCTGCGCCACCGAGGCGCTGGCCACCGGCACCTCGTCGAAGGCCGCGAATACTTCGCCCACCGGCTTGCCGTAAACCCGCTCCAGTATGGCAACGGCCTGGGAACCGGGAAACGGCGGCACTCTATCCTGCAGCTTGGCCAGTTCGTCGGCGAGGTCGGCGGGCAGCAGGTCGCGGCGCGTGGAGAGCACCTGTCCGAACTTCACGAATATCGGACCCAGGGCCTCCAGGGCGAGGCGCAGGCGCAAGGCGCGGGGGGTGCGCCTGTCACGGAAAAACAGCAGGACATTCAGCGTGCGCCGCATCCAGCGGGTGCGCCGGTGCGCGAACAGGAACTCGTCGAGCCCGAAGCGCAGTATGACCAGAATGATCTTGAAAAGACGGAACAGGCGCATGTAGTGGATATCGTCGGGCTATTTCGCGGCACCGCCACCGGCCCGGGGCCCGTTGAGCCGGCGCACCCGCTGTTCCAGTTCATCCACGGCGTGATCCAGCGCGTCCACCTGCTCGCCGAACTCTCCCAGGTCGGCCTTCTTTGCGACCAGCGGCCGCTCCTCGGTCCAGTATTCCGCGAGCGCCTGAAGGAAGTTCAGCACCGAGTCGCGCGCATGACGGTGTGCGCCGGCGGCGGCGCGCACGATGCGTTCCGCGGCAATATCGCCGGTAAACCGGCTCAGGTCTTCCGCGGCATCCCAGCGCAGATTGCGCGCCAGAAACAGGATTTCGCTGACCACCTCTTCGTCGCCGGTGTGGGTCACGCGCTCCAGCGCGGAGCGCTCGTTCACGGCAAGCTGCGGCAACAGGGTGGGGGAGACGGTGCACGAGGCGTCTTCTACCGCATCCGGCGCTGCGCTGCGCAACAACCCGTCCTCGGCGATCGTGCAGAGCAGGGAAAAGGGCGGCAGGTTGAAGCGCACTGAGCGCCCGCTGAAGGCCGCCAGGCGCGGCAGCGCCCAGCCGCTCTGCGCGAGCAGGTGGTTCAGCGCCGCAATCACCGGTTCGCCCAGCATCTCACAAGATCCCGCGCAGGCCGGCGAGCGGCGCCGGGCCGTGGAGCGATCGCGCGCAATGCGCCGAATAGCGATTCATGCGTTCTCCGGGGAATGAGAATGAGATGTGCAAGTATACCAAGGGCTCGCCCGCGCCGGAACGGTACTATGGGGGCGCCGAACGCGGGCCGGTTCCGCACGCGCTCAGAGATTGAGCTGCATCTCGCGTTCCGCCGCCGAAGGCTCGAAACCGCGGGTCTCGTAGTGCTTGAAGATCGAATTGACTACCGCCTGCGGGTCGTCGATGATCTGGATCAGGTCCATGTCTTCCGGATTGACCATGCTCTCGGCGAGCAGCGTGCCGCGTATCCAGTCCACCAGCCCCTTCCAGTAGTCGCCATATACCAGGATGATGGGGATGCGCCGCGTCTTGCCGGTCTGTACCAGCGTCAGGCACTCCATCAGTTCGTCCAGCGTGCCGAAGCCTCCGGGCATCACCACATAGGCGACAGCGAATTTCACGAACATCACCTTGCGCGCAAAGAAATGCTGAAAGGTCTGGCTGATGTTCTGGTAGGGGTTGCTGTGCTGCTCGTGCGGCAACTGGATGTTGAGGCCGACACTGGGCGACTTGCCGTAGAACGCGCCCTTGTTCGCCGCCTCCATGATGCCCGGTCCGCCGCCGGAAATGACGGAGAATCCCGCGTCGGACAGCAGCCGCGCAATCTCCTCGGTGCGCCGGTAATAGGGATGGCTGGGATGGGTGCGCGCGCTGCCGAAGATGCTCACCGCCGGCTTGATGACGTTCAGGCGATCGGTTGCGGAGACGAATTCGGACATGATGCCGAATACACGCCACGCCTCCTTGGAGTTCCATAGTTCGGGCAGTAGCGAAGGCGGTAATTTGGCTTGGTCGTTCATGATCTCAATCCCAAGTGGTTACAGGTGCGGGGCCTTCCCTGCGCCGCGGACCCGGCGCTGTGGATGCGCGTACAGCATACCCAATCCGCCCGTCACAATCCAGCGTGCCGCCGCGCTCACTCGTCGCGCGCGTGCCAGGCTAGGTGCCGGGTTTTGCGGGAATACCCCAGGAAGCCGCCGGTCAAAATACCACCGATGATCACCAGTATCCACGGGAAACCCTTGAGGCTCACACCTGTGACAATCAGCACGATCAGGCCGATGACGATCATTCCGGTCAGTACGGCGGAGACGATTCCCAGCCAGCCTGTGACGACGCCGACTGGCGTGCGCTCCACCCGCTGCACGGCGCCGCATGCGGGGCACTGAATCGCACCGGGCTCGAGTTCAGCAGAGCAAACAGGGCATTTCATGATGATCCTTTCGTTTGTATTTTACCACTTGAAAATGCCGCCGGGCTTGGCGGCGCGGCCGCCATGCCGGGAGCAAGGCGATATCAGGCACTGCGAAATATGAAAAACACCGCTCCCGTCAGGCATACCGCCGCATAGAGGTAGTCGAGCTTGAGCGGCTGGCCCATGTATAGTACGGAAAAGGGCACGAAAACCGAAAGCGTAATCACTTCCTGCAAAATCTTCAACTGGCCTAGGCTGAGCGTGCCGTAGCCTATGCGGTTTGCCGGCACCTGCAGCAGGTACTCGAACAGCGCTATCCCCCAGCTTACCAGCGCCGCCACATACCACGGCGATGACAGCAGGTTCTTGAGATGCGCATACCATGCAAACGTCATGAACAGATTGGAAAACACCAGCATCACCACCGTGATGACGAGGGGCTGCGTGATCATGTTCATGCTGTATGCATTCTCCGCTTTTGGCTCAGGCCGTCCGCCGCCGTTTGCGCGGCACCCGGCTGAACAGGGGATCGTAAACCCAGTTGGGAAGCCAGCTCAGCACCTTGCCGGCAATCGCCATCTGCCAGGGTATGACCACGAATGACCGCCGTTGTTCGATCACCCGCGCCATGCGGCGCGCCGCGTCGTCTGCGTCGATCAGAAACGGCATATGGAAGCGGTTGCTTGCCGTCATAGGCGTGCGGATGTAGCCGGGGCAGATGGTCACGACCCTGACGCCACTGCCGCGCAATTCCACGCGCAACGCCTCAAGGTAGGCGATGGCCGCCGCCTTGGAAGCCGAATACGCGCCCGATCCGGGCAGACCGCGAAACCCCGCGACGCTGGCGATGCCCACCAGCGTTCCGGTGCGCGCCTCCCGCATGCCGGCCAGAAACGGCTGGAAGGTCTTCACCATCCCGAGGACGTTGATGTCCATGATGTCGCGAAACACATCTTCGTCCGCCGCGTCGTCGGTAACGGTGCCGTGGCTCACGCCCGCATTGGCGATGACCACGTCGGGCGGACCGAAGCGCGCAATGGCGGCTTGCGCCGCCTGCTGCAGCGCCGCAGCGTCGCGCACGTCCAGCGCACTGGTGTGCACGCGTCCGGGGTATTGCGCGGACAACTGCTCGAGCAACTCAGCGCGCCGGGCGAAGGCCGCAACCACCGCGCCCGCCTCGAGGTAGTGCCGCGCCAGGGCCAAGCCGATGCCGCTGGAGGCACCGGTAATGACGACATGCATCGCTACTTGCCGGTCTCCCGGCGCACCTTGGCAATAACTTGGTTCAGGGCTTCTATCATCTGGGGCGGCTCCAGGCCGCTGATGATGTATTTGCCTTCCACTACCAGGGTGGGCGTACCCTCGATCTGATAGGCCGAGGTCATCTGGCCGCTGTTGTCCACTTCGTTCTGCACGGAGAAGGACTGGTAGTATTTCACGAACTCGTCACGGTTCACGCCGTTCTTTGCCACGAAATCGGCAATGGCATTCATGTCGAACAGCGGCAGGCGCGCCTGGTTCAGCGCATCATACAGCTTGCCATCAAGTCGCTTCTGCTGGCCCATCGCCTTCAGCGCGTAATAGGTATAGGCCATGGGTTCCCAGCTCGGGTTGAAATGCACGGGTACGAAACCCAGCTTGACGTCCTTGGGCATGGTTTGTTCCCACTTCTCCAGGTAGGGGTGGAGATGGAAACAGTGGATGCAGCCATAGAAAAAGAATTCCAGTACTTCGATCTTCTTCCCGCTGTGCGTGGGCTGGGGCGGGATCAGCAGCGAATAGTCGGGTGCGGCATACGCATTGGTCGCGAGCAGGATCGTCAATACTGCAAATATCTTGCGAATCAACTTCATGTCTTCTCCTATCGAGCGGGGTGTGGGTCAGCGCGTGGCGCGTACCGGGGCGGCGTTGGTGATGCCGTTCTGTTTAAGCGTGGCGTTTGCCTTGTGCATTTCGTCGGTGTTGCTGTATGGCCCCAGGCGCACGCGGTAGTAGGTTCCCCTGCCGGGAACGTCAGCCTGCTGCACCGTGGCCTCCATGCCCATCATGGCCAGCTTGGCCTTCAGCCGATCCGCTTCATCCGGCTTGGCAAAGGAGCCAGCCTGGAGAAAGTAGGCGCTTCCCGCGGCAGCCTTGCTTGCTGCGACAGTCTTTCCGCCCGGCGCAGGGCCGACATTGGCGGGAGGATGATTCTTGTCGGTCAGGATCTCGTAGAAGGTGAAGCGCTTGCCATTGCCATTCACGCCGGAAGCGGGCTCTGCATGCGCCGGCGCGGCGGGCGCCACCTTGGGCGCCGCCGCCACATGTGGTGCCTCGTCCTTGAGCGTGAATGCCTTGGGGCGGCTCGCGAGGTGCCATGCCACCGCGCCGGCCACCAGCAGGCCGAGCACCATGCCGATCAGGATGCCGAGGATCAGCGAGCTGTTGTCGGTTTCCCCTGACCGCTTGCGGCCGTTATTTGCCATGCTTGAGTTTCCTCACCAAATCCAGTGTCTCCGGCGCCATCGCATTCATACTGTCAAATTTCCGCTGTTACATCTTTGCCGTTACATCTTTTCCGGGGCCGATACCCCCAGCAGCGCCAGGCCGTTGCGAATGACCTGGGCAACAGCGGCGATCAGCGCCAGCCGCGCCAGCGTCAGTTTGGGATCCTCGCCCAGGATCCGGTTTTCGCCGCTATTATAGTAGCTGTGAAAAGCTGCCGCCACGCTCTTCAGGTAGACGGCGATGAGGTGCGGCGCCAGTTCTTGCGCGGCGGTTTCAACCACTTGCGGGAAATCTATCATCTCCTGCAGCAGCGCCGCATCAGCCTCGCCGGACAGGAGAGCGACGTCGGCGTCTAGCAGGCTCTTGTGCTCGCCACCCCAGTCGAACAGGATCTTGCTGATGCGCGCATGGGCGTACTGGATGTAGTACACCGGGTTTTCCATGCTGCGCTCCTTGGCAACGTCGATGTCGAACACCAGTTGCGAGTCGGGGTGGCGCGCCGCCAGGAAGTAGCGGGTGGCGTCGCAGCCCACTTCGTCGATGAGGTCGCGCAGGGTGACGTAGCTGCCGGCGCGCTTGGCGATCTTGACCTCCTCGCCCCCCTTCATCACGGTCACCATCTGGTGCAGGACGTATTCCGGCCAGCCCTGGGGGATGCCGACGTTTAGCGCCTGCAGACCCGCGCGTACGCGGGTGATGGTGCTGTGGTGGTCCGAGCCCTGCTCGTTGACCACGCGCACGAAACCGCGGCGCCACTTTTCCAGGTGATAGGCCACGTCGGGCACGAAGTAGGTGTATCCGCCCTCGCGCTTGCGCATCACGCGGTCCTTGTCGTCGCCGAAGCTGGTGGTGCGCAGCCACAGCGCGCCGTCCTGCTCGTAGGCGTGGCCGCTGGCCACCAGCGCGTTCACGGTCTCTTCAACCTTGCCTTCCGCATACAGTGCCGATTCCAGCGAGAACACGTCGAATTCCACCTCGAATGCGCGCAGGTCCATGTCCTGCTCGCGGCGCAGGTAGGCAACGGCAAAATGGCGGATCGCCTCGGCATCATCCGCATCACCCTTGCCCGTGATGTGCTGGTCGTCGGCTTCGACGGCTTCCTTCGCCATGTAGGCCTGCGCCACGTCGACGATGTACTCGTCGCGATACTCGTCCTCGGGCCAGGAGGGGTCGTCCGGAGTCAGCCCCTTGCAGCGCAACTGCACCGAACGGGTAAGGTTGTCGATCTGCTGCCCCGCGTCGTTGTAGTAGAACTCGCGCGTCACCTGCCAGCCCGCTGCATGCAGCACGCGGCACAGGCAATCGCCCACCGCAGCACCCCGGCCATGGCCTACGTGCAGCGGGCCCGTGGGATTGGCCGATACGAATTCGACCTGCACTTTGCGGCCGCCGCCGGCGTGCACGTGACCGTAGCCCGCGCCGGCCTGCAATACGCCATGCACCACGCCCTGCTTGGCGGCGCGGGTGATGAATACGTTGATGAAGCCGGCGCCCGCGATCTCGACCTTTTCGACGACATCGGACGGGGGCAGGGCGGCGATCAGCGCCTGCGCGATCTCGCGCGGTGATTTGCGCAGTTGTTTGGACAACTGCATTGCCAGGTTGCAGGCATAGTCGCCGTGCGCCGCCAGCTTGGGACGCTCGATGAGGACCGTGACCCCGGCTTCCGGCGCGATTGCGCCGAGCGCCTGCGTGAAGAGTTCGGTCAGATGGTGTTTAAAGTTCAGTAGTGCGGTGGTCATTGCAGAATACCTGATCAGAGCGCAGCATTATAGCATTTGGGCGTGCGCCGCTCGGCATCCGGCATATGGAAATGGCGGGCCGTAGGGTATATCCTTATGCAGGCCAATTCGTGCAGGGATGGAATCATGGAGCTGATCTTGTGGCGCCACGCCGAGGCGGAGGACGGGATGCCCGACATGGAGCGGCGGCTGACCGCCAAGGGTGAAAGGCAGGCCGCGAAGATGGCCGATTTCCTGCGCCCGCGGCTGCCCCAGCATACCCGCATCGTGGTGAGCCCGGCCGTGCGCACGCAGCAGACCGCCCAGGCCTTGACCAGGCATTTCGAAACCGAGCCTGCCGTCGGGCCGGGCAGCAGCGCCATGTCCGTGCTGGAGGCCGCGGGCTGGCCGGACCACAAGGGCTGCGTGCTGGTGGTGGGCCATCAGCCCTGTCTGGGCGAAGTCGCCGCGCTGGTGATGGCGGATTTCGACATCTCGTTCAGCATCAAGAAAGGCGCAGTGTGGTGGCTGGACAACCGTGGCGGTGGCAATGCCGCCCTGCGCCTGGCCATTTCTCCGGATTTTCTCTGAAACCAAGGAGGTCATCATGTTCGAGTCAGCAGAACTGGGCCACAAGATCGACAAGAAGACCTACGACGCCGATGTGCCGGCGCTGCGCGAGGCCCTGTTGAATGCCCAATACGACTTGGCGCAGAATGCCCAATTTCCGGTGATCCTCCTGATCGGCGGCGTGGACGGCGCGGGCAAGGGCGAGACGGTCAACCTGCTCAATGAATGGATGGATCCGCGCCATATGCAGGCGCACGCCATGGGCGAGCCCTCCGATGAGGAAAAGGAGCGCCCGCGAATGTGGCGCTTCTGGCGTGCCCTGCCGCCGAAGGGCAAGATCGGCATTTTCTTCGGCTCCTGGTACACCGAGCCCATCGTCCGGCGCGTGATGGGCAAGACCAGGGCGGCGCAACTCGCGCAGAGCATAGAACAGATCAACCACTTCGAGAAGATGCTCACCGACGAGGGCGCGCTAATCCTCAAGTTCTGGTTCCACCTGTCCAAAGACGCCCAGCGCAAACGCCTTAAATCCCTTGAAAAGGATCCCAAGACGCGGTGGCGGGTGACCGATACCGACTGGGAGCGGTTCAAGCTCTACGACAAGTTCCGCAAGGTATCGGAAATGACCTTGCGCGAGACCAGCACCGGCGAGGCGCCGTGGACCGTGGTCGAAGGCTCCGACCCGCGCTACCGCGGCATGACGGTCGGCAGGATACTGCTCGATGCCATTCGCAACCGCCTGGACCACCCCGCCACGCCCGCGCAACCCAATGTCGCGCCGCTGCTGGAGCCCATCGACAAGGTGGATGTGCTGGACATGCTGGATATGTCGCAGAAGCTGAGCAAGAAAGGCTACGATGCGGCGCTGGAGAAATATCAGGGCAAGCTCAATCTGCTGACGCGCGATCCCCGGTTCAGGAAGATGTCGCTGATCGTGGTGTTCGAAGGCTCCGATGCCGGCGGCAAGGGTGGTGCGATCCGCCGCGTTACCGGCGCGCTGGATGCGCGCTACTGCCACATCATCCCGATTGCCGCACCCACCGAGGAGGAGCGCGCACAGCCCTATCTCTGGCGCTTCTGGCGCCACATCCCGCGCCGCGGCCGGGTCACCATCTTCGATCGTTCCTGGTATGGCCGCGTGCTGGTGGAGCGGGTCGAAGGTTTCTGTCCGGAAAATGACTGGATGCGGGCGTATAGCGAGATTAACGACTTCGAGGAGCAGCTCGTCGAGAACAACACCGTGCTGGTGAAATTCTGGCTGGCCGTCACCAAGGAAGAACAATTGCGCCGCTTCAAGGAGCGCGAAGAGGTCGGGTTCAAACGCTTCAAGATAACCGGTGAAGACTGGCGCAACCGCGAGAAATGGGACGATTACCAGCTTGCCGCTTGCGACATGGTGGATCGCACCAGCACCGAGATTGCGCCCTGGGTGCTGGTCGAAGCGAACGACAAGAACTTTGCGCGCATCAAGGTACTCAAGACCCTGTGCCAGCAGATCGAGGCCGCAATGCGCTGAGGCAGCCGGGCAGCGCCGGCTAGGTGCCGTTTCGCAGCAGGCGGCGCACGATTGCAGCGGGATTGAATCCGGCCACCAGCACGGTGCCGAGAATAATGATACCTGACCCGGCGATCATGCCTGCACTGACCGGCTCGCCCAGGAACACATGGCCCCACAGGATGCCGAAGGCGGGTATCAGGAAGGTTACGGTCAGCGCGCCGGTGGGGCCGATGTCCCTGACCAGCCGGAAGTAGAGCAGGAAGGCGATGCCGGTGCAGACTATGCCCAGGCTAAGCACCGCGAGCACGAGGCCGATGCCATGGTTGCCCGCGGTGCCGGCGAAGGGCAGGGCTGGCAGCAGCATGAGGCTGGCCGCCCACATGCTGCCGTGCGCATTCGAGAATCCGTCCACCACCGGCGCGGACTTTGCATAATGCGTGGCGATGCCGTAGGAAAGAGGCGCGAGCAGCGCGGCCGCAATGGCCAGCATGGCGCCGTGCAGGGTCACCGCATAATCCACGCCCACCACCATTGCCACTCCGCTAATGCCCAGCAGCAGACCGAACAGTGTGCGCATATCCGGCTGACGGCGTGCCCATACCGCGCCGATCGCCGCACCCCAGATGGGGGCGGTCGCATTCATCACCGACAGCACGGAGGCCGATAGCGTTTGCGCAGCGAAGGCAAACAGAAGGAATGGCAGCGCACCGTTGAGTCCCCCCAGGATAAGGTAGTGCTTCCAGTTCGTCGCTACGTTTAGCCGCCGTCGCATCAGCAAAGCCACGGCGGCGAGGAACAGGGCGGCCAGCCCCACGCGCGCCTCGATGAGGATGACGGGCCCCAGCGCCGGCGCGCCGATACGCGTAAAGAGAAAGGCCGCGCCCCAAATCGCCGCAAGGCTGAACAACCTTATGAAACTGCCGACATCCATTTGCCACTCCCAGGTCAGGCACCGCGCGAAGTATCGGCCAACTCCCGAAATTCTTCCACCTGATTCTTGGGATATTGAACGCTGCAAACAAAAAAGCCCAACACTGGGTTGGGCTTTTCTGTTTTGAAGGAGTCTGACGATGACCTACTTTCACATACGAATGTACACTATCATCGGCGCAAAGTCGTTTCACTGTCCTGTTCGGGATGGGAAGGAGTGGGGCCA
>DATFUZ010000023.1:0-36022 GCA_035260545.1 Gallionellaceae bacterium | reverse complement strand
CCTTGAGATCGGAAAGCTCTTCGTTCTTGATGCCGTGAACGTACTCTGCGACGTTGCGGCGATCCTGGTCGCTCAGGCCCTGCGCAATGCCAATCATCGCAGCACCCAGACCTTGGGGTACGCGCCTGCCGGCAGCGATATCGTCCAACTGCTTGATGATGTAGGCAGTGCCCTGACCCGCAAGCCTGGGGGTACCCATGGCGTCATTGCCCTGCGCCTTGTCCATGTGGCAAGTCTGGCAGGCAGTAACACCCTTATCGGGATTGCCATTCATGAAAATTTCCTTGCCCTTGGCGGCATTGCCGTAGACAACGCCTTCCTCGGCAGCAATAGCGGCCCCGGACACCAACATCACAGCGACCCCGCAAAGCCATGCCACCAAATTTATAGACTTCCGCATTTCCCTCACCCCCACTGTTCTTCAAATTAAGGAATACATTCTCTCAAAATCTGCCGATTGCACGGCCCTGTTTTAGGAATTCTTCTTCAGCAGCAACGCAGCGAGTGCAAAAAAGAACACAAAGATTACCGCGTACATTGCAAACACTTGGTCTGTAGTTACGAATGTAGTAAACATTGACGCCTCCTCCGTTATAAACCCTCTAATTTAGAAAACCCAACTCTGCCCGTCGAAAGCCTTTAGCGTTTCGACTTTAGATTCTTTAAGATTCTTGAAACCGGTTTATTCTAGTTTTTAACCATTACATCGTTCGGATTCTATCACCACAATTCTTTTTCACGCAATAGCCAGCAGGCCATTAAATTAGGGGCTTCCGCGGGAAATGGCGCCCCAAATGAGGCGTTCGCAGGACGTTAAAATCCGACCCTTTTCTTCCACTATTGCCCGGCGCCCGGACATGCCCCAGTCCTTTTGTTCATACTAACAAGACATTGGCTTGGGCACCGGGCGAGGGCTGGAGATGAACCGGGCTGGGATACGCAGGAGGCTGGAAAACAACCAAATGGAGGGGCGATATATATAGTGCAATTACCGATGGGAATATGCGGCGAACCGGAACAAGGTTCGCTGACGCATGCCTGGTCGGGGTGAGAGGATTCGAACCTCCGACTCCTGCGTCCCGAACGCAGTACTCTACCAGGCTGAGCTACACCCCGAATTCAAGAATCAATCGCGCCCCCGGAAAAACCGAAGCCGGGAGACGATCAGTATTGCCGCGAGGCAGCAAAGTCCGCCAATTGTAGCAGGGATTGCTTATATTGCGAATCACTTAACACAGATAATGCTGCGCAGGCCGCCGCCGCCTCGCGCTTTGCCTGCGCGCGCGTGTAATCCAGGGCGCCCGTCGCCCGGACGACATCGAGCACCTCGGCGAAGCGCGAGATATCGCCCTGCTCTATCGCTTCGCGCACCACGGCAGCCTGCCGCGCATCGCCATGCTGCATCGCATAGATCAGCGGCAGCGTGGGCTTGCCTTCCGAGAGATCGTCGCCGATGTTCTTGCCGGTCTCCTGTTCGTCGCCGGAATAGTCCAGTACGTCGTCCACCAGCTGGAAGGCCGTGCCCAGGCGCATGCCGTATTGCGCCGCAGCCTGCTCCATCCCGGCGCCCGCGCCGGAGAGAATCGCGCCCAGCGCCATGGCCGCCTCGAACAGCTTTGCGGTCTTGCAGTGAATGACATGCAGGTAGTTTTCCACGCCGACGCTGGCATCGTGGCAATTGAGCAATTGCAGCACCTCGCCCTCGGCTATGGTATTGGTGGCATCGGCCAGCACTTGCATCACGCGCATATCGCCGGCCTCCACCATCATCTGGAAAGCGCGCGAATAAAGAAAATCGCCAACCAGTACGCTGGCCGCGTTACCGAACAGTGCGCTGGCGGACGCGCGCCCGCGCCGCATGGCGGACTCGTCGACCACGTCATCGTGGAGCAGCGTCGCGGTGTGAATGAACTCCACCACGGCAGCGAGCGTATAGTGAAGCGCGCCTGAATAACCAAAGGCCCGGGCCGACAGCACCACCAGCGCGGGGCGGAGGCGCTTGCCGCCGCCGTTGATGATGTATTCGCCGACCTGGTTGACCAGCACCACCTCGGAGCGCAAACGATCCCTTATCGTTGCATCGACTGCCGCCATGTCGGCGCCCAGCATTTCGTTGAGTTGATCCAAAACCACTTTTTCGACCTGAAAATTAACAGCCTTCGGCCACGCCGGAAGGCAATGACCCCGATTGTCGCACGAAACTCACGCGAGCTTCATTACCGGTTTGCGCAGCAGATAGATCCCCGCCAGCACGCCGACGACGCAGAGCGCCGCGACATAATGCGGCGCAGCGAACGGATCGAGCCTCATCGCCCAGCTTACCGCGACCGGCGTCAGCCCGCCGAAGATGGCGTAGGCGACATTATAGGAGAATGACAAACCGGAAAACCGCACTTCTGCCGGAAACGCGCTGACACCCACTACGGGCACCACGCCTATCACACCAACAAACAGGCCGCACAGCGCGTATAGCTCGTAGATATGGCCGGGCATGACCGGCAGCCAGTGATACAGGCCCAGGGACACGACGCCAAGGGCAACGCAGCCGATAGCCAACACACTGCCCGGGCCGAAGCGGTCAGACAGGGCGCCGAATGCAATGCAGCCGACGCTCAGGAAGAGTGTCGCAACACTGCTCGCGGCGAGCGTGGTCGCCGGTGGAATATGGTATAGCTTCTGCAGCAATGCCGGCGTCATCAGGATCATCACCACGATGGCCGCCGACAGCAGCCACGTGAGCGCCATGACCAGCGCCACCGACCCGCCGTGTCCTCGCACCACGCGCTTCAGCGGCATCTCATCCGCCAGTTTCTGCTCGGCCTGCAGTTCCCGGAACACGGGCGTCTCCTGCAGATAGCGGCGCAGCCATACCGCCAGCATGCCGAACCCCCCGCCTATGATGAATGGCACACGCCATCCGTGTTGCAGCATCTGCCCTTCGGTGGGATAGAGGTGATGGACACCGGTGGCCACCAGGGTGCCCAGCAGGATGCCCCCGGTGAGCCCCGCAGTCAGTATGCCGCACGCCACGCCAATGTGGCGCGGCTGCACATGCTCCGAAACGAATACCCATGCACCCGGAATTTCCCCCCCGACAGCCGCGCCCTGCAGGGTACGCAGCACCAGCAACGCCAGCGGCGCCCAGAATCCCAGCGTCGCATAAGTCGGCAACAGGCCGATTGCCAGCGTGGGGAGGGCCATAAGCAAAATACTCAGCATGAACATGCGTTTGCGGCCGAACAAGTCGCCGGAATGCGCCATCACCAAGCCACCCAGCGGGCGCGCAAGATAGCCCGCGGCAAAAACGGCGTACGCGTTCACCTGCTGCAGCCATTCCACGTGGTGCGGAAAGAACAGGCTGCCAATCTCCTTCGCGAAAAAGATATAGATGATGAAGTCGTAAAATTCCAGGGCACCCCCTAGGGACGACAGCGACAGCGTGCGGTAATCCTGGCGTGACAGCATCCGTTAGCCCCCTACTATTTAATATTGCGCGGTGCGCACGCCCTGCCCCGGCGCGCGATGACGTGCGGCCAGCGTCCAAGGCGGAGCGGCACGCAAAAAGGAGTAGATTCTAACGGTTCAAGGCGCGTTGCGCCATGCACCGGAGGGCAAACCAGGGAGGTTGCTTCCGGCGGCGTTTTCATGGATAATTCGCCCCCTTAATCCGGGCGCGTACAACCGCCGCGCCCACCCTAAAGCAAGGAACCGAAAATGAAAGCCGACATCCATCCGCAATACGACGAGATCACCGTAAACTGCAGCTGCGGCAACAACTTCAAGACACGCTCCACGCTGGGCAAACCCCTGCATGTGGAAGTGTGCTCGGAGTGCCATCCGTTCTACACCGGCACCCAGAAGATCGTGGACACCGCGGGCCGCGTCGAAAAATTCCGCCAGAAGTACGCCAAGTCCGGCGCAAAGGCTGGCTGAAGGGTCTTTCGCATCCGGTCGTCCCCAGGAAGGCAGCCCGCGCTGCCTTTTTGTTTTTGATTGGGCGAATGTCGCGCCCCGCCACGTGCATTAGGAACGAGACAAGTCGCCGATGTTTCCCTACGCCACCGCAAACGAGCACCCCATCACCCTGCCCAAGGCCGGCCTGCTGGCGCTGCTCATCGCGGTCTGGCTGCTGACCGGAATCGTCGGCCACGATCCCTGGAAACCTGGCGAAGCCTACAGCTTCGGCCTGGTCTATCACATCCTTCACAGCGGCGACTGGCTGGTGCCCACGCTGGCGGGTGAACCGCGCATGGGCCAGCCGCCGCTGTTCTACATGACGGCGGCACTGTTCGCCAAGGTCCTTTCCCCCATACTGCCGCTCCACGACGGCGCACGCCTGGCCAGCGCCTTCTACATGGCGCTCACGCTGCTGTTCACGGGACTCGCCGGCCGCGACCTGTTCGGCAAGTATCGCGGCTGGAGCGCGGCCATCATCCTGATCGGCTGCCTGGGCCTGCTCATTCACGCCCATCTGCTGGCCGCGGATCTTGCTCTGCTCGCCGGCTGCGCCATGATGATCTATGGCTACGGACTGGCGCTGCGATTCCGCCGTCGCGCCGGCGTCTTCATCGGCATCGGCGTCGGCATCGGCTTCATGTCCAAAGGCTTCATCGCCATCGTACTGTTTGTCGCGATCAGCGCCCTGCTCCTGCTGTTTCGCAACTGGCGCAACCGCCCCTATTACATCGCCCTGGGCATCGCATTGCTGTGCGCCCTGCCCTGGCTGACGATCTGGCCCTGGCTGCTGTATGAACGCTCGCCCCGCCTGTTCACGGACTGGCTGTGGACACACAACATCGGGCACTGGCTCAACTACGCCCGCCATCACTTCGGACACCGCGCCTGGTACTATGCGCAGGAACTCCCATGGCTGGCCTGGCCCGCGTGGCCGCTCGCCGCATGGTCGGTGTGGAACGTGCGCCGCAACCTGCGCTACGAGCCCCAGCACCAGTTGCTGCTGGTCGCCTTTGCCGTCATGCTGGTCGCGCTCAGCCTCACCCCCGATCTCGCGGAGGTCCTTTCCCTGCCCTTGCTGTTGCCGCTCGCCCTGCTTGCGACCGCGGCGCTGCCCAGCCTGCGCCGGGGTGCGGCGAATGCGCTCGACTGGTTCGGCATCATGACCTTCGGCCTGCTGGCCATCCTCCTATGGTGGGGCTGGGCGGGCCTGCTGCTCGACAACAACGCCAAGATCACCCACTGGCTGAAGGATTACCAGCCCGGCTTCCATCCGGTATTTCAACCCGCGCCATTCTGGATCGCCGTGGGCGCCACCGTGCTATGGATCGTGCTGGTGTGGCGCGTCGGGCGCTCGGTGCGGCGTTCGGTCATCAACTGGGCGAGCGGCATGACGCTGGTGTGGGTGCTGGCAATGACGTTATGGCTGCCGTGGCTGGAAAGCGGCAAGAGCTATCGCGGAGTGGTCGCGAGCCTGAAACAGGCGCTGCCCGCGCATTACAACTGCATCGCAGGGGAGCGCTTGGGCGACAGCCAGCGCGCCATGCTGGACTATTTCGGGGGCATCACCACCGAGCGCCTCGCCCGCAGCCGCTGCTCGCTGCTGCTGGTTCAGGCGAACGCCGCGAAACCCGTCGCCAGCGAGCCGGACTGGCGCCTGATCTGGGAGGGTGCACGCACGGGGGACAAGAAGGAACGGTTCAAGTTGTACAAGAAGGTGGCTGAGCGCTAGAACGGCCGCTTGTACGTGAGCTGACGCCACTCCTGCACCTGCCGGTCAGCGCACGAAGCTAGCGCAGTTTCGGCGTAGAAACTTCCACATCCCCGTTCTGCGCGCGATGACGCAGGGCATGATCCATCAGCACCAGGGCCAGCATGGCCTCGGCAATTGGGGTGGCGCGGATGCCGACGCAGGGGTCGTGGCGGCCATGGGTTTCGACCGTCACCGGCTCGCCCGCCTTGTTGATGGAGCGGCGCGGCAGGCGGATGCTGGAGGTGGGCTTGATGGCATAGCGCGCGACAATGTCCTGGCCGGTGGAAATGCCGCCCAGTATGCCGCCCGCGTGGTTGGAGGCGAAGCCCTCCGGGGTCAGTTCGTCGCCATGTTCGCTGCCGCGCTGGGTGACGCAGGCGAAGCCGTCGCCGATCTCCACGCCTTTTACGGCATTGATGCTCATCAGGGCATGGGCGATGTCGGCGTCCAGCCGGTCGAACACCGGTTCGCCCCAGCCCACGGGCACGTTCTGCGCCATCACTGCGAGCTTCGCGCCGATGGAGTCGCCTGACTTGCGCAGCGCGTCCATGTATTCCTCCAGGCGCGGCACATAGCTTGCGTCCGCCACGAAGAAGCTGTTGCCCTCGGCCTCGACCTCAGCCCAATGCTTGAACGGGATGGCGATCTCGCCGAGCTGCTCCAGATAGCCGCGCACCACCACGTTGTATTTCTCGGCCAGCCATTTTTTCGCGATGGCCCCGGCCGCGACACGTGCTGCGGTCTCGCGCGCGGAAGAGCGGCCACCCCCGCGATAGTCGCGTATGCCGTACTTGTGCCAGTAGGTGTAGTCCGCGTGGCCAGGGCGAAAAGTTTCCGCGATATTGCCGTAATCCTTGCTGCGCTGGTCTTCGTTGCGGATCAGCAGGGCGATGGGCGTGCCCGTGGTCTTGCCCTCGAACACGCCGGACAGGATTTCCACGGTGTCCGATTCACGGCGCTGCGTGACATGACGCGAGGTGCCCGGCTTGCGCCGGTCGAGATCGGTCTGAAGGTCCGCCTCCGACAGCGCCAGTCCAGGCGGGCAACCGTCCACTACACAACCGATGGCTGGACCGTGCGATTCGCCGAACGATGTGACCGTGAACAGTGTGCCGAAAGTATTGCCTGACATGGAGCCATCCCGCGTGAACGATACTGCGAGTTTATCACACCGCCCCCGCCCTATGGCACGGGCGGCGGGGCCGCCCCGTCAGGCGGAGGATGGCGTGAGCAGCGCCCGGTAGCGCGCCAGATCGTCATCGGAAAAGCAGCAGAAAATCACCTCGCGAATGACGGGATGTTGCGGCACCGTCGCCCGCACCGTGTCGACGGCAACCCGCGCTGCCCGCTCCGGCGGATACCCATACACCCCGGTGCTGATGGCAGGAAATGCGATCGAGGCCGCGCCATGTGCCGCCTCCTCCAGCGAGCGGCGGTAGCACCCGGCCAGTTGCTGCGCCTCGCCCGCGTTTCCGCCCTGCCAGATCGGCCCGACGGTGTGGATCACAAACCGGGCCGGCAAATTGAAGCCCGCCGTCGTCTTGGCGTCACCGGTCGCGCAGCCGCCCAGAAAACGGCAGGCTTCCAGTATTTGCGGCCCGGCCGCATGGTGGATGGCGCCGTCTACGCCGCCGCCGCCCAGCAACGAGCTGTTCGCGGCATTGACTATGGCGTCCACGGTCAGCGTGGTGATGTCGGCTCTTATTGCGCGCAGGATGGCGGCCATGATGTCTTTACTCCATACATGCGATGGGCGGCCAGTATAAGACGATTTCGCGGCTCCCGCCGCCCGGAACCGCGCCGCGCCGTAACTCGTTCATACCAACCCGAAAAGTTTCTCATGGTCAGGACCGGGCCGATCGCGTTGGCGTGCGCCGCGACATTTTCAGGTTTTCAACCATGCACGCTCGGTGTATAAATTTGGCGTCCCTTCATCCCGTGAGTATTCGCCCGCCCCGCAGCATGCACTGCTCCGGTCGCGGCCATCCGTACGCCCGGCGACAAACAACCAGGAGGCTATACGCGTGAACACCCCGAAAAAAACCGATGACTACGCCGGTCAGACTATCGCCGACACCCTGGGACAGCTTGGCGTTACCGCAGAGCAAGGGCTCGCCGCGGATGAAGTCGCGACCCGCCTCGCACAATATGGGTACAACGAGATGGAGGAAAAGGAGGAGCCGCTGTGGCACCGGCTATTCCGGCGGTTCTGGGGGCCCATCCCGTGGATGATCGAGATCGCGGCGATCCTCTCCGCCGCCGTCGGAAAGTGGGACGATTTCACGATCATTACGATCCTGCTGCTGGTCAATGCGGGCCTCGACTTCTTCCAGGAGCATCGCGCGCTTAATGCGCTTAAGGCGCTGAAGCAACGCCTCGCGAACGAAACCATCGTGCGGCGTGATGGCGTCTTCCGCTCCATTCCCTCGCGCGAACTTGTTCCAGGCGACATCATCAAGCTGCGCATCGGCAACATCGTTCCCGCCGACGTACAGTTGTTTCAGGGAGATTACCTTCTGATTGACCAGTCCTCACTGACCGGCGAGTCGCTTCCGGTGAGCAAGAAGACCGAAGAGGTCGCGTACGCCAACACCATTGTCAAGCAGGGTGAAATGCTCGCCGTGGTGGTCAACACCGGCCGCAACACCAACTTCCAGACGGTGGTGTCGCTGGTGGCCAAAGCCAGCCTGGAGGAGCGCAGCCACTTCCAGAAGATGGTCATCCGGATCGGCAATTTCCTGATTGTGATCACGGCCGTGCTGGTGGCGCTGATCATCATGGTCGCCCTGTTCCGGCACCAGCCCTTCCTGGAGATCGCGCGCTTCTCGCTGGTGCTGACGGTCGCCGCCATCCCCGTTGCACTGCCGGCAGTGCTGTCGGTCACCATGGCGGTCGGGGCCGTCAACCTGGCGCGGCGCCAGGCCATCGTCTCGCGGCTGACGGCGATCGAGGAGCTTGCCGGGGTGGACGTATTCTGCTCGGACAAAACCGGCACGCTTACCAAGAACGAGATGCAGATTTCCGAACTGGTGGCCTTCGACGGCTACGATGAAAAGACGCTATTGCTGTATGCGGCGCTGGCATCGCGGCTGGAAAACCATGACCCGATTGAAATGCCGATCTTCCATTACATAGACGAGCGTTTTCCGGGTATGGGGTGGCAGGACTGGAAACAGATGTCCTTTGTGCCGTTCGACCCGGTGCGCAAGCGCACCGAAGCGGAAGTCGAGTTGAACGGGGAGAAATATACCGCCATCAAGGGTGCGCCGCAGGTGCTCCTGGGCCTGGCGGCGCTGCCGGACCAGAACGCGCAGAACATCCACAAGATGGTGGACCTGCTCGCATCGAAGGGCTATCGCACCCTGGCGGTTGGACGCAAGCAGGGTGAGGAATTTTCGCTGATCGGCCTGGTGCCGCTGTACGACCCCCCGCGCGACGATTCGCGCGCGGTGATCCAGGATCTCGCCGATCACGGGGTGAAGGTCAAGATGGTGACCGGCGACAATACCGCGATTGCCCGCGAGATCGGCGGCATACTGGGCCTGCCGCCGAACATCCTGCGTTCGTCTCAGCTCTCGGGCAGCGCCAGCAACGAACTGCTCACGCTCGCCGAGGTGCTGTCGGCCGCCATCTACCGCAGCCTGAAGCCGGACATGTCTGCGGCTGACGCCCGGGGCTTTGCGAAGCAGGTAATGGATACCGTGGAGACGCTCTACGACACCCGGCTGCTGGAACGCGAATTCATCCACACCCATGAATCGGCAATCATCGAGATGATAGAACAGGTCACCATCTTTGCCGAGGTAGTGCCGGAAGACAAGTTCCGTATCGTGGATACGCTGCAGAAGGGCGGGCACATCGTGGCGATGACCGGGGACGGCGTCAACGATGCGCCGGCGCTCAAGCGTTCCGATTGCGGCATTGCCGTTTCCAACGCCACGGATGCCGCGCGCGCGGCCGCCGACATTGTCCTCACCGCGCCCGGCCTGGCGGTGATCAACGACGCGGTGAAGGAGGCGCGCATCACCTTCGAGCGGATGAAGAGCTATTCGATCTACCGCATCGCGGAAACGGTGCGGGTGATCCTGTTCATGACGCTCAGCATCGTCGTGTTCAACTTCTACCCAGTGACGGCACTGATGATCATCCTGCTGGCGCTGCTCAACGACCTGCCCATCCTCAGCATCGCGTACGACAGGACGCGGGTGCAGAAGGAGCCGGTGCGCTGGAGCATGCCGGAATTGCTCACGGTGTCCACCATGCTGGGACTGATCGGGGTGGTCGCGTCCTTCGGCCTGTTCTATATCCTGGAGCGCATGGGATTTTCCCAGGGCATGATACAGTCCATGATATTCCTGAAGCTGCTGGTTGCGGGGCACGCCACCATCTTCCTGACCCGCACCACAGGCTGGTTCTGGCAGCGCCCGTTTCCCTCCCCCATCCTGCTGCATGCGAGTATCTGGTCGGCGGTGGCGGGTACGGTGGTTGTGGTGTATGGTTTCATGGTGACGCCCATCGGCTGGGTGCACGCGCTATGGGTATGGGCTTATGCATTGGCATGGCTGGTGCTCAACGACTGGATCAAGCGCGCGGCCTACAATATCGTGCATAACCGCGGCGAGCGGTGATTTTTCGGGGACGGGGCGTTTTCGCCAGGGCGCGCGTTCAACCCGGAGTTTTTTGTGGGGGACAGCAGTGAGCTTACACATCGATCCCGTTCGTTCACGCCCCGGAGGGCCGCCCCTTTGCCGGGGCCGTTGAACCATCATGTCTTCGCCATCGCCGCGTCGCCTGCTGGTCCTGCTGCTCGTCCTGGGCGTGGTGATCGGGCTTGTCCAGATCGGCCTGATCAGCGTCGCCTTTGACAAGCTGGGACTTTCCCCGGATCTCGCCTATCTTCTGCTGATGTGTACGCTCGCGGGCAGTATGATCAACCTTCCCGTGGTCACCCTCAAGGCGGATGGGCCGCCGCCTCCTGTGCCGCCCGCGGCTGAACCTCAGTTTCCGGAGGGCTGGCCGTTCCCCAAGCTGCCGCCGTTCACCGGCAAGGTCACCATCACGGTCAACGTCGGTGGCGCCCTGCTGCCGGTGTTGTTCTCCCTTTATCTGTTCGCCCACACTTCGCTGGGCCTGGTGCACTCTGTCGTATCCATCATGGTCGTCGCGCTGATCGCGGCCAAGTTCAGCCGCCCGATTCCGCGCATGGGCATCGGCATGCCCATCCTCATTGCACCGCTCGCCGCCGCGCTGGTGGCGACGCTGATCGACCCGGCGCAGCGGGCGCCGCTGGCCTACATTTCCGGCACACTGGGCGTGCTGATTGGCGCAGACCTGATGCGGCTGAAGGACATCCTCAAGCTCGGCTCGCCGGTCGCCTCCATCGGCGGCGCAGGCACACTGGACGGCGTATTTCTGACCGGCATCATCGCGGTATTGCTGGCATAACGAGGTGCACGCGGGTGCGACTGGCATGGCTGCAGCACACGCAGCCTATGCCCCGTATAAATACTTAGTGCGGGATACCACTTGACGGTATTCGCCTGCGATTGGTATGTTGATTCGGCCCGCGCGAGCGGAACGACAACAGGGAGGCGCGATGGCCCCACGATGTTTTCCCGACCCCAGAGTGCGCGGGCGAAGGGCGAATCGAAGGGCGAAGCCTTCGATTCGCCCTTCGCCGCGCGCCGACTCCATCGCGGGACCGCGTGGCCGGATAGCCTGCACGCCGACCATGGGAAAATCGGCTGATCTCTTGCGTCATCTCGAGCTTGGCACCACCGGCAAGGTGAAGCTGGTTGTCGTGCTGTTTGTCATCATCGCCATCTGCCTGACCGGGATGATCGAGCTGCAAGGCAGCATCTTCAATGGCGTCCGCTCTTACGTACGCGGCGAGGGTTTGTGGGCGAAGGCGCAGAAGGACGCGGTGCTGGAACTGGAGCACTACACCTACAGCCGCGACGAGGCCGATTACCGCGCCTTCCGGAAATCGCTGCATGTCTTCGAAGGGGACAGCGCCGCGCGGCACGCGCTTGAGGTTGCGGCACCCGACCTGCTCGCCGCGCAAAGAGGATTTATCGACGGCAACAATGCGCCTGAGGATGTCCACTCCCTGATCTGGTTCTTCCTGCACTTCCGGAGCATCTCGTACATGCGCGACGCAATCGGGATCTGGCGGCAGGCGGACGCGGAAATGCTCAGACTCAAATCGACGGGCGATGCCATTCATGCCGATTTCGCAGGGGGGCGCATGAACGCGGCACGGCTGGCGGCTTATCACGTGCAACTGAACCAGCTCGGCAGCCGGCTGGGCGTGATGGAAAATGATTTTTCGGTGGTGCTCGGCGACGGCGCGCGCTGGGTCAAGCGCACATTCTGGCTGGCAAGCCTGCTGGTGCTTGCGGCATCGACGGGGGGCGGGCTGCTGGTGAGCCGGCAGGTTATCGTCAGCATAGGACGCGCGGAACAGCAGCTGAAGGCCAGCGAGTCGCGCTTCCGCAGCCTCAAGGATTCCAACACCATAGGCATCGCGTCGTGGGACGTAGATGGCGGCTTCACCGACGCCAACGATCTGCTGCTGCGGATGCTGGGATACTCGCGAGCCGAGCTGGAAGCCGGGGCGCTGAAATGGACGGCAATGACGCCGCCGGAATGGTCAGCGCGCGACCGGCAGGCGCTGACCGAGCTCGCCGACCGCGGTTACTGCGAGCCGTTCGAGAAGGAACTGCGGCACAAGGATGGCACCCACATTCCGATCTACATCGGCGCCGCCATGATAGGAGGCGACCGCAAGAACGGCATCGCCTACATCCTCGATATGAGTGAACGCAAGCACGCCGAGGAGCAGCAGCGGCTTGCCGCCGTGGTATTCGACTCCAGCAGCAACGGCGTGCTGATAACCGACGCCTCGATGCGCATTCTGTCAGTCAACAAGGCGCTGTGCCGCATGACGGGCTATGCCGCCGAGGAGCTGACGGGGCAGACGCCGCGCGTCCTGCATTCCGGCTATTCCACGACCGAGCAAGACCAGGCGATATGGCGCGCCCTGAACGACAAAGGCTACTGGCAGGGCGACGTGATCGATCGTCGCAAGGATGGCGATCTGCTGCCGCTTAGCGTCAGCATCAGCCGCGTGCCCGGCAGTTCGAGCAGTCTCACCCACTATGTCGCCATCATGACCGACATTAGCGAGCGCAAGGCGGAGGAAGCGCATCTGTGGCACATCGCGCACCACGACATGCTGACCGGCCTGCCCAACCGGATCCTGTTCAATGACCGCATCGATCAATTGATCAAGCAGGCCGCGCGGAACGGCGGCCAGTTTGCGGTACTGTTCTATGATCTGAACAAGTTCAAGCCCGTCAACGACCAGTACGGACATGAGGTCGGCGACAAGGTGCTCAAGACCGTGGCCAGCCGACTCAAAATGCATGTGCGGGAAACCGACACGGTGACCCGCCTGGGCGGGGACGAATTCGTGATTCTGCTGGCAAGCATCGCCGGCCACGATGCCGCCGGGGAATGGCTGCACAAAACCCTGGACAGCATATGCGAACCTTGCGTCATCGACGGGCACGCCATCGAGATCAGCGTCAGCGCGGGGCTCAGCATCTACCCCGATCACGGAACCGATGCGGAGTCGCTTATCAAGCACGCCGATGCGGCCATGTACAGCATGAAGCGCGAGACGGCGGACGCCCCCGATCCGGCGGCATCGCGCGAAGTCGTCTGAGAGCGGGAAAGGCCTGCGCCTGGAACGGCGCGGGAAGGATGCTGGCGCGCCCGACAGGAATCGAACCTGTGACCCTTGGCTTCGGAAACCAATACTCTATCCAACTGAGCTACGGGCGCCTTTAGGCGCGAAGTATAGCGTTTTCGACGCTTTCGCGCACGCTTTTGCCCGTATAGGCGCCAAAGGTGCTATCTTTCGGGCCATGAGCTTCCTCAATCCTGATACCCAGGAGATCTGCCAGGTGCTGCACGCCATCCGCACCATTGCGGTGGTCGGGCTCTCACCCAAGGCGGCCCGGCCCAGCCACCGCGTAGCTGCGGGGATGCAGGCGCATGGCTATCGCATTGTCCCCGTGCGGCCGCTGGTGGAGGAGGTGCTGGGTGAACCGGCTTACGGCCGGCTGGAGGACATCCCGTTTCCCGTGGACATCGTGGACGTCTTCCGCGCGCCAGAGTATGTGCCCGCTATCGTCGAGAGTTGCATCAAGCTGGGTATGCCGCGGCTGTGGCTGCAGGACGGGGTGATGCATGAGGACGCCGCGCAGCGCGCCCGGGCGGCCGGCATCTGGGTGGTGATGGACCGCTGCATCTGGCGCGACTACAACCAGCTATGCCGACCCTGAGGCGCTGCGCCTGGCCGGGCAGCGATCCGCTGTACTGCGCCTATCACGACGAGGAATGGGGCGTGCCGTTGCACGACGACCGCGCCCTGTTCGAGTTTCTGGTGCTGGAAGGCGCGCAGGCCGGCCTGAGCTGGATCACCATCCTGCGCAAGCGCGACGCCTATCGCAAAGCATTCGACAATTTCGACGCCGCGCGGGTTGCACGCTATAGCGACAGGAAAATCGCGGCGCTGCTGCAGGACTCCGGCATCGTGCGCAACCGTCTCAAGATCGAGGCGACGGTCAACAATGCGCGCAGGTTTCTGGAAGTTCAGGCGGAATTCGGGACGTTCGACCGGTTTATCTGGGATTTTGTGGACGGGGAGCCGCGCCAGAACCGCTGGCGGCGCGAGGCGGACGTCCCCGCGCAGACGAAGGAGTCTGACGCGATGAGCAAGGAATTGAAGCGCCGCGGCTTCAAATTCGTGGGCAGCACGATCTGTTATGCCCATATGCAGGCCACCGGCATGGTCAACGACCACATGGCGGACTGCTTCCGCCACGGGGAGTTGGCGCCCGGCAATAGCGTCTGATGCGCGCGCGGCGTGTCACCGGGCCAGACGGCGCGTTGCGCTGTGCCTTATGGCATCGTAGAATGTCCGTGACCTGCGTCGCGGACTTATCGAGCATGCCGTTTTGGCAGCGCGGCTCTTCAAGGACTTGAACCAGAGGCTTTCCAGATGCAGTTGAAATTCACGAAAATGCACGGCGCGGGCAACGATTTCGTGGTCATCGATGCCACGCGCAAACCGGTGGAGCTCACCCCGGAGCAGTTGCGGCTGCTTGCCGACCGCCATTTCGGCGTGGGTTGCGACCAGGTACTCCAGGTCGAAAAGTCCGAACTGGCCGGTGCAGACTTCCGCTACCGCATTTTCAACGCCGACGGCGGCGAGGTGGAGCAGTGCGGCAACGGCGCACGCTGCTTCGTGCGCTTCGTACATGACAAGGGCTTGACGGAAAAACGCGAGATTGTCGTCGAGACCAAGAGCGGAACCATCTCCCCGCGTCTGGAAAGCGATGGGCGCGTCACGGTGAACATGGGTGCGCCGGTGTTCGATGCGGCCCACATCCCCTTTTCGACGGACAGCAATGCCCTGGTGCAGCCGCTGAACATCAACGACGAAATCGTGCAGATCACGGCGCTGTCCATGGGTAATCCCCATGCGGTGCAGGTGGTGGACGACGTGGAGCATGCGCCGGTGATCGCGCAGGGCGCCTTCATCGAACGTCACCCCCGCTTCCCCAACCGGGTAAATGCCGGTTTCATGCAGGTGGTGGACCGCTCCCATATCAAGCTGCGCGTATTCGAGCGCGGGGCCGGAGAGACGCTTTCCTGCGGCACAGGGGCCTGCGCAGCAGTGGTGACCGGGATCAAGCGCGGCCTGCTGGATAACGAGGTGAGCGTGGCTACACGGGGCGGCACGCTGACGATAAGCTGGGGCGGGGGCGATGCGCCGGTCATGATGACTGGCCCGGCCATCACGGTTTTCGAAGGCGAAATCAACCTGTAGGCGGGCACGGAAGGCGAAATGAGAGAAGAAGACGTCGCAGTATTTCTGCAGGAGCATCCGCAGTTCTTCGAAGATCATGCGGAGATGCTCGCGGGCATCGTCATTCCCCATCCCCACGGGGGCCGCACTATTTCCCTGGTCGAGCGGCAGCAACTGGCGCTGCGCGACAAGAACAAGGCGCTGGAAAAGAAGCTGCAGGAACTGCTCGCCTTCGGCAAGGAAAACGACGAACTGCAGGCCAAGGTGCATCAGTTCGCGTGCGAACTGTTTGCCGCGCGCGACCGTGCCGCGACGCAGGAATCCATCCTGCGCCAGATGCGCGACCGGTTCGCCGTGCCCCACGCGGTGATGCATGTGTGGGAGGAGTCACCGCCCAGCGCGGAGATGCTCACCTTTGCCGACGAGGCGCCGCAGCCCGTGTGCATGCACCGCGCAATGTACGACACCGCGGCCTGGTTCGGGGAGAGCGCGGCGCACCTGCGCTCCTTCGCCTACGTGCCGCTGCGCAGCGCGGAAAACTCCATCGGCCTGCTGATCCTGGCCAGCGAAGACCAGCAGCGTTTCTACCCGGAAATGGGCACGCTGTTCCTGCAGCGCATAGGAGAACTCTCCAGCGCCGCGCTGCTGCCCTGGCTTTAACATGCCCGCGGCCGTACCGTCCGGCAACGACAATCTGCTCGCCGGGTTTCTTGCGTTTCTGAAGAACGAGCGGGCTTACTCCGAACACACCTGCGAAAACTACGCCCGCGATTTGCGCAAGCTGTTCGCGCTGTCCGCGGAAACGCCGCTTGCGGAACTGAAGATCCACCACATTCGCCGCTTTGTCGCCAAACTCCATGCGGGCGGCCTGGGCGGGCGCACGCTGGCGCGCATGCTCTCTGCGTGGCGCAGCTTTTTCAATTACCTGATGCGCGACCACGGCTACCGGGACAACCCCTGCATGGGGCTGCGCGCGCCCAAGGCGCCCAAGCTGCTGCCGCACGCGCTTTCGCCGGACGAGGCGGTGAAGCTGGTCGATTTTGCCGCCGAAACGCCTCTGGATATGCGCGACAAGGCCATGTTCGAGCTGCTGTATTCGTCCGGTTTGCGCCTGGCGGAACTGGTGAGCCTGGACCCCGGCAGCTTCGATTTCAACGACGCCACCGTGCGCGTCACCGGCAAGGGGAGCAAGACCCGCATCGTGCCGGTGGGCGGCCCGGCCATCGCGGCGCTCAAGGCGTGGCTTGCCGTGCGCGAACAGCTCGCCAGGCCCGATGAAACGGCACTGTTCGTGGGCAAGAACGGGCGGCGCATTTCGCCGCGCACCGTGCAGCTTGAATTGCGCAAGTGGGGCATCCGCCAAGGTATCGCGAGCCGCGTCCATCCGCACCTGCTGCGCCACTCCTTCGCCACCCATGTGCTGCAATCGTCCGGCGACCTGCGCGCAGTGCAGGAGATGCTGGGCCATGCCAGCATCTCCACTACCCAAGTCTATACTCACCTCGATTTCCAGTATCTCGCAAAAATCTACGACAGCGCGCACCCGCGCGCAAAGCGGAAGACATGAGGCGGCGGCAGACGATTCTGATGGTTGGCAGCGGCGACATCGCCCTGCGCGTGGCCAGATTGCTGAAGAGTAACTACCGGATGCTCGGGACGGCGCGCCGCCCGGAGCGCCACGTCGCGCTGCATGCGGCGGGCATCACCCCTCTTTCCGCCGATCTTGACCGGCGCCACGCTTTGCGCCGGCTTGCCGGCATGTCGCAGGTCGTGCTGCACCTCGCGCCGCCTCAGGAGCAAGGCGATACGGACACGCGCACGCGCCATCTGCTCGCCGCGCTTTCGGCGGGCACGCGGCCCGCGCACCTCGTGTATATCAGCACGAGCGGGGTATACGGCGACTGCGGCGGGGCGCATGTTACCGAAGCGCGCCCGCTGCACCCCGCAACCGCGCGCGCACGGCGCCGCGCCGACGCCGAGAGGCGGATCCGCATCTGGGCGGCGCGCAATGGCGTGCGCGCCAGCATCCTGCGGGTGCCCGGCATCTATGCCGCCGACAGGCTGCCGCTGGAGCGGCTGCGCGCGGGAACGCCCGCCATCCTGCCGGGTGAGGACAGCCATACCAACCATATTCATGCCGACGACCTCGCGCGCGTCGTCGTGGCTGCGCTGCGGCGCGGGCGGGCCAACCGTATCTACCACGCGAGCGATGACAGCGACTTGAAGATGGGCGACTACTTCGATGCCGTCGCTGACGCTTACGGCCTGCCCCATCCACCACGCCTGCTGCGCGCCCAGGTGCAGGCCGCGGTGTCGCCGGCGCTATGGAGTTTCATGAACGAATCGAGGCGCCTCGACAACACGCGGATGAAACGCGAACTGAAGGTAAGGCTGCGCTATCCCACTGTGATGGACGGCCTGAGGGCCGCGGTGCCCCCTGCGCAGGAGTGAAGCCCGTTATAATCGCGCATCACGCATCAGCCACCGCCCGAGATCATGAGCAAGCCCCCTGCCCGGCAACGTCACGCCCGCCACAGCGCGCCCAAAGGCCCTGACCGGTGCAAACCCCCAGGGCGCGAGAGCATGGGACGGGTGCTGCCGCCGCGCCCGCCCGGCGTGCCCGCGCTCGTCCTCGCGCCCGGACGCGAGAAGTCGTTGTTGCGCCGCCATCCCTGGGTATTCTCGGGTGCGGTTGAGCACACCGATGGTGCACCCGGGAATGGCGCAACCGTTGCCATTTGCGATGCGGCCGGCGGCTTTCTGGCCTGGGCGGGCTACAGCGCGAATTCGCAGATCAGCGCAAAGGTTTGGTCATGGGATGTAAACGAGGCGATAGACGAGGACTTCTTCCGCCGCAAGATGGCACAAGCGCTCGCCTTGCGCCAAGACCTCAACGTCGCCGATGCCGGCAACGGCATGCGGTTGATACACGCCGAGTCAGATGGCTTGCCGGGGCTGATCGTGGACCGCTATGGCGAGGTGCTGGTGATGCAGCTCGGTAGTGCCGCGGCTGACCGCTGGCGCGACGTGTGGGCCGGCATCCTGCAGGAGCTGTGCAAACCAGTATGCATCTACGAGCGGTCGGACTCGGACGCGCGGGGCCTTGAGGGGCTGGAGAACCGCAACGGCGTGGTGCGCGGCGCGCTGCCCGCTGAAATCACCGTGACCGAGCATGGGTTGAAATTTGCCGTGGATGTAGCTTACGGACAGAAGACCGGCTACTACCTCGACCAGCGCGATAACCGCCTGCTCACCGGCGCGCTGGCGAAAGACAAGGACGTGCTCAACTGCTTCTGCTACACCGGGGGCTTCTCCCTATACGCCCTGCGCGGCGGCGCCAAATCCGTGCTGTCGATAGACGCGTCCGAGGACGCACTGGAACTGGCGCGGCGCAATGTGGAGTTGAATGCGCTGGATGCAAGCCGCGCCGAATGGCAATGTGCCGACGTCTTCGCCGCCCTGCGCAAACTGCGCGACCAGAACCGCAAGTTCGACCTCATCGTTCTCGACCCGCCCAAATTCGCCCCCACCGCCGCCTTCGCAGAAAAGGCCGCGCGCGGCTACAAGGACATCAACCTGCTCGGCTTCAAACTGCTCAAGCCCGGCGGCCTGCTCTTCACGTACTCCTGCTCCGGCGGCATCAGCGAAGACCTGTTCCAGAAGATCATCGCCGGCGCAGCCCTGGATGCGGGCGTGGATGCAGCCATCGTGCACAAACTGCATGCGGCAGCGGATCACCCGGTGCTGCTGAGCTTTCCGGAGGGCGCGTATCTGAAGGGGCTGGTGGTCAGGGTGGCTGGATAACGCCCCAAGCGTCATGCTCGCTACGGCGCTAGGTATTCAATTAGATAGTTATAGCGATCACCCTCGGCGTCCCAGCCTGTCCAGCGCTGAGCCAGCACCTCGAAATACGGTGCGGGCTGTCCGTAGTCGCGCGCTAAGCAGGCAAGTACCGCGTTTATATCCCCTGCTTCATGGAGAATATCCAGGGCGCATCCGCCGATAATTGTATCGGGTAAGTAGATGATGGTGTGCCCGCGCACCATTGATGCGATGCGGCGGGTTGCCCTACACAGTGATAGCTGCGTTTCGTGATCCGAAAGAAACGTTCCCCAGCGAATTGCTGACCCAAGGTCCAGGCCGCGAGGATACATCGTGCCATCTAAGTCCGCAGGCCCCTCGAATTCCAGACACCCTCTGGCCGTGTATTCTTGTTCAGGGGTAGCGGCGGCGGCCTGAAAATTCCACTCCCAGTCGGTTCGGCCGGGCATCGCAGCCATCCTCCTGAGAGGCGACGTGTCCTGTTGCCACTCCCCCTGAAGCGATCGATCAAAACTTGTGATTTCCGTCTGCGACAGTGCGTGATCAATAATTGCGCAAAAGTTGATCCCCAAGGCTTGCTCCAATTATTTGGCGAATTCGGGCGCAGGGTAAGCTACGCCGGAGGCGCGCGCAACAACCGCAAGTCAAGGGCTGTGTTTCCCGGGCGGCACCAGAAGATGGAGTACCCCCCTAAGCAATTGCTGGCCGCCGTTCCCCTGTGCGCCACCGAGTAGCGCAGGCGGGTCAGGAGTAGTCTGGCAAATATGTCCGAGCACGTGACGGCGCAGCCGGTCGTGCGAGTTTATGAGCCAGCCTGACGCGCCGAGCAACGGAGGGAATCCCGAAGGGATGGCGCACCGGGGGCGCCTTCTTTTGGTTACTTTTCTTGGCAAGGCAAGAAAAGTAACTTGCTGCCGGGCAACCCCCGGCGACCACCTCTGCACACCGTCAGCCCACCCAGAAAACCAACACACCAAAAGCCGAGGCCACCCGCACCGTCATCCCCGGTACGGGCGGCCTCTTCAGCCCCGCCGGAGCCTGACCGGCGGTTCTTACACAATCAGCCGAGCTGATGCACGGGATAGCCGCTCCCTACCCAGCCCATCATGCCGCCGCTGAGGTTGTAGACCTCGGAGAACCCCATTTGCTGCAGGAACATGCAGGCTTGGGCAGAACGGGCGCCGCTGCGGCAGACAACGACGACCTTCTCTTGCGGGGAGAGTTCACGCGCCTTTTCCGGCAGGGTATGCAGCGGAAAGGCTTCAGCCTTGGGCACGGTGCCCCCGGCTATCTCGGCCATCTGGCGCACATCGATCACGCGCAGTTTGTGGCTGGCGTCGCTCACCCATTGGGCCAGCTTGGACGCATCTATTTCCTTGATTGAATGACCAAACATGGTTTACTCCTGAAAATACAGTTTTGGCATATTAGCACTAGCTAATATAATGTCAAGACCATTCGGCGTCCAGCAGGCGGTCCTGTTTGTCTTCGGGCACCCGCGCCATGAACGGGCAGTCGCGGCGGTGGACGGTGATGCCGCGGTCGCGCGTGACGTAGCCTACGATGGCTGCGGGCTTTTCGGGTTTGCAGCACTTCGCCATTTTGATGAGCAGGTTATCCACTCCCTCGATCAACACGCCGCTCTCCGAAGCCCGGCGGGCGGCATGTTTGGCGGTTGCAACGGGGGCGGCCGGCGCCTTGGTGGGCACTTCCTGCTGGACGGCGATGTCCAACCGGTGCAGCGACAGGTCGCCGTGCCCCAGGGCGGCGAGCATGTCCTCCAGCTTATGGTAGCGCAGGCGCTGGGCGATCTTCTCCTGATTGACGGCGGTCACCCCCAGGCGCTGCAATTCGCGATCGAGCAGGGTGCGGCCTTGGGCGACCGCATCCTCGATGTTCTGCGTCTTGAACCAGTGGCGCACCTTGGCGCGCGCACGCGGGCTCTTGAGATAGCCTAGCTGCGGACTGAGCCAATCGCGGCTGGGCGCACCCTGCTTGGCGGTGAGGATTTCCACACGCTGGCCGTTTTGCAGCTTGTATTTGAGCGGGACGATGTTGCCGTCCACCTTGGCGCCGCGCGTGCGGTGGCCGAGGTCAGTGTGCAGGGCATAGGCAAAATCCACGGGCGTCGAGCCCCGTACGAGGTCGATGACCTTGCCTTGCGGGGTGAGCACGTACACACGGTCGTGCAGGAGTTCGGTGCGGAACTGCTCCTGCAGGCCGCCGACGTCCGCCAGCTCGGCCTTCCACGCCAGGATCTGGCGCAGCCAGGTGATCTTGTCGTCGAAGGCCGCCTCGGACTTGCGGTTTTCCTTGTAGCGCCAGTGTGCGGCCACGCCCAGTTCGGAATCATGGTGCATGTCGCGGGTGCGAATCTGCACTTCGAGCGCAAGGTCGCGCGGCCCGGTCACCGCGGTATGCAGCGAGCGGTAGCCATTCGGTTTGGGGTTGGCAATATAGTCGTCAAACTCACTGGCAATGGACGGCCACAGCGCGTGCACCACCGAAAGCGCGGCATAGCAGTCGACGACGTCCTTCACCAGGATGCGCACGGCGCGCACGTCGTACAGTTCGCCGAACTCAATCCGCTTGCGCTTCATCTTGTTGATGATGCTGTAGATGTGCTTGGGACGGCCGGTCACCTCGGCTTCGATGTTCGCCTGTGCCAACGCGCCCTTGAGTTGCGCAATCACGTCCGCAATGTAGCGCTCGCGATCGACGCGCCGCTCATCCAGAAGCCTGGCGACCTTCTTGTAGAGGTCGGGCTCGAGAAAGCGCAGGGAAAGGTCTTCCAGTTCCCACTTGAGTTGCCACACGCCCAGGCGATTGGCCAGGGGTGCGAAGATGGCGCGCGTTTCGCGCGCAATGCGCTGCTGCTCCTGCGGCTCCGCGTTGACAAGCGCGCGCAGGGTCTGGGTGCGCTCGGCCAGCTTGATCAGCACCACGCGGATGTCCTCAACCATGGCGAGCAGCATCTTGCGCAGGCGCTCGATCTGGTCCGCGGCCTCTTCCTTGTCGCGCATGCCGCGCGCTTCGCTGAACTGGCTGATGTGCTCCACGCGCGAGATGCCGGTGACCAGGGTGGCGATGTTGGGAGCGAAACGCTCGGCGAGCACCGTCGCGTAGTCATCCAGATAATCGGGAACGGCATGCAGGATGGTGGCGGCAATCGCCTCGCGATCCATGTTGAGCGCGCTGAGGATGGCGGCCGAGCCCATCGCGTGCTGCAGCAGGGGCGTACCGGTGACCTGAACGTGCCCCCGGTAGAGCGGCGCCGCAAATTCGCAGGCGCGGCGTATCAGGGCCAGGTCGTCGGGAGGGTGGACGGCGCCCAGCGCATCCAGCCAGTGCTGGATGTCGGCGCTATCTTCGCCGGAGATCGCCGGCAGACCGTGCTGAACGGAGACCATGTGCAATCACGGGAACGGGACCGGAGCCAGGCCCGCCACGCGCTAGCTGTGCGACAGCTCGACGAGCTGCGACAGCTTGTGCTTGGCCGCACCGCCGGCCAGCATTTCGCCCGCCTTTTTCACCCCCTCCGCCAGCGACGGGGCAAGGCCGGCAACATAGATGGCCGCACCCGCGTTCAACTGCACGATGTCGCGCGCGGGACCGGGCTGGTTGTCCAGCACTTGGTCCAGCATGTTGCGCGCCTCGTCCGCATCGGCCACCTGGATGGCATTGAGCGGCGCGGGAGTGAGGCCGAATTGCGCGGGCTCCACACTGTATTCCTTTATTTCCCCGTTCTTCAGTTCGGCCACAAAAGTCGGCGCGCTGATGGAGATCTCGTCCATGCCGTCGGAGCCATGCACCACCATCACGTGGGCGCTGCCCAGCGTTGCCAGCACCCGGGCAAGCTTGCTGGTCAGGCTGCGGCTGAATACGCCGATCACCTGGTTTTGCGCGCCTGCCGGGTTGGTGAGCGGACCCAGCATGTTGAACAGGGTGCGCACGCCCAGCTCCCGGCGCACCGGGCCGGCATGCTTCATCGCGGCGTGATGGTTGGGGGCAAACATGAAGCCCACCCCTATGGTGTCCACGCAATGCGCGACCTTTTCCGGGGTGAGATTGACATTGACGCCCAGCTTCTCCAGCACATCTGCGGAGCCGCATTTGCTGGATACCGAGCGCCCGCCGTGCTTGGCGACATGAGCGCCGGCTGCAGCGGCCACCAGCGCGCTGGCGGTGGAAATATTGAAGGTCTGCGCGCCGTCGCCGCCGGTGCCGCAGGTGTCGATCAGGTGATCAGCATGCTGGACCTCGACCTTGCTCGACAACTCGCGCATCACTTCCGCCGCAGCCGCGATCTCGTCCACTGTCTCACCCTTCATGCGCAGCGCCACCAGCACGGCGGCAATCTGCGCAGTAGTGAACTGGCCACGCATGATGTGGTTCATCAGCTCGTGCATCTCGGCAAACGGCAGGTCCTGGCGCTCGATCAGGTGAGTAAGGGTCTGCGCATAGTTCATTCGTATCCTCCCATCAAGCTTTCAGCTGCGCGTCCCGTCACGGGGCGCCTTCCAGAAAATTCTTCAGCATCGTGTGCCCATGCTCGGTAAGGATGGACTCGGGATGGAATTGTACGCCATGCACGCGCAGCGCCCTGTGACGCACCCCCATGATCTCGCCGTCTTCTGTCCAGGCGGTGATCTCCAGGCAGTCCGGCAGGGTTTCGCGCTCGATCACCAGCGAATGATAGCGGGTGGCGGTGAACGGGCTGGGCAGGCCGGTGAACACGCTGTTGCCGTGGTGGAAGATGGGCGAGGTCTTGCCGTGCATCAGCTGCTTGGCGTGGATGATCCTGCCGCCGAAGGCCTGGCCTATGCTCTGGTGCCCAAGGCACACGCCGAGGATGGGAATCTTGCCTGCGTATTCGCGGATGGCCGCAACCGAGATGCCCGCCTCGTTCGGCGTACAGGGTCCGGGCGAGATCACCAGTTGTTCGGGGTTGATCTCCGCGATCTGCTCGACGCGAATCTCGTCGTTGCGGTACACCACCACATCGGCGCCCAGTTCGGCGAAATACTGCACCAGGTTGTAGGTGAAGGAGTCGTAGTTGTCTATCATCAGCAGCATGGCGTTCTCCTTCTAGCGGTGCACTTTGGCGTCAAGGCCGTCCAGCGCCATTTCGGCGGCGCGCAGCACGGCGCGCGCCTTGTTCTGCGTTTCCGTCCACTCGCTTTCCGGCACCGAATCGGCGACGATGCCCGCGCCCGCCTGTACGAACAGCGTGTCGTTCTTGAGCACGGCAGTGCGCAACGCAATGGCCATGTCCATGTCGCCGTTGAAGCCGAGATAGCCCACCGCACCCGCATAGATTCCGCGCTTGGAGGGTTCCAGCTCGTCGATGATCTCCATCGCCCGCACCTTGGGAGCGCCGCTCACGGTGCCCGCCGGGAAGGTGGCCTTGAGCACGTCTATCGCGTCCAGCCCCGGCCTGAGCGTGCCCTCGACATTGGACACGATGTGCATCACGTGCGAATAGCGCTCGATCACCATCTTCTCGGTGAGACGCACCGAGCCATGCTGTGCCACGCGGCCCACGTCGTTGCGGCCGAGGTCGATCAGCATCAGGTGTTCGGCCAGTTCCTTGGGATCGGCCAGCAGCTCGGTCGCCAGCTCGGCGTCCTGCTCCGGCGTCTTGCCGCGCGGGCGGGTGCCGGCGATGGGCCGCACGGTAACCGCACTGCCCTCGAGCCTCACCAGGATCTCCGGCGAGGCGCCGACCACGTGGTGGTCGCCCATGTCGTAATAGAACATGTACGGCGAAGGATTGACGCTGCGCAGCGCGCGGTAGAGCGACAGCGGCGAGGCCGGGAAGGGCTGCGCCATGCGCTGCGCCAGCACCACCTGCATGATGTCGCCGTCGAAGATGTACTGCTTGCAGCGCGCCACGGCGTCCTTGAACGCCTGTTCGCCGAATTCGGACCTGGCCTCGTGGCGCTGCACCTGCGGCGCATGCGGAATCTGCACCGGCTGGCGCAGCGCACGCTGCAGGCTGTCCAGGCGGCGGCGCGCAAGATCGTAGGCGTCTGCATGCTCGGGATTGGCATACACGACGAAGGTCAGCTTGCCCGACAGGTTGTCCACCACCGCGAGCTGCTCGGTGAGCATGAGCAGGATGTCGGGGGTGCCGAGGATGTCCGGTTTTTCCACGCCGGCCAGACGCGGCTCGATGTAGCGCACGGTATCGTAGCCGAAATAGCCGGCCAGGCCGCCGGTGAAGCGGGGCAGCCCCGGCAGCGTGGCGACACGAAAGCGAGACTGGTACTCCTTGATGAAATCCAGCGGATGGTCCACTTTGTGCACCGTCTCGTCCGCGCCGTGGGCAAGCGTGACGGATTTGCCGCGCACCGTGAGGCGGGTTTCGGCGGGCAGGCCGATGAAGGAGTAGCGCCCGAAGCGTTCCCCGCCCTGCACCGATTCGAGCAGGTAGGAATACGGCTTATTGGCCAGCTTGAGGTAGAGCGAAAGCGGGGTATCGAGGTCGGCGAAGGTTTCGGCGACCAGCGGGATGCGGTTGTAGCCTTGTTCGGCCAGCTGCTTGAATTCCTGTTCGGTGATGGGTGACAACATAACGGCTCCTCAATGCACAGGCCGTCGCAAGACTGTTGTGGCAATCCATCCGCTTTGTCGCGCGCTGTTCACGTCGCCTTCGTCCGCCGCGGGGCGGGTTTCGATTGCTGCGCGCCTTGCATCTGGCTGCCTTGCTGCGTTTTTCGACGGCCTGTCTGGAGAGAAAAACGCGCGTAGCCGGATTCCGGTGACTTGGGGTTCACCATCGCCAGCCGGCGTGCTTACTCCAGAGTTTGAGGTTGTCAGTCGTCATCGTCAGGCGCGCTCTATCAGTCTCATCACGGCGGGCAGCTCGCCGACCACGGCATCGAGGTCCAGGCCGTCCACCGGTTCGCCGTGATTATACCCGTAAGGCACGCAGAATACCGGACAACCTGCGGCGCGGGCGGCCACCGCATCGTTCAGCGAATCGCCGACCAGCAGCAACTGCAGGATGGGCACGTTGAAGAACTTCGCGCTGTGCAGCAGGGGCATGGGGTGCGGCTTCTTTTCGGGCAGCGAGTCGCCCGACAGCACGATCTCGAAGTAGCCGGCCAGACCCACACCCTTGAGCAGCGGCTCGGTGTAATGCGCCACCTTGTTCGTGATGCAGCCCAGCCGGTAGCCGGCGGCCTTCATTGCCTCCAGGCCTTCCACCACGCCCGGGAAGGGCTTGCTGTCCAGCAACAGCGCAGTGTAGTGCTTCTCGAACACGGGCAGCGCCTCATCGTACAGCGCCGCCTCCGGTTCGGCGTGCATGTCGCCGGTCAGCGCGCGCTTTACCAGCCACGAGATGCCGTTGCCGATATAGCTCATCAGCAGGTCCTGCGATACGGGCGCGCGGCCCATGTCCTTCAGCATGCGGTTGGCCGATTCAGCCAGCTCGGGCGCAGTATGCAGCAGCGTGCCGTCGAGGTCGAGGACGATGGCCGAGACGTGCAGGGGGAATTTCTTGAACGACATTACTTCTTGACCTTGGCCAGTTCGGCGCGCATCGCGGCAACCACGCTGTCGTAACGGTTCTTGTCGCCATCCTTGCCTGCGCCGAATATGGCGGAACCGGCCACGAACGTGTCCACGCCGGCCTCGGCCACTTCCTTGATGTTGGCAGGGCCCACGCCGCCGTCGATCTCCAGGCGGCAGTCGATCTTGGCCGCGTCTATCATGGCGCGCACCTTTTTGGCCTTTTCGAGCACGTAGGGGATGAACTTCTGGCCGCCGAAGCCGGGGTTCACCGACATCAGGAGCACCATGTCCAGCTTGGGCAGCACCCAGTCCAGCACATCCAGCGGCGTGGCGGGGTTGAACACCAGCCCGGCCTTGCAGCCGCTGTCCTTGATCAGGCCGATGGTGCGGTCGATATGCTCGGAAGCCTCGGGGTGGAAGGTGATGTAGCTGGCGCCGGCCTTGGCGAAATCGGGGATGATGCGATCCACCGGCTTGACCATCAGGTGCACGTCGATGGGTGCGGTCACGCCATGCTTGCGCAGCGCCTCGCACACCAGCGGGCCTATGGTCAGGTTGGGGACATAATGATTGTCCATGACATCGAAATGGATGATGTCCGCGCCCGAAGCAAGCACGTTATCCACTTCCTCGCCGAGCTTGGCGAAATTGGCGGAAAGAATGGAAGGAGCGATCTGGTAATCCATGGCACAGGCCTCTGCAAGTTGGAAGTGAAAATTTAAAGATATATTTTACCCGAAGCGCCAACGGCTTGTCAGTTGACGAAAAATCGGGTCAAATACCGCCATGGATAAGGATGGCAAATACCGGATAGACGTGGCCGCAGAGGTCAATTATCTCTCCGGGCAGTCGAACGAGGACGAAGGCAGATATGTTTTCGCCTACACCATCCACCTTACCAACACGGGCCAGGTTACCGCCCAGCTCATCAGCCGTCACTGGGTCATCACCGACTCCAATCAACAGGTGCAGGAAGTGCGCGGCACAGGCGTGGTCGGCGAGCAGCCCACGCTCAAGCCCGGCGAGAGCTATGAATACTCCAGCGGCACGGTGCTGGCCACCCAGGTGGGCATCATGGCCGGCAGCTACCACATGCGTGCCGAGGACGGCACCGAATTCGACGCTCCGATTCCGCAATTCGTACTGAGTGTGCCGCGCGTATTGCACTGAGTGCGCGCGCGGCCGCGCGCAAGGCCGGTCTTAATGTCGCTCAAAACCACTTACCGTTTTTTCGCCCCGGTCTACGACGCCGTCGTGGAGCGGGCAACGGCGGGCATACGCAAACGCAGCCTGGCGGCGCTGGACGGACCCGCGGCGCTGGATGTGCTGGTCAGCGGCGCCGGCACCGGACTGGATTTCCCCTTTCTGCCGCGCCGGCACAATTATGTCGCGCTCGACCTGACGGCCGCCATGCAGGCCCGTTCCGGGCGGCGCAAACAGGGGCTGAACCTGGACTGGGTGCTGGGCGACAGCATGGCCCTGCCCTTTGCGGAAAGCAGCTTTGACCGGGTGGTGCTGCACCTGATTCTGGCCGTGGTGCCGCAGCCAGGGCACTGTCTCGCCGAGGCCGCGCGCGTGCTGAGACCTGGCGGACGCATCCTGATTTTCGACAAATTCCTGCGCCGCGGCCAGCGCGCGCCGTTACGGCGTGCAGTGAGCCCGCTGTCGTCCAGGCTGGCGACGCGCCTCGATGTGGTGTTCGAGGATGTGCTCGAAAATGTGCCACAATTGAGCCTGCTGTCCGACGAGCCGGCGCTTGCCAATGGCTGGTTCAGGTTGATCGAACTGAGGAAGGAATTCGGGTCCGGCTTATGAAACATCCGCTTCGTCTCGCCCTTGCGCTGAGCGTCCTGCTTGCTGCCTGTACCGCCACCCCGCCCAAACCCGCCATTGCGCCGGTCGGCGTGGTCGCCCCCGCTTTTGGCGTCACCAAATGGGAAATGCTGCCCGGATGGCAGACGATGAACATCGCACCGGCCTGGCCTGCCTTCATGCAGAGCTGCAAGGTGCTGAAGTTCAAGCCGCACTGGCAGGCGGCGTGCGGTGAGGCGGCACAGATCGCCCCGAACGATGGCGAGGCGCAGCGCGCCTTCTTCCAGAACTGGTTCGTGCCCTACCAGGTGCACAACCCGGACGGCACCGACCACGGCATGATCACCGGCTACTACGAACCGCTGCTCCACGGGAGCCGGGTCAAGACGGCGCGCTTCCGTTACCCGCTTTACGGCGTACCGGGCGACCTGCTGACCATCGATCTGGGCGGCGCCTACCCCGAACTCAAGGGCCAGCGCCTGCGCGGGCGGCTGGACGGCAAGCGGGTGGTGCCCTACTACAGCCGCGCCGACATCGACGCCGGCAAGGCGCCGCTCAAAGGGCGCGAACTGCTCTGGGTGGACGATGCGCTGGCGCTGTTCTTCCTGCAGGTGCAGGGCTCCGGCCGCGTGGAACTGCCTGACGGCAGCATGGTGAAAGTGGGCTATGCCGACCAGAATGGCCAGCCCTATTCGTCTATCGCCGGCAAACTGGTCGAGATGGGCGCATTCAAGCTGCAGGACGCGTCGATGCAGCGCGTCAAGCAATGGGCGGACAGCCATCCGCGGCAGGTTCCCGCGCTGCTGGAACACGACGCCAGCTATGTTTTCTTCCGCGTGCTCCCCGGCGCGCTCACTGGGCCGCTGGGTGCGCTGGGCGTGCCGCTCACCGATGAATACAGCCTGGCCGTGGATCCGCGCACCATCCCGCTGGGCGCACCAGTCTTCATTTCAACCACACTGCCCAACAGCAACGCACCGCTTAACCGGCTGATGCTCGCACAGGACACGGGCGGCGCCATACGCGGCGCGGTGCGCGCGGACTTCTTCTGGGGCTTTGGCAAGGATGCCGCCGCCCTCGCCGGACGCATGAAGCAGCAAGGCAAACTGTGGGTGCTGTTCCCCAAGGGTGGAGAACCCATCCTGAACTGAGCGCAGGAGGCCGGCGGCCTATTTCTTCGCCGTCCCCGGCACCCGCCACACGCCGCTCACCGGCTTGGCGGCGGCGCTTTCGTTGATGAGACGCAAGCCGTACATATCCTCCAGCGTGCGCAGCACGGCATAGTGATTGATGGGCTGCGCGCTGCTGCCGCGACTGACCATGGCGCCCAGGAAAATGGTCGCAATGCGGTTGTCATGGGCGCTATCGTCTTCGTCCCAGGTCACTATCAGCAGACTGTTATGCGCGGCGGCCCATTGTGCGTAAGCGTCGATGTTGGCCTTGAGCCAAGCGTCGCCCGCTGCGATGCTGCCGTCGTGCATGTCGTGGCGCTGATCGGGTACTACCAGCGAGACGGTGGGCAGCTTGGCGAATTCGCGGGGAAAGTCGCGGAATGGCAGCAGGGTGTCGTGCAGACCGCTCCAGTTCGCGGCGGGATTGTGTTTACGGCGATAGGCACCCGCGGCGCAATCCCGGTCGCCGCGCGCCGGCTGCGACTCCGAATAGGTGGCGAAAGTCAGCCCCTTTGCCGCCAGCAGACTCGCAAGATTGTCGCCGCTCACGAATATGGGGCAGACATCGCTGTGGTAGCCATGCGTGGAGCCGGAAAACAGCGCGAGGTAGTTAGGCTGGCTGGGATGGGCGACGCCATACGACCGGGTGAACAGCATGCCGCGTTTGGCCAGGGCGTTGATGTATGGCGCCTCGGGGTTGCCGATGATTTGCTGGTAGGCGTGGTTTTCCTCGATGACGATAACCACGTGATCGGGGCGCGGCAGCTCGCCGGCCGGGACCGCAGTGCTCGCGAGGACGATGGCGGCGAAACACACGATCTCCAGTGCGCGCATCATGCGATCTCCGCGATCACGGGTGTGTGATCGGAAGGCCGCTCCAGCTTGCGCGGCGCCTTGTCTATGGCGCAGGTGCTGCACTGCAGCGCGGAGCTGACCAGGATGTGATCGATGCGCAGGCCCATGTTGCGGCGGAAGGCCATGGCGCGGTAGTCCCACCAGCTGTAAGACTTCTCCGGCTGCTCGAACAGGCGGAAGGCGTCGCGCAGGCCGAGCTGCTCCAGCGCGCGGAAGGCCTCGCGCTCGGGCTCGCTGACCAGCACATTGCCCTGCCACGCCTGGGGGTCGTATACGTCGCGGTCGTCCGGCGCGATGTTGTAATCGCCGAGCACGACAAGCCGGGGGTGTTGCTTCAGTTCCGCCTTGAGCCATTCGCGTAGCGCATTCAGCCACTTCAGCTTGTAATGGTATTTGTCCGAGTCTACCGCCTGGCCGTTGGGTACATAAACGCACACCACGCGCACGCCGCCGCAGGTCGCCGCAATCACCCGCTTTTGCTCATCGTCCAGGGCGGGGATGCCGTACTGCACATCCTCGATCGGCGAACGGCTGAGGATGGCGACGCCGTTGTATGTTTTCTGGCCGCTGAACACGCTATGGTAACCGGCCTGCTGCAACGCCTCCCGAGGGAAGTCCGCATCCTGCTGCTTGGTCTCCTGCAGGCACACCACATCGACGGAATTGGCCCCCAGCCATTCGAGGAGGTGCGGCAGGCGCACCTTGAGCGAGTTTACGTTCCATGTTGCGATCTTCATGGGAGGTGGCGGCCCTTATGCCGGTAGCGTGGCAGGCACTTGCGGCAAGTGCCAGATGTCGTTGTTATAGTCGAGGATGGTGCGGTCACTGGAAAACTTTCCGCTGGCCGCCGTGTTGAGTATGCTCATGCGCGTCCACCTTTCCTGGTCCAGAAAGGCCTGCTCCACCTGCCGCTGCGCCTCGACAAAGCTGCGGAAGTCCGCGGCCGTCAGCCACGGGTCGTGCGGGCTGGTAATGGACTGCATGATGGGGTCGAACAGGCCGGGCTCAAACAGGTTAAAGTGGCCACTCTGCAGCAGGTGCATGACGCGGACGAGGTCGACATCGCCGGCTATGATTGCGGCCGGATCATAGCGTCCGCGCATGCCCTCGACCTCGTCCGCGGTGTGGCCGAACAGGAAGAAGTTTTCCGCCCCGGCCTCCTCGCGGATCTCGATGTTCGCGCCGTCCAGCGTGCCTATCGTCAGCGCGCCGTTCATCATGAACTTCATGTTGCCCGTGCCGGAGGCTTCCTTGCCCGCGGTCGACACCTGCTCGGACAGGTCCGCGCCGGTGCAGATCACCTCCATGGCGGTAACCCGGTAATCCGGGTAGAAGCACAGGCGCAGCTTGCCCTCGGTGGCCGGGTCCTCGTTCACCGCCCGCGCAACGGCGTTGACCAGCTTGATGATGCGCTTGGCCATCACATAACCCGGCGCAGCCTTGCCGCCGATGAGCACGCAGCGCGGCACCCATTCCGCGTCGTCGCCGCGCTTGATGCGGTCGTAGAGGTGGATCACGTGCAGCACGTTGAGCAACTGGCGCTTGTATTCGTGAATGCGCTTGACCTGCACGTCGAACAGCGCCTCCGGATTGAACGCGACGCCGCAGTCGCGCGCCACCATCTCGGCCAGGCGGCCCTTGTTCGTCAGCCTGACCGCGCGCCATTTCTCGCGAAAGGCAGCGTCATCGGCAAACGGCGCAAGGTCCCGCAGCCGGCCCAGGTCGGCGCGCCAGCCGTCGCCTATGGCCTCGGTGATCAGGTCGCTCAAGTCCGGATTGTTGTACATCAGCCAGCGGCGGGGCGTAACACCGTTGGTCTTGTTGTTGAATTTTTCCGGCCACAGCTCGTAGAAGTCGTGGAATAGATGTTGCTGCAGCAGTTGCGAGTGCAGCGCGGCCACGCCGTTGACCGAGCTGCTGGCAACCACGGCCAGATAGGCCATGCGCACGTGCTGCTCGTGGCCGTCTTCTATGATGGTCATGCGCCGCTGGCGTTCGACATCGCCCGGCCAGCGCTGCGCCACCTCGCGCAGGAAGCGGGCATTGATTTCCTGGATGATTTCCAGATGGCGCGGCAACAGCCGGCCGAACATGGACACCGGCCAGCGTTCCAGCGCCTCCGGCAGCAGGGTGTGGTTGGTATAGGCCATGGTGCGCGTCACGATGGTCCACGCCTCGTCCCAGCCCATGGCGTGCGCGTCGACCAGCAGGCGCATCAGCTCGGGCACCGCGCAGGTGGGATGGGTGTCGTTGAGCTGAAAGCAGACCTTGTCCGGGAAGGTGCTGAGGTCGCTGCCGTGGGATTTCACCCACTGCCGCAGCACGTCCTGGAGACTGGCGGAGGCCAGGAAATATTGCTGGCGCAGGCGCAGCTCCTTGCCGTTTTCGCTGGCGTCGTTGGGATAGAGCACCATGGTGATGTTTTCGGCCACGTTCTTGGCCGCGACCGCCTCGGTGTAGCTGCCTGCGTTGAATTCGTTGAGGTTGAATTTTTCGGTGGCCGCCGCCCGCCACAGGCGCAAGGTATTGACTGTGCCGTTGCGAAAGCCCGGAATAGGCACGTCGTGCGGAATGGCCATCACCTCCTCGGCGTGCGTCCAGCGCACGCGCCATCCGCCACGGGCGTCGGGATAATGTTCGGTCTGGCCGCCAAAGCGCACATGGACGTGCAGCTCGGGGCGCTCGATTTCCCACGGGTTACCGTCGAGCAGCCAGTGATCCGGCTCCTCGACCTGGTGCCCGTTTTCGATCCGCTGGTGGAACATGCCGTATTCATAGCGCAGCCCATAACCCATCACCGGCAACTGCAGGGTGGCACAACTGTCCAGGAAGCAGGCCGCAAGCCGCCCCAGGCCGCCGTTGCCCAGGCCCGCGTCATGTTCCTTCTCGGCAACTTTCTCCATCTCCACACCCAGGCTTTTCAGCTTGCTGGCGAGGGATGGATCTATGTCCAGGTTGAGCATGGCGTTCCCCAGGGTGCGCCCCATGAGAAATTCCAGCGAAAGGTAATAGGCCAGCTTGCAGTCCGCATGCCGGTACGCCAGGCGCGTAGCCTTCCAGCGCTCCACCAGGCGGTCGCGCAGAGTGTGCGCAAGGGAAGCATAAAGGTAGTGGCCGGAGCGGCCCTCGCCGTCACGCCCCAGGGTGTGGCCGAAGTAGCGGCGGAAGTCCCGAATGACGCTGTCCGCGTCCATGCCCAGCGGAGGCAGGTCGGAAAAGCGTGCGAGCGCGCCTTCATTCTCTGTGTCCATGTCGAATCCCTCGCTCTGGATAACGTGACGCCACCGCGACCGGCAGCAGTGGGAGGGCTATTATACTCCCCCACCCCGTGAATGGTTCCCGCGCGCGCGTTTGCGAAGACTCACTTACCTGCGCAAAGGAGCAAGCAGCGCCTTGAGCCCGTTGTGATCCAGCTCGTGCATCAGGGCAAGCAGACTGCCCAGCTCGCCGGGCGGAAAGCCCTCGCGCGCGAACCAGTTCAGATAGTGGCCCGGCAGGTCGGCGAGCCTGCGCCCCTTGTACTTGCCGTACGGCATGGTCCAGGTGAGCAGCTTTTGCAGCGCCTCTGCGTCCATGGCTAACGCTAGTGCGCTTCGTCCCAGTTGCCACCCTCCCCCAAGCCCACATCGAGCGGCACCCTGAGTTCCGCGACGTGGCACATAAGGTCGCGCACCTGCTGCTTTACCGTGGACAGTTCGGCCTGCGGCACCTCCAGCACCAGTTCGTCGTGCACCTGCATGATCAGGCGCGCCTGCAGTTTTTCCCTGTCCAGCCAGCCCTGCACGGCGATCATCGCCAGCTTGATGAGATCCGCGGCGGTGCCCTGCATGGGAGCATTGATAGCGGCGCGCTCTGCACCCTGGCGCTTCGCGCCATTGCCGGAGTTGATCTCGGGCAGCCACAGGCGGCGGCCGAACACGGTCTCCACATAGCCCTGGCTCTTGGCCTGCGCGCGCGTGCGGTCCATGTAGTCCTTCACGCCCGGATAGCGCGCAAAATAGAGGTCGATGTATTGCTGGGCCGCGCTGCGCTCGATATTGAGCTGGGAAGCCAGACCGAAGGCCGACATGCCGTAGATCAGGCCGAAGTTGATGACCTTGGCGTAGCGGCGCTGCTCGCTGCTTACCGCATCGAGCGCCACGCCGAACACCTCGGCGGCGGTGGCGCGGTGGATGTCCTCGTTGTTGGCGAAGGCGCGCAGCAATCCTGCGTCGCCGGAGATGTGTGCCATGATGCGCAGCTCGATCTGCGAATAGTCTGCGGAGATGATGCGCGAGCCCGCGGGCGCGATAAAGGCCTCGCGGATGCGCCGGCCTTCGGGCGTGCGGATCGGGATGTTCTGCAGGTTGGGGTCGCTGGATGCCAGGCGCCCGGTGACGGCCACGGCCTGCGCGTAGCTGGTGTGCACGCGGCCTGTATCCCGGTTTACCATCAGCGGCAGCTTGTCGGTATAGGTGGATTTCAGCTTGGCCATGCCGCGATATTCGAGCAGGGTCTTGGGCAGCGGATAATCCAGTGCCAGTTCGGCCAGCACTTCCTCGTCGGTGGAAGGCGCGCCGCTGGGCGTCTTCTTTTTCACCGGCAAGCCCAGGCGGCCGAACAGGATTTCCTGTATCTGCTTCGGCGAATTGAGGTTGAACGGCTGGCCCGCCGCCGCTTGTGCCTGCACCTCCAGGGCGAGAACTTTCTCGCCGAGCTCACGGCTTTGCACGTTGAGCAGCTTGGTATCGAGCAACACGCCGTTGCGTTCCATCCTGAACAGGACCTCGCGCACCGGCAGTTCGATGTCGCGGTACACCGCCTCCAGCCGGCCCTGCGCCTGCAGCTGCGGCATGAGCGTCTGGTGCACCTGGAGCGTGATGTCGGCATCTTCCGCCGCATAGCGCGTGGCGGTGTCGAGATCCACCTGGTCGAAGCCGATCTGCTTTGCACCCTTGCCCACCACGTCGGCGTAGGCGATGGTGGACAGCCCCAGGTGGCGCTGCGCAAGGCTGCCCAGTTCGTGCGGCTTGTGGCTTTCCAGAACGTAGGATTGCAGCAGCGTATCCTCGGCGACACCGGCCAGGCGAATACCGTGGTTGGCGAAAATGTGCTGATCGTACTTGAGGTTCTGCCCGAGCTTCTTGTGCGCGGCGCTCTCCAGCCAGGGCTTGAGTTTTTTCAGCGCGTGATCCAGCGGCAGTTGGTCCGGGGCGCCGGGGTAGCCGTGTGCCAGGGGCAGGTAGGCGGCGTGATGCGCCTCGATGGCGAAGG
>DATFUZ010000022.1:0-4528 GCA_035260545.1 Gallionellaceae bacterium | reverse complement strand
CGGCTACTATTCTGGACCAGGGTTTCAAAGTGCGCAGGCCCCGGCCCAGCCAAAAATAGAGCAGGCCGAGGACGATGAAGGCAATACCCATGCCCATGTTGTATGCCGCCAAACGGCCTGTGCCGCCGCCGGTGAGCAGCTTGGCGATCCCGCCAAGCGTCATGATGACAAAACCCAGGTAATAAAGGGTACCGAGGGCCTTGATGTTCGCTTCGTGGCTAAGGTGTTGTTGCCGGATCTCAGGGGCATCCGGGTTTCCGGACAGGCCGACATCTTTTACTTCGGCGCGCGGAGGGGTCCATACGTCGCTCATCTGCATGCTCCTTCTTGTAGTGTCATTCCCGCTAAAGAGGCGCGCAGCATCGCGCCCAGCGGCGGCAATGCCTGCCGCGGCGCGCGCCGATCCGCATGACGATTTTCCCCTTTGGCGCGGGGCATGATAACAGCATTGCCAGTCCACTGTCTGTCCCGCCATTTCCGCGCAGGCGTGGCCGTTTCCGGTTTGCCCGCGGAATGGTATGCTCCGCTCGGGACGCCGGGCTGCGCGTCCCGATTCGCCGGCTGGCATGCGGATGACGGGCGTGGAAAGCGGGGCGTGGCCCGATACGAATAATAAGGGAGGGAAACATGGCTGGAAATGCAGTTCATAGGGGTGCGGCAAAAGCCGCGCTCTTCGCGGTGCTCTTTTCAATGGCCGCGGCGGCGCAGGCGGGCGGGCTGGCATGCGAGCGGCAGCAGTACGACCCGGCCGCGCCGGCGGCCCTGCCCGGCACGTACGAAATCGTCGGCAGAATGCCCGACAGCAGCGCCACCTACGGCGGCACCCTGGAAATCAGCGCCGGCAAGACTGCTTTCGTGCTCAAACGCACCGTTGATGGAAATACCATGACCGGCGAAGCCTGGATAGCCGCCTGTGGCAAGAAAGGCAGACACGGCGTACAAATGCTCGATTTTAAATACACCGAGGGCAAGGGCCTGCTGGAAGGGCGCTGCTTCCTCGACAGTGATCTCCAGGACGGCATGTTCCTTTCGTGCTACACCAGGATCGTGGGCAAGAAGCATGGGCACCAGGGCCTGGAATCCGCATTCTCCCAGAACGACTGACGGCCAGCGGGAACAATAAGCGCAAGGGCCTGCGCGCCGCGCATGGTGCCGGCCTGCGCTAGAACTGCAAGCCGCCGGTGGCAGCCTGCTGCCTCACGATTTTCATCACCATTTAAGGGGGAATGATGATTCAAACCACGAAGAGATTTATCCTGGCCGCGGTGCTGCTGGGAGCAGCCGCCATTGGGCAGGCTCATGCGGATACATGCACCGGGCAAAATTTGCTGGCCGCAGGGGCCGCGCCCTGCCTTGCCGGCGACGTGCGTGCCGCCGATGCGAAGATGAGCAGGCTCTACCAGTCCCTGCAGGAACAGAGCCCGCCGCAGGCAAAGGGCATGGTTGAGGAAAGCCAGGCCCAATTCGTCAAGGCGCGCGATACCCAATGCCTGCTTGACAGCCGCAGGCTGGGCCATGAGGCGTGGCTGCGTGCCCTGGAACAAAGCCCGAATCTGATGCTGTGCGAGATGCGCTATTCTCGCTGGCGCATCTCGCAGCTGGAAAAGCTGCTTTCCGCCCTGCGCGCGGCGCCGCCTGGCGCCACGAGCCGGGTGCTCACCGCGGACGCCCTGAAATTCCACAGCGCCGATCAGGACTACCAGTTGCTGAGCAGGAATGCGCACAAGCATGGCCGCTGGTATCTCGAGGTTACGGTAAACGGGGCCGCGCTTTCCAGCCAGCCCGGACAGGAATCTGCCGCCTTCCAGATAATGTGCGGAAATGCCGCTGCCAGAAAGGGAAATGGCTGGCTCGCGTATGCCAGCGCGCACGACAACCACGAGTCCGCCGTCTACAGCATTGCCCTCGACCTGGACCAGGGACGGATCTATGCAGGCAGGAACGGAAGCTGGCTGACCGGAAGGCCCGGCGTGTCCGGCGGCGCGAAGACGATAGGCGGCCTCTACTATCTCTGCGGGGTTGTTTCGATGCAGCGCATAGAAGACCTGCTGGCGAGCAAGGCAGTCAACGTCAACTTCGGCGACCACCCTTTCGTGTATGACCCGCCCCATGGTTTTCAGCCGTTCTTTTCCCGGCCGCTGTGGTTCAACGTGGACCAGCCGAAGCTGGCCGTGGCGATAGACTATAACGCCATCGATCTCAGCGGGACGGCCCCGACCCTGCTGGTCAGGAATGCGTTCCATGATCCGCAGACGGCGCCCGGCGGCATCCACTTCGGGGTCTCATATGGCCAGTTTGAAGTGGACTGCGGATCCATGGCGATGCGGGAAGTTCTCGCCGGCAGCGCGCGCGATCCGTCGGACGATTATTCCTTCTCTGCAAACATGGCATTGGGCCCCCCCATCACCGTGGCGTCGCTCGGCCCCAGTTCCTTTGTGGGGGGCGCAGCCAAGACCGCGTGCTTCCTCAAAAAGAACGGCTTGGCCATGCCGCAGCCCGACCTCAACGGAAAGTGGGAGAGCATGCCCAGCCCCTATCCCGCCTTGCGCATTTTCGAGGCGCCGGATCAGCGCATCTTCAGGAACGGCTACATGCTGGTGAAACAGAAGAACGATTTCGTGCAGAATTCCCCAAAATTTGAAGGGAAGCAGGGCACCACGCACATGGGTATCTCGGCCTTTGCATGTGCCGGGCATACGGGGCACCAGATTCTTGGCGTGGCCTTTGATGGCAAGGGCCGCCTGACGAGCGGCGGCTTCTATATCGACGATAACGCCTGGCCCGAGTTGCCAGAGAACCGCAAGCGCTTTGCCGATGCCTGTCAGGCCTATCTGGCCAACCGCGCGGAATACGAAAAGCCCCACGTTGCGGCTATAGCTCCGCCTATGCAGACGCCGCGGCCGGAGAAGGTGCGGCGGACGGAAAAGGTGCGGCGGACGGAAAAGGTGCGGCGGACCGCCTCTGTCCCTCCTCGGGCGCACAGGGTGGCGTTCAGGCGTTCCACCAGGCACGACGATCTCAGATATTGCCTGGACAAGTCCACTAACGAGCAGATTATCCTGTGCACGGAACAGGCCGAGAAGAGCGGGCGATGAGGAGCAGGGCGCTGCGCGCGGCACTCGGCATTGCGTGCTGCCTGGCCGCGATCGCTCCGCAATGCCGCGCCGACCTGTTGAGCGCCATCAAGAGCGGGAACCTGCAGGAAGTGCACGACTATGTGACGCAGAACCCCACGCTGCTGAACGCCAAGGTACTGGGCGGTTCCACGCCGCTGGAGGTGGCGATCGACAGCAAGAACCCCAGGGTGGCGATACTGCTAATCGAAAGAGGCGCCGATATGCGCATGCCGATGCGCGACGGCTCCACTTCTTTGCACCACGCCGCCTATCTGAACGAAGACATGCTGGTGGAATACCTGATCGAACGGGGCATGCCGGTGGACGCGCAGTGGGGCAGCCAGACGCCGCTATCGCTGGCTGCCGATGAAGGCAGTGAGCAGGCGGCCGCGGTGCTCATTGCCCACGGCGCCGATGTGAACACGGCTGCCGGAGACCCGATGGAAGGCGCCATCGCGCACAACCATCCGGGCATGGCGCGCCTGCTGCTTGCACACGGCGCGCGTTGCGACCGCACCCGCACGGACGGCATGACCTATCTGCAGATACGTCCCGGCTATGCTGAAATGGGAGATAAGCCTGGCAGCCCGGATTTCGTCGACATGTTCATTGGCTGCGGCCTCGACGTGAACGCCAGAGACAGGATTTACGGAAACACCCCGCTGCACTTCTATCTGACGTTCAAGGGCAACGCGTTGCCCCTGGTGCGGCGCCTGGTCGCCCGGGGCGCGGACGTGAATGCGCGCAACAAGGCGGGGCAGACGCCGCTGATGCGGGCCGCAATGAGCGGCGCGCTGAACCCGGATACCCTGCGCTTCCTGCTCGATCGCGGCGCGGACATCAATGCCAGGGACAAGGATGGCATGACGCTGCTGCATTACCTCGCGCGGGCCGTGACGATCGATTACACCGAAGTGGCCCGTCTTGCCATCGCGCGCGGGGCGGACATCAACGCCAAATACAGGATAGGGGGCAGCACCGATCCGGCGGCAGGCAACACGCCGCTGCACGCCGCGGCCATGTCCGGGCAGACCGGGATAGGCGCGCTCCTGGTCGCCAAGGGCGCCAGCGTCAACGAGCCCGGCGCGACGCACGAAACACCCCTCACGCTTGCGCTCGACAACAATCATACCGATTTCGCCCGCATGCTCATCAGCCACGGCGCGCGCGTCAATCCGGGAGACAGGGCTCCGGAAGTTCCGCTGAACATCGCCATCCGTCACGACAATGCCGATGCGGTTCGCCTGCTGCTGAATCATGGCGCTGACATACGGATCGCGGCTGCAAGCGGCGGCATGTCTTCGCTGCTGCTCGCCGCCCGGCGCGGAAACCTGGACATCACGCGCATGCTGATCGAGCATGGCGCAAACGTGAACGCCCGCGCGCCGGACGGCATGACCGCATTGCACTAT
>DATFUZ010000021.1:0-7319 GCA_035260545.1 Gallionellaceae bacterium | reverse complement strand
TTGCGGAGACTTTTTCCTCCGAGGGGCGGCCGTCAGGCTGGTATGGTGGAACCGGCACCCAGGGCGCGGCGCCCCTGACGGCCTCTACACCGTCGGCGCGCAGCATGCGCGCCGCGGCGTCGTTACACGCCACCACTTCACTGGATGTCCAGTCGAGCAACAGCACAGCCTCGTACGGGGAACCGACAAGTTCCTGAAGCAGGCCGTCGCGCGACAGGCAAGCGTCGCCGTTTTCCGAAAAATCCAATGCCGTCCCCCAATGGGCTGATTGAACCGATGCAGATGCTGAGAACTTTCTGCTTGAATACTGCAGTGCTGCAGGAGAATGACTGCTTCCCTCACCGAAACAGTGCGCGAATTATAGTTCATTCGCCACGCGCATTCCATGGCTGCGCCGATTATGCATATTGCATTTTTTGGCGCGAACATACGCTGCAATTCGCGCGCCTCCTGGCGCACACCTCCGTGAGTCTCAATTAGGGGTGTACCTGATTTCGGGTATTTTTCCCCACGGATTGCGGAGTAGAATATTTCCCACGCGCCGGCCTCTGCCGGCCCCTTCCCCCACAATGAAAGGAACGCATGTCGATTTCCGCGTCATTCTCCAGCGCACGCCGCCTCGCCACCGCAGCGGTTATCGCGGGATCGGCATTGTCAATGGCCGGATGCGCCACGCAGGGCGGTTCGGATGCCGCACGGCTGAATAGCCTCTACCGCCAGGCGACCGCCAACCCGGTTCGCACGGCCGACGACCGCGCGGCGGACGCGCGCCGCAATCCGCTGGAATTCCTGAAGTTTGCCCGCGTCCGGCCAGGCATGCGGGTACTCGACGTTTCCGCGGGCGCTGGCTACACCACCCAGTTGCTCGCGCTGACCGTGGGCGAACACGGCACGGTCTGGGCGCAGATGCAGGCGATGGACCCTCAGTTTGCGGCACGGCTCCAACATCACCCGCAGCCGAACATCATTCCCGTTATCCAGCCGTTCGACGACCCGGTGCCGCGAAATGCACCACCGCTCGACCTCATCACCCTGATCTTCAATTATCACGACATCGCCAACCTGCCTGTGGACCGCGCCCAGATGAACGAGCACCTGTTTGCAGCACTGAAGCCCGGCGGACACATGGTCATACTGGATCACGCCGCCCCCGCCGGCTCCGGGTTGAACGACACCTGGACCTTGCACCGGATTGATGAGCAGACGGTCAAAAATGAACTGGAACAGGCCGGCTTTCAACTGGAGGCATCTGATGACGCCTTCCGCAATCCGGCAGATCCGCGCACACAGCGGATCTTTGGCATGACCATACCAGTGGACAACTTTGCCTTGCGTTTCGTGAAACCGCAGTGAACGGGTAGCCGCCGGACCGCCGGCCGCTCGCGGCAATGCATGGAGGAACCGATCATGACGATGACACTCTATTCCCCCGCATTCGAGCAAATGCACGATATTCCTGCACGGCATACCTGCGACGGCATGAATACTTCCCCGCCGCTATACTGGAGCGGCATACCCCACGGTGCGAAGAGCCTGGCGCTGATCGTCGATGATCCGGATGCACCGGATCCCGCCGCACCCGAAATGACGTTTGTGCACTGGGTGCTCTATAACATTCCGCCAGACGCCGGGGGCCTGGAGGAAGAGGTCGCGCCGGACAGCTTGCCGCCCGGGACGGAAGTGGGATTGAACGACTGGCAGGACAAGGCTTGGGGCGGCCCCTGCCCGCCCAAGGGCCGGCATCGCTATTTCTTCAAGCTCTACGCGCTGAACAGCACACTGCCCCGCCTCAAGCGCCCCAGCAAGCGGGCGCTGGAAGAGGCGATGGAGGGTCACGTACTGGCGCAAGCCCAATTGATCGGACTATACCAGCACCATTAGAGCCGGTGCGCCGTGGCGGAGACCGGGTGTCGCCAGACGCGGCAGCCGTCCCGGAATCAGGACATATCAGGCCTCTGCCGCCCCGGCGCGCACCGCGGCCCGGGGCGGCATGACCTGCCCAACAAGGAACGCCATCCTAGGGTAGAACCTGCGGACCGCTGTAGCCAGGCGCCATCGGACTGGCGAGCAGCCTGACCATGGGAACCGTGAGATGCTGGAGATGGACGAACCTGAGCTGGCTGAAAAACATGTCGCCCGCCTTGCGTTTGAACTGGAACAGCATGCCGCAGTGGCAGATGTAGTCCAGCACCGGATTGAGGTCGTGATTGAGGACAAGCTGATACTCGGAAAGCTTGCGAATCAGCATCGAGATCGGCCGTGAAACCAGCTCCTCCCTCCTGAAGCCGACCATATCCTCGCAGGCCCCATTACAGTTTCGGATGATCCCCGTCTCATCCAGGTCGATTTCTATCATCGATGATTCATAGCACTGCGCCACCGCTGCTGTGCCATCATTCTGGTCGAATGTATAACCGGCTTGAGCTTCCATTGGATACCTCCTTTGCGAATTTTCACTGACTTGCACGGAATCCCATCGCGGCCCGGCCAACGCCAGCCTGTCGCAACAGTTTGTTTATTTCGTGTTTTTTGATGTCAGATGGAACGCGGAGTCTGCTCAACTGCTGAAGCCGTGGGCTTGGGACAGTTGAACGTCCAATTTACGTCCAACGACCCGGACGGTAAATAAGCACTGGCACTTATACGCGCTTGCACTTATCATTGATCTGCCCGCGCCCCCGGAGGCTTCGGGGCCCATCTTTTGGTTTGCCCATGCACTGCGAAATTCAGGCTTTTATTTTGAAAGCGTTTTTTCTTCAGAAGGCAGGCGAATTTTGGAAGAGATCTTCAGCGCGTTTTTCGAAAAATCGATTTCGCCGTCCGCCGTTTCGGTTGGGCCGGACTATCGCTTCCTTTTTGTGAACGAGGCTTGGGTCCGCCTTTTTGGTTACAGCAAGGAAGAGACTATCGGAAGACACTCGCGCGAACTGGGCATCCATCGTGATCCCATCCTGGGGGAGGACCTCCTCAGGCGGCTGAGCGCGTCGGGCTCGATCCGGGAAGCCGCGCTGGTCCTGTATGACAGATCCGGCACCGAACTACATGTCCTCAACAACATCACCCGCATGACGCTGGACGGCAAGGAGTATATCCTCTCCTCGCTTCAGGACGTCACCCGGCAGAAATTGGCCGAAGCCCGGCGACAGCGGCACGACGCCACCCTGCTCGAGGAACTGACCCGGCGCGAGCGCGACGTGCTCAAGCTGGCGATTGCGGGCCACAGCAACAAGGACATCGCCGCCCGGCTCGGCATCAGCTATCGCACGGTGGAAGTCCACCGCTCGCACTGCATACGCAAACTGGGCACCCGGAGCCTGATCCAGATCAAGGAAATCGCCGATTCCGGCCACCTGTAGCATCATGGCCGCCGGGGCGCCACCGGGAACCCTGCCTGATGGGTGTGTCGCCGCACCCCGCCCTGGCGGCTATAATCCGGCCCATACGAACCGCCGATCAGGAATTCCCGCATGCCAGGCTCCCGCATTGTATTTCTCGACCGCAGCACCCTGCCGGTGCCGATGCGACCCCCTGCCGTGCCGCTCGAATGGGAGGAATACGCCGCCACGCCCCCCGATCAGGTAGCGGTGCGCCTGCAGAACGCGGAGGTCGCGATCATCAACAAAGTGCCGCTGCGCGCGGAAGTCCTGAAGAAATTGCCGCGGCTGCGGCTGATCGCCATCACCGCCACCGGCACCAATAATGTGGATCTGGACCATTGCCGGACCCGCGGGGTCGCCGTCTGCAATGTGCGCGGCTACTCCACCCATTCCGTGGCGGAACACGCCTTCGGCCTGCTGTTCGCCCTGCGGCGCAACATACTCCGCTACCATGCAGATGTCACGGCGGGCGCATGGCAGCATGCCACGCAGTTTGCGCTGCACAGTCATCCCCTTGACGATCTCAACGGCAGCACACTCGGCATTATCGGCCTCGGAGACATCGGCCATGCCGTTGCCCGGATTGCGGGCGTGATCGGCATGAAGGTGCTGGAAGCGGAACGCAGAGGTGCCCGGCAGATACGCCCGGACCGCGTCCCGTTCGAGCAGGTGCTGGCAGAATCCGACGCCGTTTCCCTGCACTGCCCGCTCACCCCGGAAACCCTCAACCTCATCGGCGAGGCTGAACTGCGGCAGATGAAGCCCGGCGCCATCCTGCTCAACCTGGCGCGCGGCGGCCTGGTGGACGAAGCTGCGCTGGCCCAAGCCCTGCGCGAGGGCCGGATCGCGGGCGCCGGCGTGGATGTGCTCACCACCGAACCGCCGCGCGACGGCAACCCGCTGCTGGAGGTCGCCGGCCCCAATTGCATCGTCACCCCTCATATCGCCTGGGCCAGCCGGCAAGCCATGGCCCGGCTGGCGGAGGAAGTCACGCGCAATATCGAGGCGTTCTACCGCGGCGAAGCACGCAATCGCGTAGCCTGATCCAGATGCTTGAGCGACAGGGTCAGCTTGAACGTCGCCACGCATTCGCCGCCCTGCGCGGGAGCGATGGCGAGCACGTCAAACGTCCGCTCGACCCGTTCATCCGACGCCGCGGCAAGGCCGACAAGCTGCGCAATGTCCCGCCCCTGCTCGCAAATGAAATGCACGTCGCCCTCGGCGCGCCGCTGGAAGTCCGCCTGGAAATCCTTGAACACCATTGAAATGTGGCGCTTTTGAGCCCGGATGAAGTGCATGGCGTAGCCCCCGACAACACAATCGGCGCCTGCGCACAGCGCGGCGAAATACATGGAGCCGAGATGATTGCGTGTTCGGCGCGACAACCGGATGACGACCACCATGCGCTCCGGTCCAATATCGGCGACGGCGGGCCGCACATAGGACAGCAACGGTATGCGGGCGAAGCTGAACAGCCTCAAGGCCAGCGTTTCCCTTGCAGCGGGTGACATCAAACCGGCGAGCCAGCGCATAAACGTGCCTTTTGTCGGGTGGATTGCGGGTGACTTTATCACCGTTGAAGCGCAACGTCTGCACCGCGCAAAGTCCGGCATTTTTGATTTACAATAAATCCGGCCCGCCGTGCGGGGCACTCGCGATGGGGCCAACCGGCCCCGCTCTCGCCAGCCGGCACCCTGCGCCGCAGAACAGAACCCGGAGAACAGCAAAAACCATGATAAGCCAGATCGAAACCGGCAGTCCACGCATCCTCGGGCTCAAGCTCAGCGGAAAATTGAAGGATGAGGATTACCATTCCTTTGCACCTGCCGTGGACCAGATGATTGCGGCCGTCCCCGGCAAGGTGCGCCTGTTTGTGAGGCTGGAAGACTTCTACGGCTGGGATCTGCACGGCGCATGGGACGATCTCGCATTCGGCATCAAACACTATTCCGACACGGACCGGATCGCCATGGTCGGCGAGAAGAAATGGGAGGAATGGATGACGCTGCTGTGGAAGCCATTCTCCAGGGCCGAGGTGAGGTATTTCGACGCCGCGCATATCGGCGATGCCTGGACCTGGATCCGCGAGGGACTGTGACCGCGCAATGCGGATGACGCTTGATGTCTCCCTCCGGAGCGGCGCCGCGGCACGGCATTTCATACGCACTATTGCGTATTTCACTGACAGTCTGCGGATGAAGACGCTACAATCAAAACAGTTGGGGTAGCAGACCGATTGCAGTGCATGACAACGGAGAATCGCCATGATGCAGGAAAACACCCCGTCCTCCTCCCGCTTCATCAGCACGCTCACGAAGCAAACGCTCGCCTTGATACTGGCGGGTGGACGAGGAACGCGCCTCAAAGACCTGACGAACTGGCGCGCCAAGCCGGCCGTCCACTTCGGCGGAAAATTCCGCATCATCGACTTTCCGCTTTCAAACTGCATCAACTCCGGCATCCGCCGCATCGGTGTCGTCACGCAGTACAAGGCGCACAGCCTGATCCAGCATATCCAGCGCGGCTGGAACTTCATGCGCGGCGAGTTCGGCGAGTTTGTCGAGCTGCTGCCCGCGCAGCAACGCATCAAGGAAGAATGGTACAAAGGCACCGCCGATGCGGTGTTCCAGAACATCGACATCCTGCGCACCTATGACCCGGAGTACACGATCATCCTCGCCGGCGATCACGTCTACAAGATGGACTACGGCAAGATGCTCGCGGGCCATGTCCTCAGCCAGGCCGACATGACAGTTGCCTGCATTACCGTGCCGATCGAGGAAGCCTCGGCGTTCGGCGTCATGACGGTGGACGAGAACAACCGCATTACCGGCTTCCTGGAAAAGCCGAAGAATCCCGCTCCCATGCCCGGCCACACCGACAAGGTGCTCGCGAGCATGGGCATCTACGTGTTCAACACCAAGTTCCTGTACGAACAACTCATACGCGACGCCCTGGACACCAAGTCATCGCACGATTTCGGGCACGACATCATCCCCTACCTGATTTCGCGCTACCGCACCATCGCCCACCAATTCGAGGACAGTTGCGTCGGCGAACCCCATGCCCCGCCCTACTGGCGCGACGTCGGCACCGTGGATGCCTACTGGGAAGCCAACATGGAACTGACCAAGGTGGTGCCCGACCTCAACATGTACGACAAGCAGTGGCCGATCTGGACCTACCAGGCCCAGTTGCCGCCCGCAAAATTCGTATTTGACGAAGCCGAACGGCGCGGCCTCGCCATCGATTCGCTTGTTTCCGGCGGGTGCGTCATCAGCGGCGCCAGCGTGCGCCGGTCGGTGCTGTTCTCCGACGTACGTGTGAATTGCTTCAGCCAGGTGGAAGACAGCGTCATCCTGCCGCGCGTGACGATAGGCGAAAACGTCGTGCTCAAGCGGGTGATCGTGGACAAGGGGTGCACTCTCCCCAACGGGTTGCAGGTCGGCGCCGATCCCGAGCAGGACCGCGCACGCTTCTACGTATCGGAGAAAGGCATCACCGTCATCACGGCGGATATGCTGGGCCAGCGACTGCATGGCATGTAGACCGCGCGCTGTGTCCCACCCCGGCGATGGGCAAGCCCGGCACACGGCACAAATGCCGGCGCCGACTGCGGCGTGCGTCGCCGGAATGCGTGCCTGCCGCATGCCCGAGTGATCGGTTTTCTCAAGGGCTGCCGCGGCGCACCATGCAGCCGGCCGCGCAACGGATGGCGCGCCAGAGCGCAGCGTGAAGATAACCGCCGCAAGACGGAGGACTGAAAGGGCCTTATGCGATCGTTACTGCCCGACATGACAGTGCCGTTGGGCAAAGTGCTCGGGCGGGCGGCCGTCATCTTCGTTCCCAGACTGTGTCAAAACTCCCACCGTGTAAACCGAATTGGCCGTGAAACGTTGAGAGTGCATCGCATTCCGCGGCGGACACTCACATGAAGCGATT
>DATFUZ010000020.1:0-32995 GCA_035260545.1 Gallionellaceae bacterium | reverse complement strand
TGGGGAGCAGGAGGCGCGGGAACAAGATTAACAAATGATTGATTGCTGATTATTCGCGCAATTATAGGGGGAAATCGCACGAAGGCAAACGGTTTGCCGCACCCGCCGCGATTTTCGCCACAGCGGACTGCACACGCCCGGGCATGGCAGGTGCCGTCCGGTGCAAATATCCCCATTGTGATTTATCATGCCCGGATGAAACGCAAGATAAACAAGCCCCTGCTGGCCATCACCGCAGTTTTCCTGCTGGCCGCCCTGGCGGAGACGACGTGGCTGCACGCCACGCTGCCGCTGTCCAACCAGCTCTCCGACCTGTTCGTGCGCGAGCAGGCGGCGAAGCTCAGTCCCGATCCCGACATCGTGATCGTGGACATCGACGACTCCAGCCTGGCGCGCATGCAGGACGTAGCCGGCAACTGGCCGTGGCCGCGCGAGGTGCACGGCGAGATGGTGCGCGGCATCGCGCGCGAGCAGCCGGCGGCCATCGTGTTCGATATCCTGTTTTCCGAGCAGGACCGTTACCGTCCCGAGAGCGATGGGGCCTTCAATGCCGCGCTGGATACGCCCGCCAAGGTCTATTTCCCCATGGTCTGGCGCCAAGGCATATCCGACCCCAGGAATCCGCTGATTACCGAGGTCGCGCCCCTGCTCGGCCTGTTGCCCACGCGCCATCCTGACCTGCAGGCGCGCATTTCCATCCTGCCGCCGCTGGCCATCGCCCCCAAGTACTGGCGCGTCGGCGTGATCAATTTCACGCCGGACAGCGACGGCGTCGGCCGCCGCTATCCGCTCTATCCCGAGGACGATGGCTGGCTCATCCCCTCGTTGCCCGCGCGCGTCGCTTCCGACCTGGGCTACGCTCCGCCGGAGCAGCCGTCCCTGCTCCTCGCCTGGCGCGGCAAGGCCTATTCGTTCAAGCATATTTCCTACGCTGACCTGTATGAGGATTTCAATCGCCGTCATCCCCGGCGGCCGCCCGATGAATTGCGCGGCAAGATCGTCATCATCGGTACCGCCGCCACCGGCCTCAACGACATGCACCGCACCCCGCTGGCCAGCGAGTATCCCGGCCTGGAGATCCTGGCCACCGCGCTGGACGACCTCAAGAACCACCGCATGATGCATCCCGCGCCGGGCTGGTACCTGGCGGGGACCACCCTGGGCCTGCTTGCCGCGCTCTACCTGCTGCTTGCGCGGCGGGGCGCGGCGCCGCGCCCGGGGCAGCGGCAGCGCGGCGTGCTGCGCAGCACCGTGCTCCGCACCGGCATCCTGCTTGCCGTGGTAAGCGCCGCAGCGCTCGCCGCCAACTACCTTGCCGTGGGCAGGCTTTACCTGCTGCCCGTGCTCACCCCGCTGCTCTTCGCCTGGACCTATTATTTCGCCGCCGCCATCGCCGAATACCTGCGCGAGCGCGCGGAACGGCAGGCCACCATGCGTCAGCTCCAGCGTTTCGTAAACCCCGTCGTCGCGCAGGAACTGGTGGCCCACGGCGGCCTCTCCCGCGCCGGCGAAAGCCGCGAGATCTCCATCCTGTTCTCCGACATCCGCGGCTTCACCACGCTCTCGGAAAAGAGCACGCCGCAGGAAATCGTCTCCATCCTCAACCGCTATTTCTCGCAACAGGTGGATGTGATCTTCCGCCACGGCGGCACCTTGGACAAATTCATCGGCGACGCCATCATGGCCTTCTGGGGCGCGCCGCTGGATGATCCCGAGCACGCGAAGCACGCCGTCGCCGCCGCGCTGGAAATGTCCGACGTGCTGGAGCGTTTCAAGGCAACACTGGGCGAGGATGGCCACAACTTCGACATCGGCATCGGCATCCATACCGGCCCTGCCGTGGTCGGCCTGATCGGCCCGGAGCTGAAAAGCGACTACACCGCCATAGGCGACACCATCAACCTCGGCAGCCGCATCGAGGGACTGACCAAGGGCGTCTCGCGCGTTCTCGTCTCGCGCGACACCATGGAGCAGTGCGGCGATGCCTTCGACTTCGAGCCGCACGGATTGTTCAAGGTCAAGGGGCGCGAGGAGGAAGTGGAATTGTTTGCACCGAAACGAAAGGAGAAGGCATGAAATCCCAAGCATGGGGAAAATCGCCGCTGCGGGCGCTCGCCGCCAGCCTTGCGCTGGCCTGCGGACTGCTGATCGGCGGCATGGCGCACGCGGGCGAAACCGCCTACACCGTGCGCCCCACGGACCTCAAATCGCGCTACTACACCGACGCCCAGACCCTGCGCAGCCTGCCCACCAACACCCGGGTCGAAATCCTCGGCCGCCGCGGCGGCTGGAACCACATCAAGGTGGAAGGCAAGACCGGCTGGGTAAAAATGCTCAGCCTGCGCCTGGGCCAGGCGCCCCAGGGCCGGGGCGACAACGGCTTCAGCACCCTGTTCAACGTCGCCGCCACCGGCGGCACAGGCAGCACCAGCACCACCGGCGTGCGCGGGCTCTCCGAGGAAAAGCTGAACAACCCGCACCCCAATCCCCAGCAGCTCGCGAAAATGCACACGCTCGAGGTCAGCAAGGCGCAGGCCGAGCGCTTCGCCCAGGCCGGCCACCTCAAGCCCGAGCACATGGACTACCTGCCCGCCCCGGCCAAGTGAGGAGAACGACATGAAGACCAGAATCGCAATCCCGCTCGCCATCGCCACGGCCACCCTGCTGTGTGCCTGCGCACTGCCCGCGGCCGCCTTCGACTTCGGCAACCTCGACGACATCAAGGGCGCCCTGAAAAAAGTGGAAAAGGTCGGCCAGCAAGTGAAAACCGCCACCGGCGACATTCCCCAATCCAAGGAGATTGAGATGGGCGGCGGCATCGCCAGCAACCTGCTGGGCGCAGCCCCCCTGGTGAACAACGCCGCCGTGCAGAAATACGTCAACGATGTCGGCCGCTGGCTCGCCATGCAGACCGAACGCCCCGACCTGCCGTGGCAATTCGGCGTGCTCGACGATGACGACGTCAACGCCTTCGCCGCGCCCGGCGGCTACGTCTTCATCACCAAGGGCCTGCTCATGCACATGCACAACGAGGCCGAACTCGCCGGCGTGCTCGCCCACGAGATCTCCCACGTCCTGCGCAAGCACCACCTCAAGGCCATCAAGAAGGGCGCGCGCACCGAGCTCATGGTCGAATTCCTCAGCGAAGCCACCAAGGACAAGGGCAGCAACGCCAACCTCGTCAAGCTTGCGAACGCCGGCACCCAGCTCTATGCGCGCGGCCTCGACAAGGAAGACGAGTTCGAGGCCGACCGCATGGGTGTGGTCATCGCCGCCCGCGCCGGCTACGACCCCTACGGCCTGCCCGCCGTGCTGCAAACCCTGGAAACCCTCAACCCCAAGGACAGCAAGCTCGCCCTCATGTTCAAAACCCACCCCGCCCTGCAGGACAGGCTCAACCTGCTGAGCCAGGAAATGGGCGGCGGCAGGTTCGACCGCTTTCAGGACCAGCCGGATTTGACCGCACGGTTTGATTCGGTGATGGGGATCAAGTAGTCAGCAGGGAGCCGGAAGGCTCCCTTCTTGTTTGTGGTGTGTTTTCTGAGCGGTTCGCTGGTGCGCTGAGTTTGGCGCGGGGGGCGGCCCCGCATGCCGGTTACTTTTCTTGTCTTGCCAAGAAAAGTAACCAAAAGAAGGCGCCCCCGGTGCGCCGTCGCTCACGCGGGCCCTTGCTCGGGCACATGCTCGCGGGGCTGCGCAACTCGCCCTGGCGGGCCACACAAAACGCGGCCCACTGCGGCGCTCGAACAATGCTCGCCCCAATCTCCGCTCGCCTGCACCCGACCTGTGGGACGGCGCACAGGGGAGGAGGGGCCTGGTGTGCACTACGCGCGCGGTTATTGTGTTTGGCGCCAGCGTAGCTTACGCTATGCTGGCGTATACATTTATCGCAATGTATCTGGCGTAGATTGCGGCATGCACCGCGTGAGCACGAATTACTACTCGGAGCACATTATGGCAACGCGAGAAGATATGAAGGACTGGGTTCTCAAGGCTCTCATGAGTCGTGGCGGGAAAGGATGGCCGAAGGACGTAGCCAAGTACATTTGGGAGAACTATCAGGGCGAACTCAACAATTCGGGCGACCTGCTTTACACATGGCAATACGATGTGCGATGGGCAGCCCAGTCATTGCGAAACGCTGGGAAGTTGAAACCAGTGCACCGCCGGCGCGACCGTCCATGGGAGTTGGCGTAGCCAGCATGCAGACTATTGGTGAGGTACTTACCGGGCTTCTCGTATACGGCGGCGGGCCGACGGCGGTCGCCTACTTGGTATTTCGATTTCTTGCTGAGCGGTGGATTGAATCGAAATTCGCAGCTCAGCTGGAGACTGAGCGTCACGAGCACCAAAAAGAACTCCAGGAGCTTAAGAAGAAGCTGGATTCCGAACTCAGCAAGATCATCAAGCTACAGGATCGAGAGTTTTCTGTTTTGGGTGAGGCTTGGGGGCTCCTGCATGACGCGCTGGGCAAACTGAATGCCATAGTAGCTATGTTTCAGGAATTTCCTGACTTGTCGCGTTTAACGGATGAGCAGTTGCGGGGAGTACTTGGGAGTTCGAAGCTTTCCGACGCCCACCAAGAAGAAGTCAGGGTGGCGCAGGACAGGAATAAACGCTATCAAGAATTGCTGTTCTGGTATGACTTGCATTCTGCAAAAACTGCGTGGTCGAGATACCGTGATTACATAAATAAGAACGATATTTTTCTCCGGTCGGAGTTGAGCGACAGTTTTAAGAAGATCAACGGACTCATGTGGAACGCACTTGTATCTCGTCAAGTTGGGCAGGAAGCGAATGATGTGAAGTTTTGGGTCGAGGCTTCCCAAACGACACACGATGAAATACAACCGTTGCTTGATGAGTTGCGGAATAAGGTACGCAAACTCTTGCGGGGCGACGAGGTTGGTGAGCCCGCGTAGGGCGCATTAGCCGTAAGGCGTAATGCGCCGGATGTTTTCGCCAGCGTCGCGCAAGCGACGCTGGCGCTAAACACAATCGCCGTGCGCGAAGCGCACACGACAGCTCATCGTCCCCTTATCCGCCACCGAGTCGCGCAGGCAGGACAGGGGTTTTCCGACGCGTATGTTAGAGCACGTGGCCGCACGAAGTGCGGATCGTGCGAGTTTACGCGGAGGCCTGGCCTGCCGAGCAGAGGAGGGTATCCCCGCAGGGGATGGAGGATTGGGGTGTGCTTTCTTTGGTTCCTTTCTTTGCACGAGCAAAGAAAGGGACTTGCTGCCGGCAACCCCGGCGCAAAACGGCGGGCACCGCCGGACCGTTCAAAAGATCACAACCCGATGAACAATGGGCCGAGCAGGGACGATAGTCCCAGCCAGCTTACTTCTGCGGAGGCCCCAGACTGGTCATGCGAAACACAAACTGCCCACCGCGGCGGTCCGCGAAATAATGTTCCAGCGTAAACTTCACCGGGCGAAAAGCCAGTTCGTCCCAGGGGATTTCGTTTTCGTCGAAGAGTTGCACGTCCAGGCTTTCCACGCCGGGGCTGAAGTCGAGGTCCAGCAGTTTGGCGCGGAAGAGCATTTGCACCTGGTTGATGTGGGGCAGGTTGTAGATGGCGTAGAGGTCGCCGATTTCGACCCGGGCGTTGGCTTCTTCCAGGGTTTCGCGCGCGGCGCCTTCGGGGGTGGTCTCGTCCATTTCCATGAAGCCGGCGGGCAGGGTCCACAGGCCGTGGCGCGGTTCGATGGCGCGGCGGCAGAGCAGGATGCGGCCGTCTTCCCATTCGGGGATGGCGCCGACGATGACCTTGGGGTTGTAGTAGTGGATGGCTCCGCAGACGGGGCAGACGTGGCGCTCGCGGTGGTCGTCCGGGGGAATGCGCACTTCGACCGGGGCGCCGCATTCGGGACAGAATTTCATGCGGGGCTCCGTGTCATGGTTGCGCTGGCCGGGTCAGCCGTCAAGGTTTGGCGGTCTGCGGCGGGGGGCTGGCCTGCGGGGCGGCGGCGACTTTGGCCGGGACGGGCGCGGCCGCCGGCGGTGCCAGTTCCGCCGAGGTCTGCGCTGCCGGGTCCGGTGTTGCCGCCGCCGGTGCCGATGCTGCGGCCGGGCTGGTGCGGGTGTTCAGGTCGAGGATGCGCTGGGTGTCGTCGCGCAGCTTGGTGAGGCCCAACTGGTCGTAGGACACGACCATCACGCGCAGGGCGTCTATGGTTTGCGGCGTGTCGCTGAAGTTGACCACCACGTCCTTTGCGCGGCTGACGGCGGCGACGTAGGCGCCGCGGCGCATGTAGTAGTGGGCGATCTTCAGCTCGTGGCGCGCCAGGGTGTTGGCCAGGTATTGCATGCGCAGCCGGGCGTTGGGCGCGTAGATGCTGTTGGGGAAGCGGGTGACCAGTTGCTTGAAGGCCTCAAACGATTTTTCCACGTTTTCAGGGTCGGTGTCGGCGCGGTCGTTCGGCGCGATGTTGCGGAAAAAGCTGGTGCTGGGGTAGAAGTGGATCAGCCCCTTCAGGTAGTAGATGTAGTCCAGGTGCGGGCTGGTGGGATATTCCTTGATGAAGGTGTTCACGGCGCTGAGCGCGGACTCGGGGTCCGGCTGCTTGTAATAGGCGTAGGCCAGCTCCATCTGTGCCTGCTGCGAATAATAGCCGTAGGGGTAGCGCGACAGCAGCGACTTCAGCACCTTGGAGGCCTTGTCGTAGCTCCTGTCCTTCATGTCCGCCATGGCCTCCTTGTACATGTCGCCCGCCGGTTTGGCCGGGCCCTTGGAGTCGCCGTCGGAGAGGGAATGGGCGGTGGTGCCGCAACCGGTTAGCGAGAGCAGCAGGATTAAGGCTAAACTATAACGCATGACAGAATCCATAATGACATCCGCCAATTATACATCCCCGCAGCCGTCCACGCTTGCGTTCACCGTGCCCGGCGAATTGGCCGGGCTGCGCCTGGATCAGGCCCTGGCGAAGCTTTTGCCGGACTATTCGCGCAGCCGGCTGCAGGCCTGGATAGAGCAGGGCCTGGTGAAGGTAGGGGGCGCGGCGGCCACGACGCGGCAGAAGGTGTGGGGCGGCGAGGAGATCGAGGTGGCGCCGCAGGCCCACCCCTCGGAGCAGCCGCACCGCGCCGAGGCCATCGCGCTCGACGTGGTTTACGAAGACGACAGCCTGCTGGTCATCAACAAGCCCGCCGGGCTGGTGGTGCATCCGGGCAGCGGCAACTGGGAGGGCACCATGCTCAATGCGCTGCTGCACCATGCGCCGCAGCTCGCGGAAATCCCGCGCGCGGGCATCGTGCACCGCCTGGACAAGGACACCAGCGGCCTGCTGGTGGTGGCCAAGACGCTCACCGCGCAGACCGCGCTGGTGCGCCAGCTCCAGGCGCGCAGCGTGCACCGCGAATACGATGCCCTGGTGTATGGCGAGGTGGCGCACGACGGCACGGTGGATGCGCCGCTGGGCCGCCACGCCACGCAGCGGACCAAAATGGCGATAGACGCTCACGGCAAGCATGCGGTCACCCATTATCATGTGGCGGAAAGGTTTCCCGGCTGCACGCTGGTGCGCTGCAGGCTGGAGACCGGGCGCACCCACCAGATCCGCGTGCACATGGCGTCCATCCGCCACCCGCTGGTGGGGGATTCGGTGTATCTGAAGGGGCCGCAGAAGTGTCCGGCGCACATGCGCGCCGTTCTCGCCGCCTTTCCGCGCCAGGCGCTGCACGCGGCGCGGCTGGGGTTGGAGCATCCGGAAAGCGGGGACTGGATGGAATGGCAGGCGGCGCTGCCGCAGGATATGGCCGACCTGATCGAGGCGGTGCGCCACGCGGCGAAGGAGGTGGCATCATGAAACTGATCGAACAGTGCATCGTGCCGGAATGGCTGGCGCCCACCAACGTGCGCGCGCTGCAGACCACGCGCCGGGGCGGGGTGAGCGAGGCGCCCTACGACACGCTCAACCTTGGCGAACATGTGGGCGATGCGCCGCTGGCCGTGGCCAAGAACCGCCAGTTGTTCTCGGCGCTGGTGCCTTCCGAGCCGGTGTGGCTCAACCAGGTGCACGGCGTGGCGGTCGCCAATGCCGACGCCGCGGGCTGTCTGCCGCAGGCCGACGCCTGCGTCGCGCGCCAGCCGGGTTCGGTGTGCGTGGTGATGACGGCCGACTGCCTGCCGGTGCTGCTGTGCGACGACAAGGGCACGGCGGTGGGCGCGGCCCATGCGGGCTGGCGCGGCCTGTGCAACGGGGTGATCGAGCGCACGGTGGCGGCCATGGGCGTGCCGCCGCAAAACCTCATGGCCTGGCTGGGCCCGGCCATCGGCCCGGCCGCCTTCGAGGTGGGGGCGGAGGTGCGCGAGGCTTTCATGGCGGTGCAGCCGCAGGCGGAGCGGGCCTTTGCCCCGGCGCCGGACCGCGACGGCAAATACCTGGCCGACATTTTCCTGCTCGCGCGCCAGCGCCTGGAGGCGCTGGGCGTCGGCCGCACATACGGCGGCGGCCTGTGCACGGTGACGGACCGCGCGCGTTTCTATTCCTATCGCCGCGACGGCGCGACCGGGCGCATGGGCACGTTCATCTGGCTGGAATAGGCGGCGCGTTGACAGCGTCTGGCCGCAGGCCTATGATAAAAACGGATTTTTCATTCGCGGCGGAACTTGCTCGCGGAGCGGAAGTCCGATGGATTACGGAATGAGGCATCCGGCGAGTTCCCTGCCCATTTGACAAGCACAACAACCGACATGAAACTGCCGCTCAAACTCAACCGCCGCATCGTGCGCCTGCTGATGGCACTGGCCCTGTTCGCCCAATGGGTGATCCCGGGCAGCGCCTATGCCGCCATGCCGGTGGCGCCGGCTACCGCCGTGCAGGTGCAGGCGGGCATGTCCTGCCATGTCGGCCAAGCAGGCCATGAGGTCTGCCTCACCCACTGCTCGCAGGCCACCCAGGTCAGCCTCGACCATGCGCAGTTGACCGCTCCGCCCGTCAGCCCCGCGGTCTTGCACGTGCTGGTTCCCCTGGCGCAAGGCCTCACCGTACGCGTGCCGACCGAGCCGCAGCTCGCGGCCAGTCCGCCTCTTCCCATCCTGTACTGCTCCCTGCTGAATTAGCCCGCCCGGCGCGCGGCCATCCCGCATCCGCGGGAGGGTGTGCCGTGCGCATGTTCCGCATGGTGATGCGCCGTCCGCGGCGCATGTCGGAGAACGGATATGGGCACTACATTGAAAATATTAATAATTTGCGCCGCACTTGCGGCCACGCCGGCATGGGGCGCCCCGCCGGGCGTTGATGCCGGTCCGCCAGGGGCCAGCGCGCAGAGTCTGCTGCAATGGATGGAGCAGAATAGCGCCGAGCTGCAGGCGGCGCAGCACGAAGCCGCGAGCGCCGCAGACCGCGCCGAGGCGGCGGGCGCGCTGCCCGACCCCAGCGTACGCATAGAGTGGTGGGATGTGCCGCGCAACAACCCCACGCTGGATCCGCGCCAGGACGGCATGACCATGTACAAGTTTCTCCAGCCCATCCCGGGCTGGGGCAAGCGCGATGCGCAGAAGCAGGCGGCCGAGGCCGACGCCGATGTGGCCGTCCAGAGTCAGCGCGCAGTGCGCGCCGCGCTGCGCACCGAGGTGAAGCTGGCCTTTGCCCGCTATTACCGGGCGTATCAGGCGCTGGCGATCAACGCCGAGCTTTCCGCCTTCGCCGACTCGGTGGCGCAGGTGGCGAAATCGCGCTATGAAACCGGCCTGGTCAGCCAGCAGGAGATGATACGCGCGCAACTGCAGCAGTCTTCGCTGCAGACCGAACGCTATGCGCTGACCGCGGCATACAGCCGCGCCCAGGCGCGCATCAACGCCCTGCTCAACCGCCCGGCGGACGCGCCTTTGCAGGCGCCCGCCGAACTGCGTCCCATACCCGCCCCGGCCGCGCTCGACGAGGCCGCGCTCACCCAGCGCGTGCGCGAGGCCAGCCCGGAGCTGGCCGGCGACAGCGCGCAGGTGAACGCCGCGGAAAGCCGCTCCGATCTCGCCCGCCGTAACCAAAGGCCGGATTTCCTCGTCGGCATCGGTCCGACGGAGCGCGGCAGCACCTTCAATACCTTCGGCGCCGTGCTTGAATTCACCGTTCCCCTGCAAGTCAGCGCGCACCGCGCCGAACAGCGTGCGGCAGCGGAATCGGCGGATGCGAGCCGCGCCCGCCGCCAGGCGGCCGAAGCCCGGCTGCTGGGCGCGCTGCGCGAGCGGCTTGCCGCCTTGCGGGCCGCGCAGCAGCAGGAGGCGCTGGACAGCCAGCGCGCGCTGCCGCTGGCGGAGGTGGCGTTCAAGGGTGCGCTCGCCGGCTACCGCAACGGCAATGTCGATTTCGCGACTTTGCTCGACGCCAAACAACAGGTGGAAAAAACCAGGCTGGACGAACTGGATGCGCAGGTCGCGCAGCAGGTCGAACTGGCCGGAATCGAACAGTTGATAGGGGACGACCTATGAAATACCCGACCATTGCATTGATCGCCGCTGCCGCCGTGCTGGGCGCGGGGGGCGGCTACATGTGGGGTGCGCATGCGCCCGCCTCCCGCTCCGGCGGCCACTCCGGCGCCAACGCGGCCGCCCAGGACGAGCGCAAGATACTCTACTACCGCAATCCCATGGGCCTGCCCGACACTTCGCCCGTGCCCAAGAAGGACGCCATGGGCATGGACTACGTGCCGGTGTATGCGGGCGAGGAAACCGGCGGCGCGAGTGTGACGGTGTCGCCCGAGCGCATGCAGCTGCTGGGCGTGACCACCGAGGCCGCGACCATGCGCAAGCTGTCGCGCACGGTGCGCGCCAGCGCGGTGGTGCAGCCCAGCGAGCGCAATCTCTACGAGGTCGCGCCGCGCTTTTCCGGCTGGGTGCAGAAGCTGCACGTGAACGCCACCGGCGAGCGCGTGACGCGCGGCGAGCCGCTGCTCACGGTGTACAGCCCGGACCTGGAAAGCGCGGTGCGCGAGTACCAGCTCGCCGAGCAATCCGGCCTGCCCGACGTGGCGCGCAGCACGCGCAAGCGTCTGCAGAACTGGGAGATCTCCGACCGCGACCTGGCCCAGCTCAAGCAGGGCGCGGCGAGGCTGGTGCTGCGCTCGCCGATCAACGGCGTGGTGCTGGCCAAGCCTGCGACGGATGGCGCGCGCTTCGCCGCGGGCACGGTGCTGTTCCGGCTGGCCGATCTTTCCACGGTGTGGGTGCAGGCGCAGGTGTCCGAGCAGGATCAGGACGTGCTGCATCTCAAGCAGCCGGTGAGCATTACGCTGGACGCCTATCCCGGCGAGGTTTTCCAGGGAAAGGTGAGCTTCATCGCCCCGGTGCTGGACCCGCAGACCCGCACGGTGGAGGTCCGGGTCGTGTTGCCGAACAAAAAGGGCAGGCTGCGCCCCGGCATGTTCGCCACCGTTGATCTCTCGGCCAAGGTGGCGGCCAGGCCGGTGCTGAGCATTCCGCGCTCCGCGGTGATAGACACCGGCACGCGGCAGATCGCCATGGTGCGGGTCGCACCCGGGCGATTCGTGCCGCGCATGCTCAAGCTGGGGCAGCAGGCGGGAGATTATGTCGAGGTGCTGAGCGGCCTTGCCGAGGGCGAGCAGGTGGTCAGCCATGCCAACTTCCTGCTGGATGCGGAGAGCAACCTGAAATCGGCGCTGGGGGCGGTGGGATCGGGTGCGGCGCAGGCGCAGCCCGCAGCCGCGAGCAGCGCGTCCGCGGCGGCGCCCACGAAGATGGACATGTCCCAGACCATGCATAGGCCCCAACCCAAGAGCGGGGCCAAACCCCTGGATATGTCCGGCCACGACACGCCTGTGAACGGCGCGAAGACGGAGCACCATCATGCTGAGTAAGCTTATCAAATGGTCCGCGCGCAATCCCTTCCTGGTCTTGCTTGCCACGCTGTTTGTGGTGATTGCGGGCGCCTACGCCATCGCGCACACGCCGGTGGACGCGCTGCCCGATCTCTCCGACACCCAGGTGATCGTCTACACCGAGTATCCTGGCCAGGCGCCGCAGGTGGTGGAAGACCAGGTGACCTATCCGCTGACCACGGCGCTGCTTTCCGTGCCCAAATCCAAGGTGGTGCGCGGCTTCTCCTTCTTCGGCGTGTCCTTCGTCTACGTGATCTTCGAGGACGGCACCGATGTCTACTGGGCACGCTCGCGCGTGCTCGAATACCTCAACCAGGCGTCGGACCGCCTGCCGCGCGGTGTCACCCCCGTGCTCGGGCCGGATGCCTCCGGCGTGGGCTGGGTCTATGAGTATGCGCTGCTGGCGAAGAACAAGACGCTGGCCGAGTTGCGCTCCATCCAGGACTGGTATCTGCGCTACCAGCTCGGCAAGGCGCCGGGCGTGGCCGAGGTGGCCTCGGCCGGCGGCTTCGTGCAGCAATACCAGGTGACGGTGGACCCGGTGAAGCTGCGCGCCTACAACATCCCGCTGGCGCGCATCGAGCAGGTGATACGCGATGCCAACCGGGACGTGGGCGGGCGCACGCTGGAAATGGGCGAGACCGAGTACATGATCCGCGGCGAAGGCTATTTCCGCGACAGCCGCGACCTGGAGACCCTGGCGCTGAAAAGCGACGGCGGCACGCCGGTGCTGCTGCGCGACGTGGCGCGCGTGGAACTGGTGCCGGCGAGCCGGCGCGGCATCACCGAGCTGAACGGCGAGGGCGAGGTGGTGTCCGGCATTGCGGTCGCACGCTACGGCGAGAATGCGCTGGACGTGATCCGCAACGTGAAGACGCGTATCGCCGAAATCTCCAGCGGCCTGCCGAAGGGAGTCACGGTGCAGACCGTGTATGACCGCTCCGGGCTGATCGAGCGCGCCATCCGCACGCTGGAGCACACCCTGGGCGAGGAGGGGCTGATCGTGGCGCTGGTATGCCTGGTGTTCCTGCTGCATGCGCGGAGCGCCCTGGTCGCCATATTGATGCTGCCGGTGGGCATCCTCATCGCCTTCATCGCCATGCGCGGGCTGGGCATCAACTCCAACATCATGAGCCTGGGCGGGATCGCCATCGCCATCGGCGCCATGGTGGACGCCGCCATCGTGATGATAGAGAACGCGCACAAGCATCTCGAACGCCTAAAACCAGGCGAGTCGCGTGCGGAGGCGATCATAAGCTCCTGCGCCGAGGTCGGGCCGGCGCTGTTCTTCTCGCTGCTCATCATCACGGTGTCCTTCCTGCCGGTGTTTACCCTGCAGGCGCAGGAGGGACGGCTGTTCTCGCCGCTGGCCTACACCAAGACCTTCGCCATGGCGGGGGCGGCGCTGCTGTCGGTGACCCTGGTGCCGGTGCTGATGCTGTATTTCGTGCGCGGCCGGCTGCGCGCCGAGCAGGAGAACCCGATCAACCGCTTCCTGATCTACATCTACCGCCCGGTGCTGGAATGGGCGCTGCGCCGCAAAAGCGTGGTGCTGGGCACCGCCGTGCTGGCCATGGCGCTCACCTTCTATCCGTGGAGCCGCCTGGGCAGCGAATTCATGCCCACGCTGAACGAAGGCACGCTGCTCTACATGCCCAGTTCGCTGCCCGGCATGTCTGTCACGCGCGCTGGACAGTTGCTGCAACTGCAGGACCGGGTGATCAAGAGCTTCCCCGAAGTGGCGTCGGTGTTCGGCAAGGCCGGCCGCGCGGACACCGCGACCGACCCGGCGCCGCTGGAGATGTTCGAGACCGTGATCAACCTCAAGCCGCAGGAGCAGTGGCGGCCGGGCATGACCATGGACAAGCTGATCGCGGAAATGGACAAGGCGTTGCGCATGCCGGGGATTGCGAATTCCTGGACCATGCCCATCAGGGCGCGCATCGACATGCTCTCCACCGGCATCCGCACGCCCGTCGGGATCAAGGTCTTCGGCCAGAACCTGGACCAGATCGAGAAGCTGTCGCGTCAGATCGAAAGCGTGATGCGCACCGTGCCCGGCACCTCCAGCGCCTACGCCGAGCGCGTCACCGGCGGCTACTACCTCAACATTGTGCCGGACCGCGATGCCCTGGCCCGCTACGGCCTCAATACCGGCGACGTGATGAATGTGGTGGCGGTAGCCCTGGGCGGCCAGACCGTGACCACCACCGTGGAGGGGCGCGAGCGCTACGGCGTCATCGTGCGCTACCCGCGCGAGCTGCGCGACAGCCCGCAGCGCATCGCCGGGCAGGTGCTGGTGCCCACCCCGCAGGGCGCGCAGATTCCGCTGGGGCAGGTGGCGAAGGTGGAGATCTCGCGCGGCGCGCCCGTCATCCGCACCGAGAATGCGCTGCTCTCCGCCTATGTCTTCGTGGACACCCGCGAGTCCGATCTCGGCGGCTTCGTGCGTCGCGCGCAGCAGGTGGTGAACGCCAGGGTGAAATTCCCGCCGGGCTATTACGCGACCTGGAGCGGGCAATACGAATACATGGAGCGCGCCGCGGCGAAGATGAAGCTTGTCATCCCGCTCACCCTCCTGCTCATCTTCGTGCTGCTCTATCTCTATTTCCGGCGCGTGACCGAGTCGCTCATCGTCATGCTTTCGGTGCCCTTCGCGCTGGTGGGCGGCGTATGGCTGATGTGGCTGCTGGGCTATAACGTGAGCGTCGCCGCCGCGGTGGGTTTCATCGCCCTGGCCGGGGTCGCCGCCGAGACGGGTGTGGTGATGCTGGTCTATCTTGACCAGGCCTGGGGCAAGGTGCGGGAAGAGCGCGGCGTCATGCAGCCCACCCTGCCGGAGCTCCATGCCGCCGTGATGGAAGGCGCCGTGCAGCGCGTCCGCCCCAAGATGATGACGGTCGCCGCCATCATGGCCGGCCTGCTGCCCATCATGTGGGGCAGCGGCACCGGCTCGGAAGTGATGCGCCGCATCGCCGCCCCCATGGTGGGGGGCATGGTCACTTCCACGGTGCTGACCCTGCTGGTGATACCGGTGATTTATGCGATGGTGAAGGGGAGGGGGCGGGGGTGATTGTGTTTTGGCATGTTTCCTGATTGGTCCAATGACGCTCGCAGATTAGCGCGGGGGGGCGGCCCCTGACCCGCCTGCGCTACTCGGTGGCGCACAGGGGGTGGGGCGCGCTGTAGGAGCGGTCAGAATGGACCGTTGGGAGCGCGGCATTGCTATAATGCGCCGTCCTGCGCGCAGGCGCGCCGGGACGATATTGTGATTAATTCCAGGGGGGATATGAGATGAAGAAACTGCTGTTGGCGCTGTTTGCGTTTTTTGCGTTTTCCTTCGGCGCGTTTGCCGCCGTGAACCTGAATACCGCGACCAAGGAGGAGCTGGATACGGTGAAGGGGATCGGTCCGGTCAAGGCCCAGGCCATCATCGATTACCGCAAGCAGCATGGCCCTTTCAAGAGCGTGGATGACCTGAAGAACGTGAGGGGCTTTGGGGGGAAGACGGTGGCAAAAATGCGCGGCGGGCTGACCGTGAATGGCGCTTCTTCGACGCACGCCCAGCCCGCGCAGGCCGGGAGCAAGCAGGCTGCGCCGGCCAATGCAGGTCAGGCCGGCCAGGACGGCCAGAAGCACAACAAGAAGAAGGGGAAAAAGAAAGGCAAGAAGCACCAGGGCGGCAAGTCCGCGCAGCAATAAGCCGCCGCGATCCGCCACAGCCCGCCGCGCCCGCGCCCGGCGGGTTTTTCTTTGTGAATCCCCGTCCCTGTGGGTTAAACTCTCGCCATAGATACTTCAATGCGCAGGCGATCCATCCATGCCGTCTACCTCTGCTTACCCCACCATAGAACAATTCGTCGGAAATACGCCGCTGGTCAGACTGAAACGCATCCCCGGCAATACCAGCAATGTGCTGCTGGCGAAGCTGGAAGGCAACAATCCCGCCGGTTCGGTGAAGGACAGGCCCGCGCTGTCGATGATCACCCATGCCGAGGCGCGCGGCGACATCAAGCCGGGCGATACGCTGATCGAGGCGACCTCGGGCAATACCGGCATTGCGCTGGCGATGGCGGCAGCGATGCGCGGCTACCAGATGATTTTGGTGATGCCCGACAACCAGAGCGTGGAGCGGCGGCAGACCATGCGCGCCTTCGGCGCGGAGCTGGTGCTGACACCCGCATCGGGCAGCATGGAGCTGGCGCGCGACACGGCGGAGAAGCTGCGCGACGCGGGCAAGGGGATCATCCTCGACCAGTTCGCCAATGCGGACAATCCACTGGCGCACTATGAGGGCACCGGCCCGGAGATCTGGCGCGACACGCACGGCGAGGTGACGCACTTCGTCAGCAGCATGGGGACGACGGGCACCATCATGGGCTGCTCGCGTTACCTGAAGGAGCGGAATCCTGCCATCCAGGTGATAGGCGCGCAGCCGGAAGAGGGGGCGCAGATTCCCGGCATCCGCAAGTGGCCGGAGGCCTACCTGCCGAAGATCTACGACAAGCAGCGCGTGGACCGGCTGGAATACGTGGGCCAGGCCGACGCCGAGGAGATGACGCGGCGGCTGGCGCGCGAGGAGGGCATTTTCTGCGGCATTTCCTCGGGTGGCGCGCTGGCGGTAGCGCTGCGCATATCGCGGCAGGTCGAGAACGCGACCATCGTGTTCATCGTGTGCGACCGCGGCGACCGTTATCTTTCGACCGGGGTGTTCCCGGCCTGAGGCCATGGCTGTGCTGCGCGCCCACATTGCCTTGATCGCAATGGGCGCGGCTGTGCTCGTTCCGCTGACGGCGCTGGCGGCGCAGCCGCAAGGGACTCAGCCCGCTACGCTCGCCGCTTCGGCGCCCGCGGCTGTGCTCCCGGCGTCGGCCGTGGTGCCCGCATCCGCTGTGCTTTCGGCCCCGGCTGTGAGCGCGGCTTCCAGCGTGCTGCCTGCGTCTGCGCCCGCGCCCACGCCCGCGGCTGTGCTCCCCGCGCCGGCCGCGGTGCCCGCATCCGCTGTGCTGCTCGCTTCCGGTGTCCTGCCGGCTTCTGCTGTCCCGGCAGCCGCGCCGCGGCCGTCCTGGATTCCCACCATCCCGCCACTGCCGGTGCTGAACGTGATCGACGCGCCGCGCGATTACCTGTCGCGGCAGTTCGTCGATTTCGTTGGCGGGGTGGATCGCTTTTTCGGCAACGACCGCAACTATCAGGAAACCAACGACAGCGTGCTGCAGCTCGACCTGACGCGCGTCGTCGGCTATACCGGCGTGCGCCACTTTGTGCTGCAGGGTCGGGCCAAGGTGCACCTGCCCAATACGGAAAAGCGCTTTCACCTGCTGATCGAATCCAACCCCGACGTCAATGCCGCCAACGCCACCAGCCAGATCCAGGTGAACCAGCCGGTTGCCACCACGCAGACGCCGAGCAGCTACGGCGCGGGTGTGCGTGTCGAACGGGCGGCGGCGGACCAGCGCTGGCACATCTCAGATGATCTGGGCCTGAAGTTTGCGGGCCTGAATACCTCGCCGTTCGCGCGCCTCCGTGGCAGCTATGCGGTTCCTCTGGGCGACGACTGGCGGATAAACGCGGCGCAGACCTTCTTCTGGTTCAATACCACGGGGCCGGGCGAGACGACGCAAGTCGACTTCGAGCGCCCGCTCAGCGACCCGCTGCTGTTTCGCGCCAGCAGCAACGGCACATGGACGAACGCCACGCAGCAGTTGGACCTGCGCCAGGACATGATCCTGTTCCAGAAGGTGGACGAGCGCACTGCCATGCAGTACCAGGCGAGCGTGATCGGACTGAGCAATGCGCACATGCAGTCGCACGTGACGGACTACGTGCTGCTCATGCTCTACCGGCACCGGTTGCACCGGCAGTGGATGTATTTGGAGATCAGCCCGCAGCTACACTTCCCCGAAGTCCGCGGCTACCGTTCCAGCGGCATGCTTACGCTGCGCCTGCAGATTCTCTTCGACCGTTCGCGCTGAGGTGCGCCGCCCGGCCGGATCCGCGCCGGAACGTGCTTACCAGAGATGCTTCTTGAGGGTGGCTTCGCTGATGCGGTGCTGTCTCCCCGCCACCTTGCCGCGCGACTTCACCACGAGCGCCTGCTTGCGGAACAGCAGCGTGAACCTCCGGACGCGGGACATGCCGCCGTTCGAGGGCATGTGCAGCGTCATGGTCAGGTCGCGCCCGCGGGCCAATTGCCAGCGGCCGTCGATCCAGTGCAATTTATCGGCCTGGCCATCTCGTCTGGAGACATAGATGCGCACCCTGTGGTCGGGAAAGAACTGGATGATGTTCTCCGGGTCCTTGTCATCCTGCCAGATGCCGACGAGGCGCTGCTCGGCCGGGTGCGCGGTGCGCGCAGCGGCGGGACCGGTAAAACAGCAGGCCAGCAGCGCTAGCGTGAGGGCGAGAAGTCGGAACGATTTCATGGTGTTATCCGCTGGGGTGGTGTGGGGTTGGCGCGCGCGCCATGACAATACCCCCGCCTCTCCGGGGGTGTCACCAAATGTTACCAAGAAACATCGGCCGGTGGCGGCCGATTTCCGGCGTTGAGGTGGAAAATAACGTGAAAAATTATGTTACTTGCATGAATTAGTTGCGGTATATTTGTTCCGTGGGGGAGACGCGCTCTGTGCGCGCAACCAGAATATAAAGAGCCGGCGGCATCCCCGTCAGGCCATGCGGCCCGCCAGCCGATGCGGGCGTTTGCGGATACGCCGAGAGGACGCAGACCCCATGATTCGAGACCAGGCACAGATGCATCAACCACGAGGCGCCGGCCGGGCGCTGCGCTTGCTGATCTCCTGCAACCGTGCACTGTTCCACGCGACCGACGAGACTGCACTGCTGGCGGAAGTCTGCCGCCTGGTGGTGGAGACCGGCGGTTACCTCATGGCCTGGGTGGGCTATGCCCGCAACGATGAAGCCAGGAGCGTGGAACCCGTCGCCTGGTACGGCGACGAGGCGGGCTATGTCGAGCAACTGCGTGTGAGCTGGGCCGACAACGAGCGCGGGCGCGCGCCCACCGGCACCGCGATCCGCACGGGCGCGACCCAGATCAACCGGAATTTTCTCACCAACCCCGCACTGGCGCCCTGGCGCAAGAGCGCCCTGGAGCGCGGCTATCAGTCCAGCATTGCATTGCCGCTGAACGCGGCGGGCGCCGTTTTCGGCGCGCTGTCCATCTATGCACCGGAGCCGGATGCCTTCGATTCCGAGGAGGTAAGGCTGCTGGAGGAGCTGGCGCGCGACCTGGCATTCGGCGTGGTCACCCTGCGCGGCCAGGTCGAATCGGCCCGCCTGCGCGCGGAAGTCAGAACCACCGCCGCCGAGCTGGAGGGCAGCCGCGAGCAGTACCGGCAGTTCGTCGAGTTGAGCAACGAAGGCATCTGGTCGCTGGATGCCGACCTCAATACCGACTTCGTGAACCCGGCGCTGTGCCGCATGCTGGGCTACCGGCCCGAGGAAATGCTGGGGCGGCCGGTGAGTGATTTCGTGCAGGCGGACGAACAGGACAAGCTGCGCAGGGAATTGCGCGAGCGCAAGGACGGCATGGACCTGCGCCGCGTCATCGAGCGCCGTTTCCGGCGCAAGGACGGCAGTATATGCTGGGGGCTGGTGACGGCCACCTGGCTCAAGGATGCGCGCGGCGCAGTGCGCGGCGGTTTCGCCATGATCACCGACATCGGCGAGCGCAAACAGATGGAGCGGGCGCTGGCGGAGAGTCGCGAAACCTTCCAGATGCTGGTGGACTCTTCGCCTACCGCCATCAACATCCTGGACGGCAACCGGCTGCTGTTCGTCAATGCGGCCATGGAACGCCTGTCGGGCTACAGCCGCGAGGAATTGCTCGGCATGAACGTCTCGGATCTGGTGCACCCGGACTCGCGGCAACAGGTGCTCGATCGCATTGCCGCACGCCAGCGCGGCGAGGATGTGCCCATGCAGTACGAGATCGAGCTGCTGACGCGGAAGGGCGAGACGCGCTGGATAGAGGTCAACGCGGCGCGGGTGATTTACGACGGCACGGCGTGCAGCCTGGCTTCGCTGCTGGACATCACCGGGCGCAAGCGCGCGGAAGAGGCGCTGCAGCTTGCCGCCGAGGTGTTCGAGCATGCCGGGGAGGGGGTGCTGGTTACCGACGAGCATAACCGCATCATCGCCGCGAATCCGGCATTCACTCAGATCACCGGCTATACGCTGGAGGAAGTGCAGGGCCAGGACCCCCGGGTGTTCGCCTCCGGGCGGCACGACAGGGAGTTCTATCGCGCGATGTGGCAGGAGATAATCGGGCGTGGATACTGGGAGGGTGAGATCTGGGACCGCAACAAGAACGGCGAGATACACGCGAAGCATCTCACCATCAGCGTCATCCGCGACGAAGCGGGCCGCGCCTACCGCTACGTTGCGCTGTTTACCGACATCACACAGCGCAAGCAGTCTGAGGAACTGATCTGGCGCCAGGCCAACTTCGACGGCCTCACCGGCCTGCCCAACCGCCAGATGTTTCACGACCGGCTGGAGCAGGAAGCCAAGAAGTCGCACCGCACCGGCCGGCCCATGGCCCTGCTGCTCATCGACCTGGATCACTTCAAGGAGGTGAACGACTCGCTTGGCCACCAGAAGGGCGACATGCTGCTGGTGGACGCCGCAGGGCGCGTCGTCAGTTGTGTGCGCGAATCGGATACCGTCGCCCGTCTGGGCGGCGACGAGTTTGTGGTCATCCTCTCCGAACTGGACGACCTGGAAAGCATAGACCGTATCGCGCAGGACCTGGTGGAAAAACTGGCGGCATCCTTCAAGCTCGGCCCGGACGAGGTATACGTCTCGGCCAGCATCGGCATCTCGCTCTACCCGGCGGACACGACGCACCTCGACGGCCTGCTCAAGAATGCCGACCAGGCGATGTATTCCGCGAAAGGCGACGGCCGCAACCGCTTCAGCTACTTCACGCCGGACATGCAGGAGGCCGCCCGGAAACGCCTGCGCCTGGCGGGCGAACTGCGCGCGGCGCTGGCGCAAGGGCAGTTCCGCGTGTATTACCAGCCGATCGTGGTTCTCGCCAGCGGGCAGATCCACAAGGCCGAGGCGCTGCTCCGCTGGGAACATCCTGAACGCGGCATCGTCGGCCCGGAGGAGTTCGTCGCGCTGGCCGAAGACACCGGCCTGATCGTGCCCATCGGCGAATGGGTTTTCCGCCAGGCGACCGCGCACGTCCTCGCCTGGCGCGCCGCCGGTCGCGCCGGGATCGCGATCAGCGTCAACAAGTCGTCGGTGCAGATGCGCCACGACGCCTCCGGCACCGCATCGTGGCCCGAGTACCTGCGGCAGATCGGGCTGGACGGCTCTGCCGTCACGGTTGAAATCGCCGAAGGCATGCTGATGAACGCCGATACGGCGGTCAATGACAAGCTGCGGGCCTTTCATGAAGCCGGCATGTGCATCGCCGTCGACGATTTTGGCACCGGCTCATCCTCGCTGGCCTACCTGAGGGATTTCAACATTGATCTGCTCAAGATCGACCGTTCCCTTATCCGCGATCTCGAAAGCAATACAGACCATCAGGCGCTGTGCGAAGCCATCATCGTGATGGCGCACAAACTCGGAATGCAGGTCGTGGCGGAAGGGGTGGAAACTGCGGCGCAGCGCGAACTGCTGCTGGCGTCCGGCTGCGATTACGCGCAAGGCTATCTGTTCGGGGCTCCCATGCCTGCGGAGGAATTCTGGCAGTTGCTGGAACGGCGTTGACGGGGCGCATCAGATCAGGTGGCGGCTGGAGACCACGGCCTCGGTGCGGTTGCGCGCGCCCAGAATGGCGAAGATCGCTGCGATGTGGGTGCGCACGGTGTTGCCGCTCAGGTTGAGCGCGGCGCCGATCTCCTTGTTGCTCTTGCCCTGGCAGAGCAGGTCTAGCACCTCGATCTGGCGGGGCGTGAAGCGGAAGTCCACAGGCGGCGCTTCGCCAGGCGGCGCCGGCGGGAAGCAGTGTTTGCCCGAAAGCGTGTGCTGCATCACGCCCAGCAGGTCATCCGCATTGCCTGACGTGTGAAACAGCCCGGTCGCACCGCGCGCCCGCGCCATTTGCAGCACGCGGCCGTTCATGTCTTCCGCCAGCAGCACGATGGGTGACTGCGGAAACCGTGTTCGCAGCTTGGCCAGCAGATTGATCGACCTGAGGTAGGGCGGGCGTACGCCGAACAGTAACAGGCTGCCGCTGCAGGGCTTGAGGTTCAGCTCGCGGCAGCCGGGGGACAGTTCGAACACGCGGGCGCGCGGCAGGGCGCGGGACAGCAGCAGGCAGATGGCCTCCCTGCTTAACGCATGCTCATCCACCACCATTACGCAAAATTTATCGCTCCACATCCTTGCAACCATCTCAAATTGACTGCGTTCCCGCACGCCGCGCGCGCCCGCTCCGACAGCGGCATCCGGTGGGCCAAACTTGCTGGAATGGCGCCCCCAACCCTATGCTACAATTAACACACTCCGGAAAAGATGCATATGGCATAAAAGCATCGCCGTGGCAAGGCGGCTGTCCGCGGGCTTGCCTGGCGCATAGTCCGGCTGCCCAAGGGGTGGGCGCGTTCGGCGTATTCCCGTCAACGTTAATGCACGAACCAGGTTGCCCTGATGACCTACAACATTCCTAACATCCTTACCCTGTTCCGCATCGCGATGATTCCGGTGTTCATCGCCATTTACTATGTGCCGGACGCGACCATCAGCCTGCATTACAAACACGTGTTCGGCACGTTCGTCTTCTGGCTCGCCTCCATCACCGACTGGCTGGACGGCTACCTCGCGCGAAAACTGAACCAGGGTTCCGCCTTCGGCGCCTTTCTCGATCCCGTGGCCGACAAGCTCATGGTCACCGCTGCGCTGATTCTCCTGGTGAGCTTCGGCCAGCTCGACCCCTATCTGCACCTGGACGCAATCATCGCCTTCATCATCATCGGCCGCGAAATCGCCATATCCGCACTGCGCGAGTGGATGGCGCAGCTCGGCGAGAGCAAGAGCACGGCCGTATCCATGCTGGGCAAGGTCAAGACCACCTTCCAGATGCTGGCCATCCTGTTCCTGCTCTACCAGGAACGGCTGATCGGGATCAATTGCGCCGAGGTCGGAACGTGGCTGATGTACATTGCCGCACTGCTCACCTTGTGGTCCATGGCCTACTACCTCATCCTTGCACGCCGGGAAATCGTGCGCAAGAGAGCGCGTGGCAATTGATTTTTCCGCGCGGCCGCGGTATAGTGCCGCCCTTTTCGGGGTGTAGCGTAGCCTGGTAGCGCGCCTGCTTTGGGAGCAGGATGTCGGGAGTTCGAATCTCTCCACCCCGACCAGCAGCATGCTGGTCAGCAGTGCAGCTTGGCTTGCCCGGGAATGTGCCCGTAGCTCAACCGGATAGAGCACCAGCCTTCTAAGCTGGGGGTTACAGGTTCGATTCCTGTCGGGCACGCCATCGTTGTCGTTGCCCTGAAAAATTTGTCCGGACCCGCCATGCCGGACAGATAGTAGTACACCGTTTCCATGGTGGCTGTAGCTCAGTTGGTAGAGCCCCGGATTGTGATTCCGGTTGTCGTGGGTTCGAGTCCCATCAGCCACCCCAAATTCCTCCGCCGCGCCGTTCTTCCTTGCCGTCTGTCCGGATACGGCGGGCGTGCCTGTGCGGCCCCCGCGGCGCTCCGCGCGCAGGGGCCTGTTTTCCATCCTTGGGGACAGCACAGGCGCAGCGGCCTGGTTCAGGGCAGCGCCCGCTCAGGGAATGGCATAGTGCGCCTGGGTCATGGTGTCGACGCCGCAGGGCAGCTGTTCGATCCAGTTCAGGAACTCATTCACCACCTTCTTGCCCTTGAACATGCGCCCATGCTGGGGGACGATGCTTTCCACGTCCATCTGGCGCACCATGTTCACCCAGAAGCGGCAGATCTTGTTGGAAACCATGTAGCGGCGGTGAAAGCCGTCGATCAGCGGAATGTGCGAGTTGAAGTCCTCCACCGGGACATCGGCCTCGTCGTGGCGGACGATGGATGCGCCCATGTCGCCGGAGAACAGGATCTTGGACACCGGATCGTAGAACTGGAAGTTGCCCTCGGAGTGCATGAAGTGGGCGGGTATGGCCTTGAGCATGGTCTTGCCCAGCGGAATGTTTATGCCCTCGTCCGGAATGGCCTGCACCCGGCCTTCCATGTTGCCCGCGCTGCAGAAGTGCGGGATGAAGCGCGACCACAGCTTGGAGATCAGCACCTTGCAATCGGTGTGTATCATCCACTTGTTGATGGAGGCGATGATGTCGGGATCGGCATGCGAGGCCAGGATGTACTCCAGATGCCTGGGCGAGAAATAATTGTGCATTTCCATCAGCAGGCCGTTGTAGGTCATGTTGCCGCCCGGGTCGATCAGCGCGCCGTGACCATGGTCCACGATCAGGAACTGATTGGCCTGCACGGCTGCGCCGCTGGAATCGTCCACCAGATCGTCGAACATCAGACACAGGTGCGTCCCGTTATTGAACAGTTCTATTGCCATTTTCCTCCCTTGATGGTGTAAAACACCTTAACTGAACGATGAAGTGCATGGCGCCCCCGGGCGCCGGCGGATCCCGGGTCCGCGCGGTCACTCGCCCGGCGCATGCCGGCTGTTACGCCGGGGTGCCGGGCGGCTATGCTTGCGTGGTGCGCGTTGTCTGGACATGGCCAGTTGGGCGGCGAGTTCGGCGCGCATCGCATTCTGCAGGCCGATGTCATGTCCCTTCATGGCCTCGGCGTAATCCTTGCGCGCTTGCGCGATGGCTGCCGCATCTCCCGGCTGTGCGCCGGCCCTCGCGGTTAGCAGCAGACAACAGAAGGCTGCGCCGCATATCAATTGATGGGCATTAGTCAACTTATGGTTCCTGGAGCCGCGACTGTAATATTTTAAGAATGGCCGCGATGTTATTCTGGTTTCCTGACTATTGTTATCACCCAAATGCACTAGTCAGGTTTGGCTAGCGTAAAGACTGCGGCCGCTCCCGTTTTATTTGGGATTAAAGTACGTGTAAACAGGTATATGAATACCTGTATGTGTTGAGCGGGCTGCCTCGGCCTTCAGCGCAGCTGGCGGTGGATTTTTTCGGCAAGCGCGCGACTGATGCCTTCAACCTGCACCAGCTCCTCCACGCTCGCCTGCTGCACGCCCTTCATGCCGCCGAAGTGGGCGAGCAGCGCCCGGCGGCGTTTCTCGCCCACGCCGCTGATCTCCTCGAGGGCAGAGGCAGTGCGCGCCTTGCCGCGCCGTGCGCGATGGCCGGCGATGGCGAAGCGGTGCGCCTCGTCGCGTACCTGCTGGATCAGGTGCAGGGCGGGGCTGTCCGGCGCCAGATGCATGGGCGTCTCGGCGTGCGGCAGCAGCAATTCCTCCTCGCCCGGCTTGCGGGCCGGTCCCTTGGCCACGCCCATGAGCTGGATCTCGTTCAGGCCCAGTTCGGCCATCACCTCCATTGCCACCCTGAGCTGACCCGCTCCGCCGTCGATCAGGACGAGGTCGGGGCGCTTGCCGCCCGGTGCGCCCGGATCGGCCGCCTCAAGCTTCTGGTAGCGGCGGGTCAGCGCCTGGCGCATGGCAGCGTAATCGTCGCCCGCGGTCACGCCGGTGATGTTGTAGCGCCGGTATTCCGAGGAGCGCATGTCGAGGTTGTCGTACACCACGCACGAGGCGACCGTCGCCTCGCCCATGGTATGGCTGATGTCGAAGCACTCGATGCGCGCGAGATCAGGCATGTCCAGCGCCTCGCGCAGCCCTTCCAGGCGCCGGTTCTGTCCCGTTTCCTGTTCCGCCTGGCGGCGCAGTGCCATCATTGCGTTCTGCACCGCCATCTCCAGCCAGCGCCGCCGCTCGCCCGTGGCGCCGCCGCGGATCGTGATCTTGCCGCCGGATTGCGCGGCCAGCAATTCCTCCAGCGCGGCGACCGACTCGGGGGCAATCTCCTCGTTTACCAGGATCAGCGGCGGCACACTGCGCTCGAGATAATGCTGGGCGAGGAAGGCCTCCAGCGCTTCGCCGCGTGCATTCTCGCCCTCGCCGTCCGGCGCGCCCTGCCACGCGTTCTGCGGGAAGAAGGCCTTGTCGCCCAGGTGGCGCCCCCCGCGCACCATGGCGAGGTTCACGCACAGCTTGCCCTCCAGTTCCGCCGCCGCCACGATGTCGGCATCGGTGGCGCGCGCGCTTTCCACGAACTGCTTCTGCTGCACGGTTTGCAGCGCATGCAGCTGGTCGCGCAACACGCCCGCCTGCTCGTAGCGCTGCGCCTCCGACGCGGCCAGCATAGCCTGGTACAGCGTGCCTTCCACCTCGTCGTGCTTGCCCTGCAGCAGCAGGGCTGCATTGTGCACGCTCTTTGCATAGTCCTCGTGCGAGATCAGCCCCACGCAGGGGCCGGTGCAGCGGTGGATCTGGTAGAGCAGGCAGGGGCGGGCGCGGTTGGAGAACACGCTGTCCTCGCAAGTGCGCAGGCGGAACACCTTCTGCAGCAATTGCAGGCTTTCCTTCGCCGCATAGGCGTTGGGGTAAGGGCCGAAATACTGGTTCTTGCGGTCGGTCGCGCCGCGGTAATAGGTGAGGCGGGGAAAGCTGTGTCCGGTGAACACGATGTAAGGGTAGGACTTGTCGTCGCGGAACAGGATGTTGTAGCGCGGCTTCAGCGTCTTGATCAGGTTGTTTTCCAGCAGCAGCGCCTCGGCCTCGGTGCGCGTCACCGTCACCTCGATGTTCGCGATGTGCGACACCATCAGCCGGATGCGCGGAGAGATATTGGTCTTCTGGAAATAGGACGATACCCGCTTCTTCAACTGGCCGGCCTTGCCGACGTAGAGCACCTGGCCTTTCCCGTCCAGCATGCGGTACACCCCCGGCAGCAGCGGCAGGGTGGAAAGGAAGGTCCTGTGGTCGAATTCTGGATGTTTCAAGGCGTAATCTCGGGGCGTTGCGCTGGCTGCCCCATCCTACTGCACCGGGATCGGAAAATCAAAACGGGCCGCGAAGAGCGAAACGCGCTTGCCCCCGGCAATCCCCATCCTGCCGCTCAAGACCCTGGCGCGCGCGGTGTTGCCCCGCGCGGCGAAAGGCGTAACATGATTGTTCTCATATCTGCACCGGAGGTCATCATGGCAACGACTGTGAAGCTGGGCGACACCCCCGTTGAAGTGCAAGGCATCCTGCCCGCCAGGGGGCAGCAGGCGCCGGATTTCTCCCTGGTGAACAAGGATCTCGCCGATGTTACGCTCGCCAATTTCCAGGGCAAGCGCAAAATCCTCAATATCTTTCCCAGCATAGACACGCAGACCTGCGCGATGTCGGTGCGCCGCTTCAACCAGCTCGCGAGTTCGCATCCGGAGGCGGTGGTGCTGTGCATTTCCGCCGACCTGCCGTTTGCGCAGAGCCGTTTCTGCGGCGCGGAGGGGCTGGACAACGTGGTAACGCTTTCGACCATGCGCGGGCGCGCGTTTCTGCACGACTACGGCGTGGAGATGAGCACCGGCCCGCTGGTGGGGCTGGCCGCGCGCGCCGTGGTGGTGCTGGACCGCGACAACCGGGTGCTGCACGCGCAACTGGTGCCCGAGCTCAAGGACGAGCCCGATTACGCCGCCGCGCTGGCGGCGCTGGCCTAGCGCCCGCGCGCCGGGTCAAGGCGCGAATGCTGGCGAGTCGACCGGCTCGGGCCGCCGTCTCGCGCTATGTCAGGCTCTTCAGACCTTCCGCAAATTCCGTCGCGCCGCCGTTGGCCGGGTGGCGCACCGCGCCCGCGGTGTCCACGCCCATCTCGTGCAGCAGGCACTCGGCCTTTTTGCCCACCGCGACGATGCGCGCGCGCGGAAAGGCCGCGGCGAGCAGGCGCAGGGCAGGTGCGCCGAGCGCGATTTCGTCCGGCCCCGGCGTGCGGTTGGACCACACGTTGTCCGTGCGGTAGGGATGGAGCTGCATTGCGTTCCACAGGATGGTGCGTTCGGCGATGCCCAGCCTGTACAGCGTCTTCCACACGATGGTGGCGGAAGGTTCGGAGAACGGCAGGCGCCGCGTCGAAAGACGCCCGCCCGGCGCCGGAATGCGCGGGATCGCGCCTTCGCCGAGCAGCCGTTCGCTGGTGAAGGCGACGCCGCTGTAGCGGCACCCCTGGTAGCCTGGCGCTTCGCCGGTCAGGATGAATTCGGGTTCGCAATCCAGATGCAGCGCGAGCCGCGCCAGCTTTTGCTCGGGGCCATTGCCAGCGGCGTCGTGCGGACAGTGGTCGCGCCACGGATTGAACAGGCCGGGACGGCCGGAAGGCAGCGTCGCCACCAGGTCGCGCGCCAGCGTCAGTGGTGAATTTCTCATGGGGCGAAGTATAGCCGAGGCGCGCATGCGGTATGAGGGATTGTCCTGAATAGCCCGCACCTGCGGCCATTTAGTCTTGCCAATCGCGGCGTTTCAAGGCACGATTGCAGCTTCACCAGTAACGTCGAGCGGGTTTTTACATGAGTACACGCATCAGCATAACGCGCAGCATTGCCGCAGTCTGTCTGTTCAGTTTTGCCTCTGCCGCCGTCGCGGGCGGCTGGCCCATCTCCCCCGTCAAACTCCGCGTACCCGGTTCCGCCTTCGGCGGCATGACCAGCAACGAGCCGGTGCGCGATTGCCAGCCCGTGTCCTTCGATCCCAAGACCACCGCGTTTCATCCGGTGACAACCGCTGCCGCGCCGGCGGCCGCAAGCGGCGCGAGCGCACCGGCGCCCGCCGTGCCCGCGGTGACCGCCTATCAGGTCGAGGGCGGCGAGCCCGGCGAGACCATGACCATCAACAGCCGCGCCAAGCCGGATGACATCAAGATTGATCTGCCCGGCCCCGTCGTGCTGACGCGCTACGTGTTCTCCTGTGTGACCGGATCGAGTGAAGCGCTGGTCTTCGAAAAGAACGGCAAGCCCTATGCGATCTTCACCCATGTTGCGCAGGTCCGCTTCACGCCCAATCTGGACACGGTGGTGTTCTACAATTTCGCCAAGCTGACTCACCATGGCGGCTGGACCAAGATGCGCGCCATCTTCAATATTCCCAAGCGGCGTTTTGCACCGCTGCCCATCGTCCCCGAGACCAATTATCTGGCGGATGTCAGCGCCAGCTACATTCTCACCTATGGCATGCCGCGCGTGGCCGGCAAGCCGGCCACCGTTGCGGTATGGAGCATGGGCGGCCGGCCTGTGCAAGGCCTGGCGGTGCCGCTGCAGGCGGCGGCCGGCGGCAACGGCAGTCCGGATGCACTCGGCCTGCTGCCCGCCGAGCAAAACACCTTCTATCACCTCGCGCGCAGCGGACAGGATGCCGCCGTGCTCAGGCTGCAGGACATCCGGCATCCGCATGCGCACCGCGCCATCAAGCTGGCGGTGCCGGGCGCGGCGAGCGATCCGGTGGTGGCGGGCAAGCGTGTGCAACTGGATCTTTCCGAACTCACCCTGAAAGGCGGCGTGGTGAAATACCGCGTCTCCGCCAGCGGCAAGGGCAACGACTGGGGGCAGTGGCAGACCGCGCAATAACGCGCCATCCTCGAATCGCGGCCCGTCCCGGGGCCGCGCATGCCGGCCGCAATCGCCGCCGGAGCGGCCTTCCCCCCCACCTCATCTGTTGCATGGCGGGCACAGACTTGGTTCCTCCGCCCTGTATTCGATACACTATCGCCTGAATCCGGGCGCATCCGCGTCACGGGGGCGACGGCGCGGCCCTTTTTGCCGTTCGGATCGCGGCGTGCCACCGAAAATCTGGGAGAGGTTTGATGTTTTACTGGTCTTTGAAGAGCATGCCCGAGTTGCAGCGCCGTTCCGCCACCGAGCGCCGCCAAGCCGCCTGGCAGATGGGATGGAAGCCGCTGTTCGTGTGGCAGGTGTGGGCCGCGCTTTTCGCCACTGGCCTGCTCATGCTGTGGGGGCTGGAGACGCTGACCGGCAATCTCTTCATCAGTCACCGGATCACGGCCGCGCGGGTGATCGCGTGGGCCGCGGGCGCGGGCGGCGTCATCTATATCGCGCACCTCATCTATACGCACGTCTACCTCACGGCCATGCGGCCCCACATTCGCCGCGTCTCCTTCGATTATTCCGAAGGCTGGCTGAGCGGGATGATCAAGGGTGTCATCATGAGCCTGCTCTCGGGTTGCCTGATGGCGGGCAGCATGCTGGCCATAGACTGGGTGATCAACAACTACGACACCGGCGCCACCGGCAAGCTCACCGCCCTCAAGAACTGGCCCAAGCGCCTCTCGGCGGCGGACAACGGCTTCTACACCGCGGTCGGCCTGATGGCCGCGCCCGGCGCGTCTGCGTCCGAAGCGGGCGAGCGCTGGGTGGCGGCGGTGAACGAGGAAGCCATACGCCGCAGCGGCAAGTATCCCGAGCCGCCCCATGGCCTGCACTATGCCGCATACGCCGCGGGAGAGGACAGTTTCTGCGACGTGGGCAATGCGTCCTGCTGGGACGTGTGGGTGCAGCACAAACCCGCGGTGGAAAGCTGGCTGGCCGCCAACCGCGAGTTGCTCACGCGCTACGAGTCGCTGCAGAAATACCCGCAGTGGCAATTCGCCATCATGACCGAAGATGAGAAGACACCCGGCCCCGCGTACGACGCGCTGCTCGACGGCCAGAGCCTGTATCTTGCCGCCGCCGTACAGGAGATGAGCAAGGGCCTGTCCGGCAAGCGGCCGCCCGCGAAATGGCAGGTGGAATTCTTCGGCAGGGGCCTGGACATGATAGGGCAGGACATCGATATGGTGCGCACCGTGCTTGCCGGCACCGACACCCTGGAGGGCAAGATGACCGCGGCGACCATGCTGCTGCGCGACATCGCGCTGCTAGCGGAAACGGCCCAGGCCTATCCCAAGGACATGCGCCCGCACTGGGACGAGATCGCCAGGATGCTCCCGCCCCTGAGCGAGGACCAGTTGTCCGTCGCAGACGGCTTCAGGTTCGAGGAAAAGATCGCCTCCTCGCGCGGCCAGGCACGCTATGCCGCCCTGGTGAGCCGCGCGCCGCGCTCGCTGCGCGGCTGGCTGATGCACCATTACAAGAAGGACAACACCGCCGCCATCCTGGGCGGCTACTGGGAGAGGGTGATCGAGGAAGCCGCGGTGACGGATGCCGCGCGCACGCCGCAGCTGGCAGAGCACGCGCATCCCGTGCTCGCCAAGGTCCCGCGCTGGACGGGCTACCTGCATAACCAGGGCGGCAAGTACATGCTGATGTCATACCGGCCGCGCTACGCCGTCTACGTCAACCGGATGTATGATCTCAATGCCATAAACGCCCTGATGCGCGCCCGCGCCCAGCTCTCCGTACGGCATTTTTCCGCTGCCGGCGCGCTTGCCTTCCTGAACGAAAGCGCCAGCGACAAGAACCTGCTCAACCCTGAGACGGGCAAGCCGTTCGAATGGGATGCCGTCCGCAAGGAACTCTACTTCACCCCCGTCACCGATTTCGTCAAGGCGCACGATGGCCTGGACGCAAGCGCGGAGGGCAGGGTGGGGATACGGGTGTACTGAACCGGGCAGGACGCCCGGATTATGCCTTTACCCGGTTCGGGCACTTGACCCGCGTGCAGTCGGCATAGATTTGCAGCGTGTGGCCGCGCACCGCGAAGCCGCGCTCGGCGGCGGCCTTCTTCTGGCGCGCCTCGATGGCCGCGTCGTAGAACTCCTCCACTCGGCCGCATTGCATGCACACGATATGGTCGTGGTGGTCGCCCCGGTTCAGCTCGAACACGGATTTCCCGCCCTCGAAGTGATGGCGTACCAGCAGGCCCGCCTGCTCGAACTGGGTCAGCACCCGGTACACGGTGGCCAGGCCGATGTCCTCGCCCGACGCGAGCAGGCTCTTGTAGACGTCTTCGGCGGAGAGGTGGCGCTCGTTGCCTTCCTCGAACAGGCTTAACACACGCAGCCGCGGCAGGGTGGACTTCAGTCCGGCGCTCTTGAGGGATGAGGGTTCGGTCATGCGGCGAATCCCGTGAGTTGCAGGTGTCCAAATATTAGCGGAAACGGCTTGCAAATGCAAATGAGAACGATTATCATTTACCAAAACCTGTGACCGAATACGGGTATCGCAGGTCACTATAGGGCCAATCTTGGAGGGAAGTATGGAACGCCTGTTGCCTGTTGTACTGCTGTTTGCCGTCGCACTCGCGCCTGCCGCCGCCGCCGCGGCGGACGAGGGCCAGACCCCGGTCAGGGACTACCATCTGGTAATCAAGAACCATCGCTGGAATCATGACACCGTCGTCATTCCCGCGGACACCAAGGTTCGCTTCCTGCTGGAAAACCAGGACGACACGCCGGAGGAATTCGACAGCCGCGACCTGAACGTCGAAAAGGTGCTGATGGGCCACAGCAAGGGCCAGGTCTATATCGGCCCGCTCAAGGCGGGGCGCTACAAGTTCCAGGGCGAATATCATCCCACGCATGCACAGGGCGTCGTGATCGCCAAGTAAGGCCGCATTCCCCCGCGCCACCCAGGTAATTAAGGAGCATCCCATGTTTGCAGCCGCCATCATCGTCTTCCGCGAGGTGCTCGAAGCCGCGCTCATCATCGGCATCATCGCGGCCGCCACCCGCTCTATTCCCCGCCGTGGCCGCTGGCTGGCGGCGGGCGTGGCGGCAGGCCTGCTGGGGTCGGGCGTGGTCGCCGGGTCGGCCGATGTCATCAGCAATCTGGCCAACGGCGCCGGGCAGGAACTGTTCAATGCCGGCGTGCTTGGCGTCGCGGTGGTGATGCTGGCCTGGCACAACATCTGGATGGCCTCGCACGGCGCGGAGCTCGCAGCCAGCGCCCGCAATGTCGGGCAGAACATCCGCGAGGGAGCCAGCGAGCTGTCCGCCCTGCTGGTGATCGTGGGCCTGGCCGTGCTGCGCGAGGGTTCGGAAACCGTGCTCTTCCTGTACAGCATCGCCGTCTCCAGCGGCAACAGCAGCGCGTCCATGGTGACAGGCGGGCTTGTCGGCGTGGGCGGCGGCGTAGTGGTGGGCTATCTGCTGTATGCCGGACTGCTGCGCATTCCGCTGCGCTGGTTCTTTACCGCCACCTCGCTGCTGGTGCTGCTGCTCGCTGCCGGCATGGCGTCGCAGGCCGCGCGCTTCCTGATCCAGGCCGATCTCATTCCCAGCCTCGCCAGC
>DATFUZ010000019.1:0-17953 GCA_035260545.1 Gallionellaceae bacterium | reverse complement strand
GCATCGCGCACGCCGCGCATGATGTCCCCGCACCTGCGCCCGATGTCGGGGCCTGGCAGCACGGTGCCGTACAGCAGCGTTCTGATGCCGTAATGCTCCACCACCGAGGTGCGCGAAACCTTCTTCATGAAGCCCGGCCGGAACACCCGCTTGATCGCCCTGCCCGTGTGATCCGGCCCCAGCGAAAAGAAAAAAGTCGCCTGTGCGCCGTGGCGCTTGAGCGCATCCACCAGGCGCGGCACTCCGTCGCGGGTACCGCGGTAAGTATCGACATCTATCTTGAGTGCAATCTGCTTGGTCATATGTTCACGTCACACTGTACGGCCCGCCAGGCGGCGGGCCGGCAAAAACCCGGGGCCGGAAAAACCGAAAGCACGGGCAGACGCACTTTCATTGCGTTCCGTGCTTTTCGGGGACCCGGACGAGCAGTCTGTCGGTGTCAGTCCACCAGGCCGCGCGCCTCGGCAACCTGGCTGCGGTAGGCGTCGAATATCTTGCGCAGCGTGTCCTGCATGTTGACCGTGGGCTTCCAGGTCAGCTCCTCGCAGGTGTTGGTGATCTTGGGAACGCGGTTCTGCACGTCCTGATAACCCTTGCCGTAGTAGGCGGCAGCGGTGGTTTCCACAATCTTCACCTTGGCGGCGGAATCGCGATACTCCGGATATTCTTTCGCCAGCTTGAGCATCATGTCGGCCAGGTCGCGGATAGCGAAGTTGTTGGAGGGATTGCCGATGTTGTAGATTTTTCCGGTCGCGACACCGTCCTTGTTCTCGATGATCTTCATCAGCGCGGAGATGCCGTCATCGATATAGGTGAAGGCGCGCTTCTGGTGACCGCCGTCCACCAGGCTGATGGTCTCGCCGCGCACGATGTGGCCCAGGAACTGGGTCACCACGCGGGAACTGCCTTCCTTCGGGGTGTGGATGGAATCCAGGCCCGCGCCGATCCAGTTGAAGGGGCGGAACAGGGTGAAGTTCAGGTTTTCCTGCATGCCGTAGCCCCAGATCACGCGGTCCATGAGTTGCTTGGAGCAGGAATAGATCCAGCGCGGCTTGTTGATGGGGCCGCAGATCAGCTCGGAATTGTCCGGATCGAACTCCTCGTCGTGGCACATGCCGTACACTTCGGAAGTGGACGGGAAAACCAGGTGCTTGTTGTACTTCACCGCCGCCCGCACGATGGGCAGGTTGGCTTCGAAGTCCAGCTCGAAAACGCGCAGCGGCGCCTGCACGTAGGTAGAGGGCGTGGCAATCGCCACCAGCGGCAGGATTACGTCGCACTTCTTGACGTGGTATTCCACCCACTCCTTGTTGATGGTGATGTCGCCTTCGAAGAAGTGGAAGCGCGGCCGGCCGATCAGGTCACCGATGCGGTCCGTACTCATGTCCATGCCGTACACCTCCCAGTCCGTGGTGGCCAGGATGCGATTGGACAGATGGTGGCCGATAAAGCCGTTCACGCCCAGTATCAAGACTTTTTTCATTTCCCGTTCCTTAGCAATTAAATTCTTAACGATTGAATTCAAATTTTTCCGCGCCGTGCCGTGCGGAAAATTCCGCAGCGGTCATCTCGACGCCATCCAGTTCGAAGCGCACCACCCGCAGCACGCCGCTGCCGCATATCGCATAGGCACGGCCGTCCTTGACGTAGAATGCCGGCGCCTTGCCCGACGCCGTGCACGCCGTCACCAGCGTCTGCAGGATGCGCATCGGCTTGCCCAGCAACTGCGTGGCCGCGCCCGGATAAGGGGGCGCCACGGCACGCACCAGGTTGTGGATGTCGCGCGCGGGCTTTGACCAGTCGATCACCCCGTCTTCCGGCTTGCGCCCGCCAAAATAGCCGGCCTTGGTCAGATCCTGCTTCGCCGCCTTCGCGGTGCCCGCCAGCAATCCCGGAAGACAGGTGTCCAGCGCCATCTCCGCCGCCACGGTCACCTTCTGGAACACCTCGAAGGCTGTATCGTCAGGCAGGATGGGCACGGCCTGCTGCGCCACGATGTCGCCGTTATCCGGTTTCTCGGTCATGTAGTGCAGCGAGGCGCCGGTTTCGGTCTCGCCGTGGATTATCGCCCAATTTACGGGCACCCGTCCGCGATACTTGGGCAGCAGCGAGCCGTGCATGTTCAGGCCGCCGCGCCTGGGAATGGCCAGCAGCGGCGCCTTGAGCATTTCGCGGTAATAGAAGGAAAAGAAGAAGTCGGGCTGCAGCGCGGCGATCTGCGCGACCACTTCCGGCGCATTCGGGTTGTCCGGGGTGATGGTCGGAATCCCGTGCAGTTCGGCCAGCTTCTGCACGCTCTCGAACCAGATGGTTTCCTTCGGATTGTCCCGGTGCGTGACGACCAGCTTGACGTCCACCCCATGCGCCAGCAGCACGGACAGGCAGCGCACGCCGACGTTGTGATAGGCGAAGACGACGGCGCTGCTACTCATTGCGCTTTTCCAGGACAGCCTCTACCAGGTAGCGTGGGCGGTGCCGCACCTGCTGGTAGATGCGGCCGATGTATTCGCCGAGCAGGCCGATGCCGAACAGCGTGATGCCGATCAGAAAGAAAGCGATGGCGAACAGCGTGAACACGCCCTGCGCCTCGGGACCGTGCACAATGCGGCGGATGATCAGAAACACCACAAAGGCGCCGGAAAGCAGGGAAATCGCGATGCCCAGCATGGAAAACATCTGCAGCGGCACCAGCGAGAAGCCGGTCATCAGGTCGAAATTGAGGCGGATCAGGCTGTACAGGGAGTACTTGGATTCGCCTGCGGCGCGCTCCTCGTGCCCCACCACGACTTCGGCCGGATTGCGCGCGAAGCTGTAGGCCAGCGCGGGAATGAAGGTGTTCACCTCGCGGCAGGAATTGACAGCATCGATGATATGCCGGTCGTAGGCGCGAAACATGCAGCCCTGATCGGTCATCTTGATCCTGGTGATGCGCTCGCGCAGCCCGTTCATCAGCCGGGATGCGACATGACGCCACAGGCTGTCGCTGCGCTGGCGGCGGATGGAGCCGACATAGTCGTGGCCCTCGTCCATCTTGGCCAGCAGCAGACCGGTGTCCTCAGGCGGATTCTGCAGGTCCGCATCCAGAGTAACCACCCGGCGTCCGCGAGATTGCTCGAAGCCGGCCATGATGGCCATGTGCTGCCCGAAATTGCCGTTGAACAGCACCACGCGCGTCACGTCCGGACGCTTCTGGAACTGCTCGCGCAGGATGGCGGCCGAGCGGTCGCGGCTGCCGTCGTTGACAAAGATGATCTCGTAGCTCAGCCCCAGCGCGTCCAGCGCGGGATACAGCCGGTCAAACAGGGCCTGCAGGCCCTGTTCCTCGTTGTACACGGGAATGACGACGGAAAGCTCTAAATTTTCCATAAGAGCGGCATTTTACCGCATCCGGCGGGGTTGGAGAAAGCCGTGCCGGTGCGCCAGTGGGGAATGCGCAACGGACGGGCGGCCGCCACGGCCCTTCCCTTGCGGTCAGGCCGCGGCCAGCGCTGCACGCACGGCGGCGACCACCCGCTCGACGTCCGCCTCGCTCATGCGCGGGAATAGCGGCAGGGTGACGATCTGCCGCCCCACCCTCTCCGATACCGGGAACATGCCTTCATGGAAGCCGCGAGCGCGGTAGAGCTGGAACAGGTGTATTGCCGGGTAATGCACGCCGCAGCCGATGTTGCGCGCCTTCATCTGCTCCATGAACCTGGCCCGCAGTACGCCTTCGGGCAGGACGATCTGGAACATATGCCAGTTGGAATTCCCGAAATCGCGCACCGGCAGTTGCGCGCCGGTCTGTTTTTCGAAGTCCACTCCGAAGCTGTCGAAATAATGCCTGGCGAGCGCATGGCGGCGCGCGGTAATGCCCTCGAGTTGCGGCAGTTGCTTGAGGCCGATCACCGCGGCAATGTCGGTCATGTTGTACTTGCCGCCCAGTACGTCCACTTCCATGCCGTCGAAACCGCTGCGCGTCACGCCCTGCAGCCGGTATTTTTCCGCAAGCCGCGCCTCTTCGTCGTTGTTCAGCACCAGGCAGCCGCCTTCGGAGGTCGTCAGGTTCTTGTTGGCCTGAAAGCTGAACGAGACCAGGTCGCCAAAGGCGCCGATACGCTTGCCTTTCCAGGTCGAACCCAGCGCCTGCGCGGCATCCTCCACCACGCGCAGCCTGTGTTTTTCCGCGATGGCATAGAGCCGGTCCATATCCACCGGCAGGCCCGTGAGGTAAACGGGAATGATGGCGCGGGTGCGGGGCGTGATCGCGGCCTCGACCTGGTCCAGGTCGATGTTGCGCGTCACCGGATCAATGTCGGCGAACACGGGGGTCGCGCCGACTTCCAGGATCACGTTCGCAGTGGCCACCCAGGAAATGGGCGTGGTGATGACCTCGTCGCCCGGGCCGATGCCCGCAATGCGCAGCGCGATCTCCATGGTGCAGGTCCCGGAATTGAAGGTGCGCACCGGACGGCCGCCGAAATACGCCGTAAGCTCCCTTTCGAATTCCTGCACCTTGGGGCCGGTGGTGATCCACCCGGAGCGCAGCACGTCGCCGACGGCGGCGATGGTGTCCTCATCGATGTAGGGTTTGACGAAAGGGAGGAATTCAGTGCTCATGATTATTGTTCGCCGGTTGTCAGGCGCGGAACAGGATGGCCACGCCCAGAATGATCACGCCTATGCCTGCCAGCTTGTTGACGGTCAATGCCTCGCCGAACAGCCACCAGGTGGCGAAGGCCACGGCCACATAGCCCAGAGAGAGCATGGGATAGGCAATGCTGACCTGCACGCGCGACAGCGCCAGTATCCACACCACCACGCTGATCGCATAGCAGAACAGCGCGGTGACAATGTGCCATTCGGTCGCCAGCTTCCAGCCTATTGGCAGGATGTTCGCGGCGCTGAATTCGAAATGGCCGACGGCGTTGGTGCCCATCTTCATCAGGATCTGGGCGGCGGCGTTGAGCATCACGCCGGTCAGGATGAGGCTGAAGCTGACGAGGTTCATGGCTTCTCCACCACGACGTACTGATGGTCACGGTAGATTTCCTTCATGGGAATCCCCAGCTCCTGCAAATGCGGATAGAAGAATGCCGGCGTGATCGCCAGCGCCTCGCGATCCTTGTTCCACGCCTTGGCGAAGCCGGCGAGATCGGGAATGTAGCGCGCCGGGCCCGGCTTGATGCCAGCCTCGATGTCCTCACGCTCCCGCCTGATGCCGAATGCCATTTCATCCTGAAAATCCACCAGGGTGAGCGTGCGCTTGAGGTAGAACGGCAGCGTCTGCTCGTACATGAACACCGAATAGAAAGGCTCGCCGGGCTTCACCTGCGCACGTATGGCATCGGCGATGTGGTAGGCGGAGCGCTCGCGGGCCACCGTGTTATAGCCCGAGGTCGCGAGGACGGCAGCGGCAAGTGCGGTGAAAGCCAGCGCCGCCAATGCCGGCGACTTGCGCTCGCGCCGCAGCCACACCAGCGCCGCACCCAGGCCGAGCAGCCAGACCAGTGTGGCGGCCTGCAGCCAGTGCGCGTAGGCGCTGTACATCTCCAGTTGCACCGGATTATCGGCAAAGCGCGCGGCGAAGAAGGTCACGCCCAGCAGAATGAGCAGCACCGGCAGCACCGGCAGCACCAGCCGGAACACGCGGCGCGGCTCCATGGCCGCCAGTTGCCAGCCCATCAGCAGTGCGAGCGTCGGGAAAATCGGCAACAGATAGGACGGGAGCTTGGAGTCCGACCTGGAAAAGAACAGGTACACGAACACGGTCCAGATGAACAGGTAGCGTTGCGGGTTGAACGCCTTGGGCAGCCTGAACGAGCGCCATACGCTGTGCGCATAAGGCACGGCGCGCGCGCTGTCGCGCCAGGTATGCCACAGGGTGCTGAGCATCACGAACGTCCAGGGCAGTATGCCGAACAGCAGGATAGGAATGAAGTAATACCAGGGCTGGTAGCGATCATGGATCTTGGTGAGGAAACGCTCGATGTGTTCGTGCCAGAAGAAGAACCAGGCGAATTGCGGATTTGCCTTGCTGACCAGGTAGAACCAGGGCGCGGTGACCGCAAAGAAGATCGCCAGCCCCGCGCCCCAGTGCATGCGCTTCCACACCCCGAGATCGCGCTGAAAGAGCGAATACAGGAACAGGGCCGCGCCGGGCAGCACGATGCCGATCAGGCCCTTGCTCAGCACCGCCAGGCCGAGCGCGGCCCAGGCCACATACATCCAGTTGCGCTGCGTACTCGCGGCGGCACCCTCCTGCTGCGCCAGCAGCAGGCCGGCTATGCCGAGGGTGGTGAAGAAGGTGACGCCGATGTCCAGCGTATTGATGTGGCCCATCGCCGCATACAGGAAGCTGCCGCCCAGCAGCAGCGCGGCATAGCGCCCCGCGTCGCGCCCGAACAGGCGGGCGCCGGCAAACCACACCAGCAGCACGCCCGCGAAACCGGTCAATGCGTCCCACAAGCGCGACGTCCAGGCATGGTCGCCGAATGCCTCATAGGCGACAGCCGTGGCCCAGTACTGCAACGGCGGTTTCTCGAAGTACTTGAACCCGTTCAGGCGCGGCGTCACCCAGTTGCCGTCGGCCACCATTTCACGCGGAATCTCGGCATAGCGCCCCTCGTCCGGCTTGATGAGCTTGCGGTATTCAATGTTGCTGAACCACAGGATGGTGAAGACGGCCAGCAGCAGCCAGAGGAGGTAAGCACCCTTGTTGGGCTTGTCGGGGAAATCCATGAGCCGGGACGTTTCAGGCATAGCTAGAGAGAAGCGGGGATTTTAACCCATTTCGCCAACCCCGCGGAACGGACGTTGCGAAATGGCGGCAGGCTGGTACGCCCGCCCGGCGCGGCGCTCAGAAGGCCTGATCCCAGCGCACGGAAAGGCGGATGGCGGCGCTGATCAGGCCCACCATGCTGTAGGTCTGGACGAAGTTGCCCCACAGCTCCCCGGTCACCGGGTCGATGTGCTCGGCCAGCAGGCCGTGATGATTTCGGCGCGTCAGCAGTTTCTCGAACAGCGCCCGCGCTTCCTCCCGGCGGCCCATGGCAGACAGGGCATTTACATACCAATAGGTGCAGACGATGAAGGCGTTTTCCGGCTGACCAAAGTCGTCGGCCTCGACATAGCGAAAGATATAATCGCCGCGGCGAAGATCCTTTTCGACCGCCGCGACTGTGCCGGCAAAGCGCGGATCGTCCGCGGCCAGAAAGCCAACCTCGGCCAGAAGCAGCAGACTGGCATCCATCGCATCGCCGTCGAAAGTGGACACGAAGCTGTTGCGTTCGGCGTTCCAGGTGCGCTGACACACCACGCCATGGATATGGTCCGCATGCTCCTGCCAGTACGCGGCACGGTCGTCCAGACCGAGATGACGCGCAATCAGGGCAAGCCGATGGCAGGCCGCCCAGCACATCACTGAGGAAAAAGTATGCACGCGCGACTTCCCGCGCAACTCCCACAGGCCGGCGTCCGGCTGGTCGTGGGTGCGTATCGCCTGCTCGCCCAGCGGCTCCAGGCGGCGGAACAGGGCTTCATCGCCGCGCCGGGTCAGGCGCTGATCGAAGAAGACATGGGTCGACGCCATGATTGCGGACCCGTATACGTCGTGCTGGACCTGGCGGTACGCCTGGTTGCCGAAGCGGACTGGTCCCATGCCGCGATAGCCGGCCAGTCCCGGCACCTCCCGTTCTTCCAGTTGGCTGCGGCCATCTATGCCGTACACCGGCTGCAACGCGTGGCTGCCGGCATTCGCCGCGATATTGACGATATACGCCAGATAGCGTTCCATGGTCTTGGTCGCGCCCAGCCGGTTCAGCGCGTTCACCACGAAATAACCGTCGCGCAGCCAGCAGTAGCGGTAATCCCAGTTGCGTCCGCTGTCGGCCGCCTCGGGAACGGAACTGGTCATGGCGGCGACGATTGCGCCCGTATCGTCATAGGCGTTGAGCTTGAGGGTGATCGCCGCGCGTATCACCTCCGCCTGCCATTCGTAGGGGATGCCCAGCGAGCGCGCCCACTCCTGCCAGTAATGCGTCGTTTCCTCGAGAAAGTGGCGGCCCACCTCACCCGGCGCATCGGGCACGGTTTCATCCGGCCCGAGCAACAGGGTAACGGCGTCCTCGAGAAAGAAAGTGTTTTCCTGCAGCACAGCGGTGAGCGATGCATCGGTCGTCAGCCGTATGGCCATGGTCGGCGCGACGTAGCGAATGTGGTTGCTGCCCCATGTCATTTCCGGGCGGGCGGCGCCTTCGTTGCAGGCGGGACGCGAACGCAGGGTGATGCGCGGACTGCCCGCCAAGCGCTTGATCCGGCGCACCAGCATCATCGGCCGGAAGCGCCGCCCGAATTGCCCGAAGCGGGGCGCAAAATCCGTCACCTCGATCACGCCGCCGTGGCGATCGTGGAGCCGGGTGACGAGGATGGCGGTGTTCTCCAGATAGGCCTGCTCGCTGCGGTCGTAGTCGGCCAGGTCGACGCCGAAAAACCCGTAATCGTCGGTTTCCCGCAGCAGGGAGCAGAATATCGGGTCACCGTCAAAACGCGGAAAGCAGCACCAGTTGATGTTCGCGCGCGCGTCCACCAGCGCGGCGATGGTGCAGTTTCCGACGAGGGCAAGATCGAGGTTGTTCATTCGTTTCCTTCCATCCCGCTATTTAACCACGACCTGACGCCAGCGACATCCGCCAGGCGGTAACGGGCGCAGCTCCTGCCGGACCCGACCCTGATCGAGATGCCGCCCATCCTGTTCACCTCCGCGAAGCCGTGTTCGTCATTGGCGTCGTCGCCGATGAAAACCGGGCGTCGGCCCTGGAACGGCGGCGCATCCAGGAATGCGGAAATTGCCGTTCCCTTGTCGATTCCGGCAGGCTTGATCTCCGCAACACGCTTTCCGCGCTGCACTTCCAGCGGCGCATCCGAATCGCGCGCCAGATCGGCCATCAGGCGGTGAGCATAGGAGGCCAGCCGCGGCGCCTGACGGTAATGCAGCGCCAGGGTCATGCCTTTCTCCTCGAGCAGCAGCCCGGGGTGGCGCGCCAAAACGGGGGTGAGCGCAGCCTTGATTGCGTCCTTGACGCCAGGCGGCGTCACGTGCGTCCAGGTGTGGCCGTCGGGATCGCGCCGTTCCAGCCCGTGCTGGCCGGCCGTCGGCAGGCGCAGCGGGGCCAGGCGCTGGTCCAGATCGGCGATGGAACGGCCGCTCACCAGCGCCACAGCGCCGCCGGTGGCCCGATACAGCCGGCCGATGAGGTCCAGCAGGGTCGCGTCAACGCGGACAGCGTCCGGCGTATCGGCAATATTGATGAGCGTGCCATCCACGTCCAGAAAATAGGCCCAGTCAGTGCTTGCCGGAGGGGGAATATTCACCGGCATGCTCAATCCTCCATCCGCTCGGTCCATCCGCCGAGACGGCTTCGGCGGCGCATGGAGGCCGCGTCAAGAAGCATGCGGCCGGCCCAGCGGTAGACGTTGAATTCGGCCACCAGCCCGCGCATCAGGCGCATCCGGTCGCGCTGCTCATCCTCCGCCATGGTCAGCGCCATCTGCAGGGCCGCCGCGCACATGTCGGCATCGTAGGGATTGACGATCAGCGCCTCGGGCAGTTCCCGCGCGGCGCCGGTGAACTGCGACAGGATCAGCACGCCGCGGTCATCGTCGCGGGCCGCGACAAATTCCTTGGCGACCAGGTTCATGCCGTCATGGAGGCTGCTGACGAAGCAGAGATCCGCGGCGCGAAAATACTCATACACCTCGGCCGGTTCATGGTGCTCCACCATGAGCACGATGGGCGGCGGACCCGATGCGCCGAAACGCTCGTTGATGCGCTCGGCCGTAGCCCGCACCTGCTCTTCGTGGTGCTGGTATTCGCCTATGCCCGTGCGCGTGGGCGCCGCCACCTGGATGAAGGTGAAGCGGCCTATCCATTCCGGGTTTAGTTCGAACAGACGCTCCACCGCCCGAAAACGCTCCATGATGCCCTTGGTGTAATCCAGGCGATCCACTCCCACGCCGACCTTGTGTTCAGGCGGCAAATGGTGCATTTCGCGGATATGGCGCCTGCACTCCTCCACCGGCCGCTCCTCGATTTCCGCGTCGCGCGGCGGCGCGATGGAAATCGGATAGCGGCGCACGGCCGTGAGTTTGCCGCCGAACGATACGGTGAACGCTTCACGATCGACCCGCGCCTCGAGGAAACGGTCCACGGTGTCCACAAAGTTGTTGCAGTGGAACTGGGTGTGGAAGCCCAGAATGCTGCTTCCCAGCATGCCCTCCAGTATCTGGTCGCCCCAGGGACAGATGCCGAACGATTCCGGGTTGGGCCAGGGAATGTGCCAGAAGGCGATGATGGTCGCGTCCGGCAGCAGTTCGCGGATCATCTTGGGCAGCAGGGCAAAGTGGTAATCCTGGACCAGCACGATGGGCGCGCGGGTCCTGGCTTCGTCGGCGACCGCCTGGGCGAACTTGCGGTTCACGGCCTCGTATTGCGCCCAATCGCTGGACCGGAATGTCGGCCGCACATGGGCGATATGACAGAGCGGCCACAGCCCCTCGTTGGCGAAGCCATAGTAATACCCGGCCTCCTCCTCGGGCGTCAGCCACACGCGGCGGATCTTGTACGAGGGATGCTCCGGCGGAACGGCGACGCGATCCCAGCGGTCCACCACCTCGCGGTCCGCGTTGCCGCTGCCATGGGCAATCCAGGTGCCGGAACAGGCGCGCATGATGGGTTCCAGCGCGGTCACCAGGCCACTCGCCGGCCGGCGCACCTCGATCTTGTCGCCGTTGTGCTGGTGGATATACGGTTCGCGGTTGGATACGACCATGATGTCCTCGCCGCGCAATTCGGTGTGCAGGATGGCGCGCAGCGCATCCGGCGTCCAGGTGATCTGCTCGCTGTCGCGCGTGCGGGTTCCCGACTCCAGGTCGTGAATCAGGCGCTGCAGGTCGCGCGCGATGGGCTTGAAGCCGGGCGGTGCCGGATGCGGGTCTGCGCCGGGTTGGCGCCACAAGCCCTCGCCGCGCAGCAGCGCGCGCATGCCGGTCACCCATCCGCGCCACGACAGTTGCGCGACGATCACGGTGACGAGCGAGATGACGGTGGCCAGCCCCACGAAAAGATAGAACAGGTAGCGCTTGGTTTCCGCGCTGCGCCGCGAGATGAAGCTCATGTCGTGGAGCAGCACCAGCTGGCCCGCGGGCGCCGCCTTGGTCGGCATCGCCTGTAGCGTCACCAGCAACGGACCCTCCACGCTGTGCATCATGTGCTCGCCTGGCGCGGACCACTGACTCAGGTCATCACAGCGGATTCTCGCCGGAAAGAAACGGCTGGCCCACACGTCGCCTCGCGCCTGGGCGCAATAACCGATGGCGTAGAGACGCTCGTCCTGGGTGATGTGGTCGAAGAATTTGATGACCTTGCTTTTGCGGCCGGTCGCCAGCTTCTCGCGCAGGGGATCCTGTATGGTGTTCGCGATCAGGGCTGATCGCATGTCGAGGTCGTTTATGAACCAGCTCAGGGTGAGCTTGTCGACCAGCGGCGTGATGACGTATGCGATTCCCGAAAGAACCAGCATGAGGGGAAGAACAAAGCGTAGTGTAAGTCTCATTAGTCTCCTGGGCCGCATACCCGGGAAATACCGAATCAAAAGCTGCAGGCCCGCGAGTGGCGGGAGCCCTCAAGAGCAGCTTTCAGCCCGCTGCCGGGCGCAAATAAGGAAAGTTGCTTGCTGCACGCCGCCTGGGCGCCACTACAGCATGCCTTTGGTTATTGATGTATCGAGCAGATTCCCGCGCTCGGGCGGGAGTAAAGCCAGGTGCATTCGGTGTTTCCCGGAACCATGCCAAGCCTTCTTGTTTGAACACAGTCCGAATCAACGGAGCGAGCGTATTATAGCCCATCGGCAGCAGGGCTGTACAGGGACAATGCGCCATCCCGCTGACGCAAAACCGAATTCCCCGAAAGCGCGGGCCGTGCGGACAAGCGGAGGATCACTCCCCGCCCTTCTCCCGCACGTCTGCATTTGCCCAGCCCTGGGCAAAAGTAATGTTCAGCCTGTCGCCTTTTTCGACAGTTCCGCTGCTGGATACGATACGCCCCGCGGCATCGCGCACGAGGCTGTAACCGCGCGTGAGCACCTGCTGCGGATCGAGGTGCGCAAGGTGCTGCCCCATCGCCGCCAGACTGCCGTCCGCATGCGCTAGCTTGCGCTCCATGGCCGCCTGCAGGCGGCGCTGCAACTCGGCCTGGCGCACGGCCAGCCTCCCCAGATCGGGAAATGCCGCCCGCAAACGCCGCGCCCATTCCGTCTGCTGGGCGCCAAGGCGCGGCAGGTCCGGGCGCGCCATGCGCAGCCGCTGCTGCAAGTGTCCCAGGTGCTGTGCCTGCTGCTGCATCTGCTGCGCGGGATGCACCAGCCGCCGTTGCAGAAAATCAACCTGCTGCATGGCGGTTTCCAGGCGGCGCAAGTGCGCGCGCGCCAGATGCCGCGCGTGCTCGCGCAGACGCTGCATCAGATCCTCGCGATCCGGCGTCGCCAACTGGGCCGCGGCGGTCGGCGTCGCGGCACGCTGATCGGCGGCAAAATCGGCTATGGTGAAATCCGTCTCGTGGCCCACGCCGCAGACCACGGGAATGCGGCTGGCGACGATGGCCCGGGCCACGGCTTCCTCGTTGAAGGCCCACAGATCTTCGAGGCTGCCGCCGCCGCGGCAAACAATCAGCACGTCGCACTCGGCGCGGTCGCTGGCGGTCTGGATGGCCTGGGCAATCTTCTGCGCGGCGCCCTCCCCCTGCACCGGCGCCGGGTAGAGCACCACCGGGATGGACGGCATGCGCCGCGCGAGCGTAGTGAGCACGTCGCGCAATGCCGCAGCCTGGGGTGAAGTGACGACGCCGATCTGGGCCGGCATGGCGGGAATATCTCGCTTCCGCGAAGGGGCAAACAGGCCCTCGGCTTCGAGCTTAGCCTTGAGCCGCTCAAAAGCCTCGTGCAGGGAACCCTGCCCGGCAGGACGCATCTGCTCCAGCACCAGTTGAAAGTCGCCGCGCGCCTCGTACAAGGTGGGCAGAGCCAGCACCTCGACCTGCATGCCATTGCGCGGCTTCCAGTCCAGATACTGGCTCTTGTGGCGAAACATCGCGCAGCGAACCTGAGCCTGCTCATCCTTAAGCGAAAAATACCAGTGGCCGGAAGCAGCAGCGACGAAATTGGAAATTTCTCCGCGCACCCACATCAGGGGCAACTCGTTTTCAAGCAAATATTTAGCGGCCGCATTGAGTTCGCGGACGCTGAAGATGCGTCCCTTGCCGGATGAATTTAGTGCTAAAGACATATTGACATTTCGTTTTAATGCACAACGCCAGCAAATACGCCGCTTCGCGGGGTGCTTCCGTTACAGAAACATTACAAATTATCGCATCACATTGTTTTTTAAAGCTTTTTCAACCGCACAAAAATCAGGCTAATAGTCAAAAATGTTTATGAAATGCGGAGTTATGTCTTTTCCAGCGCGATTGTTCACAAAGTTATACACAGATTTTGTGGACAACGTAGCGGCGCTTGTTTGCTCCCGCCAGGGCTTGCTCCGGTTCGATAACCTTGCCCAAACCAACGTGATTCGTTACAGTTGCGGCTTGTGAGAATTTAAGCATATTCCGGGGGAGTTGAGTGATTGCATTTATCGCAGCAGCGGGTTGGCCGATCTATTTCTTGCTTCTTGCATCCATCGTCGCCCTCTGGCTGATTTCGGACCGGATGCTATACCTCTACGGAAAGAATATCGCGCCGTCAGGGTTGCTGGATCAGACCGTGCAGGCGTTCCGCCAGGAAGGCGCGAGCGATGCCCTGCTGGCCCGCCTTAACAGTGGCGCTCCGCTGGGCCGCGTATTTGCCGCCGGCCTGAAAAACGCCGACAGCACACCGGAAGTGATGAAAGAAGCCATAGAGGAATCCGGCAGGACCGTGGCGCACCAACTGGAGCGTTTCCTCACCACCCTGGGCACCATTGCCTCGGTCAGCCCGCTGCTGGGCCTGTTCGGCACCGTGATCGGCATGATCGAGATTTTTGGTGCGGAAACGGCATCGGGGAATTCGCCCGCCGTGCTGGCCCATGGCATTTCCGTGGCCCTGTACAACACTGCGTACGGCCTGATCGTCGCGATCCCCAGCATGATCGCCTATCGCCATTTCCGCGCAAAGGTTGACAGCCTGGTCATCGACATGGAACAGCAAGCGGTCAAACTGGTGGAAATGGTCCACGGCTCGCGGAGTTAAGCGATGAATTTCCGACGCGGGCAGACCCGCGAAGAACCGGAGATCAACCTGATCCCGATGATAGACGTGCTGCTGGTAATCCTCATCTTCCTGATGGTCACCACCACGTATTCGCGCTATTCCGGCCTGCAGATCGACCTGCCGCAGGCAAGCGGCAAGACCGAGAACGACAAGGGCAGCACGCTCATCAACGTTTCCGTCGACGCGACCGAGCACTACGCCATCAATTCCGAGGTCGTGCCCTACACCGGCATCGACAACCTGTCCAGCCGTCTGCGCCAAGCCGCCGGCAGCGCGAAAAATCCGGTGATCGTCATCGCCGCGGACGCCAGGACCCCTCACCAGGCGGTGATCAATGTCATGGAGGCCGCGCGCAACGCAGGCATCGGCAGCATCACCTTCAAGACCGAAGAACCACTTCCGGCCAAGTAAAACCCAAGGAGGACGCCCGATGGCACGTATCGAGAGACACTGGTACGGCATCACCCCCCTCCACCTCATCCTGCTGCCGGCGAGCCTGCTGTTCGGGCTGATCGCAGCGGCCCGGCGCGCGCTGTACCGCGCCGGCATATTCAGATCCGAAAAACTGCCGGTGCCGGTCATTGTGGTCGGCAACATCACGGTCGGCGGCAGCGGCAAGACGCCGCTCGCCCTCTGGCTGGTGCAGCAACTGCTGGATGCGGGCTGGCATCCAGGCGTCATCAGCCGCGGTTATGGCGGCAGCGCCACGGCGCCGCGCAGCGTGTCGGCGCTGGATTCCGCCGCAGAGGTGGGCGACGAGCCGCTGCTGATGGCCCAGCGTGCACTCTGCCCGGTGTGGATAGGGCGCGACCGCCCCGCGGCGGCGCGCGCCCTGCTTAACGCTCACCCCGGCTGCGATGTGGTCATCAGCGACGACGGCCTGCAGCACTACCGCTTGCGTCGCGATGTGGAGCTTGCGGTGGTGGACGGGCATCGCCGCTTCGGCAACGGCCTGCTCCTTCCGGCGGGTCCCTTGCGCGAACCGTTGTCGCGCCTGAAAACCGTGGACGCGGTGGTGGTCAACGGTGGCGCCGATGAGTCGCAGGGCGCCGGTGTCCGGGGAAAGTTCGATATGCAGTTGCACGGCGAGAATTTCCACAATCTGCTGAATCCCCATAATATCGCTCATGCGTCGAACTTTTCCGGAATGCGCGTGCACGCACTGGCCGGCATCGGCCATCCCGAGCGCTTCTTCAAGTACCTGGAAAGCCAGGGACTGGCCATCGTGCGTCATCCGCTGCCCGACCATCATCGCTACACCGTGACGGACATTACGATCGAAGATGCCGATGCCATACTCATGACGGAAAAAGATGCGGTAAAATGCGCACCATTCGCCACTGAAAAATGCTGGGTGCTGCGCGTGGACGCGCAGGTGGATCCGGCGCTCGCACAACACGTACTGGGAAAGATCGCCAAATATGGACACCAAGCTGCTTGAAATTCTGGTCTGCCCGCTGTGCAAGTCACCCCTGATCTACCACAAGGCAGAGCATGAGCTGATCTGCAAGGCGGATCGTCTTGCCTACCCGATCAAGGACGACATTCCCGTCATGCTCGCCGACGAGGCGCGCAAGCTCACGCCGGAAGAAGCAGAAAAGCTGTAACAGCCCCGATGGATTTCCAGGTCGTCATCCCCGCCCGCTTCGCCTCCACCCGGCTGCCGGGCAAGCCCCTGCTCCCCATCGCGGGCAAACCCATGGTCATCCGGGTGGCCGAGCAGGCCGCAAAAAGCGGCGCGCAGCAGATCTGGATCGCCACCGACCACCACCCCGTACTTGCCGCTGCCCACGAGCATGGCTTCAAGGCCTGCCTCACGCACGCCCATCACCAAAGCGGCACCGACCGCATCGCGGAAGTGGTGGAGCAGCAGGGCTGGGCCGACGACACCATCGTGGTCAACGTGCAGGGCGATGAGCCGCTGATGCCGCCCGCGCTGATCCGTGCCGTGGCGCAGCATCTGCATGACCATCCGGAGTGCGCGATCGCCACGGCCTGTCACCCGATACATGACGAGGCCGCGATGCGCAATCCCAATATCGTCAAGGCCGTGGTGGACAAGGCGGGACATGCGCTGTATTTCAGCCGCGCGCCCATTCCTTGGCCGCGCGACGCCTACGCGCAAGGGGCATCTCTGCCCGGCGGCGTTCCGGTGCTGCGCCACATCGGCATCTACGCCTATCGCGTCAGCTTTTTGCGCGCCTTCGGCAGCCTCGCGCCCGCGGCGATCGAGCAGGCCGAAGCGCTCGAACAGTTGCGCGCCCTGTGGCATGGATACAAGATCGGCGTGACCATTAGCGACCAGGCGCCGCCCGCGGGCGTGGATACCGAAGCGGACCTGACTGCCGCGCGCAAGAGTTTCGAAGCACTCATCAACCAAGGGATATAGCCATGAAACTGATACTGCTCGGACCACCTGGTGCAGGCAAAGGCACCCAGGCCAATTACATCAAGGACAAATACGGCATCCCCCAGATTTCGACCGGGGACATGCTGCGCGCCGCCGCCAAGGCGGGAACACCACTGGGCCTGGCGGCAAAGAAGTTGATGGATGACGGGCAACTGGTGCCCGACGACATCATCATCAATCTGGTGAAGGAACGCATCAAGGAAGGCGATTGCGCCAACGGCTTCCTGTTCGACGGCTTCCCGCGCACCATTCCCCAGGCCGAGGCGATGAAGCAGGCCGGCGTCGCCATTGATTACGTGGTGGAAATCGACGTGCCGGACGAAGAGATCATCAAGCGCATGAGCGGCCGCCGCGTGCATCTCGCCTCCGGCCGCACCTACCATATCGTCTTCAACCCGCCCAAGGTCGCCGGCAAGGACGACGTGACTGGCGAAGATCTGGTGCAACGCCCGGATGATGTGGAAGAGACCGTGAAAAAGCGGCTCGATGTCTATCACAGCCAGACCCAGGCGCTGGTGGACTACTATTCCGGCTGGGCGAAGAGCGCAGAGCCCGGCGCGCCGAAATATGTTCGCGTCCCCGGCGTAGGCAGCGTCGAGACCATACGCGACGCCGTCCTTCGCGGACTGGGATCCTGACATGGCGAGCAAGTCCATCCTCACTCTGGACGACGCCAAGCGCGTGGCCGCCGCAGCCGAAACCGAGGCGCTGCGCAACGACTGGAAAGTGGTGATCGCGGTGGTGGACGACGGCGGTCATCTGCTCTACCTCCAACGCACGCACGACACCCAGTTCGGCAGCGTGGAAACCGCCATCGCCAAGGCATATGCGGCGGCGGCCTTCCAGCGCCCGACCAAGGTCTCGGAAGATGCCGTGCTGAGCGGACGCCTGATTCACCTCGCGCTGCCTCGCGTGGTGCCCGCCGAAGGAGGCGTGCCGCTGCTGCGCGACGGCGTCGTCATCGGCGGCTTGGGCATCAGCGGGGTGCGCGCCTTTCAGGACGGGCAGGTAGCCGCGGCAGGCGTGAAGGCGCTGGACCAGGCCGGCTGACGCCGGCTGGCTTCCGGGCGGATTCCACGCTGATCGCCCCCGCGTGCTTGATGGCCGCTTCCGCGCAATTGCGTGGACAGGCGGAACGCGCGACCCTGACTTCCTGCGGCGTCCACGTGCGATCGAAGGCAGGCCGGATTTCCTGAACAGCCAACTCCGGGCCCCATAACGTCCTAGAACGGCACGAAGAAACTCAATATGCCGCGGCAAGCCA
>DATFUZ010000018.1:0-26234 GCA_035260545.1 Gallionellaceae bacterium | reverse complement strand
CCCAGGGTGGAGACGAGGAAGGTTTCCAGGTTGTCGAGCAAGGCAGGCTCGGTGCCGCGGCAGGGGATCAGCTCGACCAGGTGCATGTAGCGCGGCGGATTGAAGAAGTGGATGCCGCAGAAACGATGGCGCTGGGCGTCGGGAAAGGCTTCGGCCAGCTTGTTGATGGAAAGGCCCGAGGTGTTGGTCGCGAAAATGGCCTGATCGTTGAGATGGGGCGCCACCTTCTGGTACAGCGCGGACTTTATCTCCATCTGCTCGGCCACTGCCTCGATGATGAGGTCGCACTCGCGCAGGCGCGCCAAATGCTGCTCGTAGTTTGCGGCCTGGATGTGGGCAAGCTTGCCGGGGCTGGCGCCGGGCGCGGGTTCCAGCTTCTTCAGGTTGTCCAGCGCGCGCTGAACGTTGCCGTTGGGGTCGCCTTCCTTGGCCGGCAACTCGAAGAGCAGGGTCTCGACGCCCGCGTTCACCAGATGGGCGGCAATCTGCGCGCCCATGACGCCCGCGCCGAGCACGGCGGCATTGCGGATGTGGAAGTTTTCAGCCATTTACGTTTCTCCAGTCCAGCGTTTTTCCCGATTGATCGCGTGATTCTCCACCATCGCCGCGACGATTGCCACATCGTGGCGGATACCGCCGCGCGCGCCGCAGGTCTATGCTGCTATGGTTCCTCGGGCGGCAAGGGGCGCGGCCTGCGATCGTCCCCCACCGCGACGTAGGTCAGCGTGGCTTCCGTCACCTTGGCGCACACGAGTTTGGCCGGGTCGCGCTGCACGTAGACTTCCACGTCGACCGTGATGGAGGTGTTGCCCACCTTCACGATGCGGGTGTAGAAGCTCACCAGGTCCCCGACCATGATGGGTTGCTTGAATACGAAGGAATTCACCGCAACCGTCGCCACCCTGCCCTTGGCGCGATGCAGGGCGGGAATGCTGCCCGCCACGTCAACCTGCCCCATCAGCCAGCCGCCGAAGATGTCGCCGCTGTAATTGGCGTCCGTGGGCATTGCCACCACGCGTATCGTCGGCTCGCGCTGCGGCAGCGATATTTCGGATTGGTCCGCGTCAGTCATGCTGCCGCCTCCGCCTGATTCGTCATTCCATTCATGCCGGTAAGTCCCCTGTATCAATGTCAGCCATCAATGTCCGCGATAAAGTTCGCTGATCTCGTTCACGAAACGCTGCGTAACCTGCGCCCGCTTGATCTTGAGGGTGGGCGTCAGCAGGCCGTTCTCTATGGTCCAGGGCTCGCGCATGAGCAGCACGCGGCGCACTCGCGCATAGCCCGGGAATGACTTCATCTGTTCGCTCACGCGCGCCAGCACTTCCTTTTCCACCCGCGTGTCGCGCAGCGATTCCGGCATGTCGGGCCGCACGCCCACCGCGCGGGCCAGCGCCTCCCATTGTTCGGGATTGACCACCGCGAGCAGCACCAGGGTCGATCGCGCCTCGCCGTATACCATCACCTGGTCGAACAGGCCGTCGCGCATGATCGCTTCCTCGATGTCGCCCGGCGGCACCTTTTCGCCGTTGGACATGACGATGATCTCCTTCAGCCGCCCGGTGATGGTGACATAGCCGTTGCCGGCGATGGTGGCTGTATCCCCGGTGTTGAGCCAGCCGTCCTTGTCTATCATGGCGGCCGTGGCCTCCGGGTTGTTCCAGTAGCCCATCATCACGCAGTGACCGCGCACCAGCAGCGCGTTGTTCTCCCCGATTCGCACCTCGATGCCGTCCAGCGGCGGGCCCACGGTGGACGGCACGTTGTGCTCGATGCGGTTGACGGTGGCCACGGGGCTGGTTTCGGTCATGCCATAGCCTTGCAGCAGCGGCAGCCCCAGCGCAATGAACAGGCGCGACACCTTGGGCGGAAGCGAGGCGCTGCCGCTGATGCACACGCGCAGGCGGCCGCCCATGCGGTCCAGCACCTTGTCGGCGACGAGCACCTTCAGCAGCGGCCACAGCAGGAGCTTGGGACGCCAGCCTGCACGGCCCTGCTGGTATTCGAAGCGATCCCAGCCCACATCCACGGCAAGGGTGAAGAGCTTGTGGCGGAAAGGCGGCCCCTCGTCCAGCTTGGCATGAATGGCGTTATAGACGCGCTCGTAGATACGCGGCACGGAAAGCAGGATGGTGGGCCGGACGATCTTGAAATCCTCGGGCAGCAGCGGGATGGAGCGTGCATAGGCCACGGTGGATCCCGACATCACCAGCATGTAATAGCCCGCCAGGCGCTCGAAGGCGTGCGACAGCGGCAGGAAGGAAAGCGCAATGTCGCTGCCGCCTATGCCGCCATGGAAGGTGGAGACCGCGGCATACGCATTGCGCAGCAGATTGTTGTGCGAAAGCATCACCCCCTTGGGCTTGCCCGTGGTGCCGGAGGTGTACATTATGGTGGCGAGCTGGGCCGGGTCGCGCACACGGTCCGGCTGCAGTTCGGCGCCGCCGGGGAGCCAGTCCTCGGCCCATTGCAGGCGCGCATCGGCGTTGCGGGCGACGGCTTCCAGGCTGATGAAGCGCTGCACCGTCTTCATCTGGTCCTTGACGGTATGCAGCTCCTGCCATTGCTCTTCCCCCGCAAACAGCAGCACCTTCACGCCGGCATCGTTCACGATATAGGCGACGTTGTCCGGGCGATCCACCACATACAGCGGCACCAGCACCAGGCCCAGGGAAAGTGCGGCCTGGTCGAACATCACCCACTGCGGGCAGTTGTGCAGCATGATGGCGACACGGTCTCCCGCCTGGAGATTTTCGCGCAACAGCGCCGCCTGCCAGCGCGCCACCTGATCGTGCATCTGCCTCCAGGTGAGGCCGACCCAGTGATCACGGCGCGGATCGTAATAGCGGTAGGCGATATGATCCGGCGAGCGCCGCACGCGCGCAAGAAACAGGCCGTGCAGCGTGCCGGCCTCTTCCGGGGTGATGATGTGGCCATCCATGGCGGTCTCGCTCTCCTTCACTTTTTCTGGTCCATTGTCCGGCTTACCCGCTCGCACATGCCCAAGCGGCCGCCCCCGACGGCGCGCGCTACAGGAACAGATCCTGAAACAGGGGCTGGCCGGGCATCACCGCATACGGCGCAAAATCCTCTATCCCCGCCTGGCGCAGCACGTCCTCGTCCAGATAGAAGTTGCCGCTGCATGCGCGGCTGTCGCGGGTGAGGATAAAGTGCGCTGCGTCGGCCATGATCGCGGGCTTGCGCGAGGCCCGCAGCACGGCTTCGGGAAAGTTGAACTCGATGGCGGCCGTGGCTATGGTTGTACGTGGCCACAGGCAGTTGACGGCGATGCCGTCGGCAGCGAATTCGCGCGCCAGGCCCAGCGCGCACAGGCTCATGCCGTATTTCGAGATGGTATAGGCCAGGTGCGGCGCAAACCATTTCGGATCCAGGTTGGGCGGAGGCGACAGCATCAGGATGTGCGGGTTGGCCGATTTCCTCAGCCAGGGTATGCAGGCCTGCGAAGCCAGGAAGGTGGCGCGCATGTTCACGCTCCACATCAGGTCCAGGCGCCTGGGCGGCGTATCCAGCGTGCCGGTGAGACTGATGGCGCTGGCGTTGTTCACCAGCACGTCCAGCCCGCCGAAATGCGAGGCTGCCTGCTCCGCCGCGGCCGCCAGCGCCGTTTCGTCGCGCACGTCCAGGCGGATGGCCAGCGCCTGGCCGCCCGCCGCCCGCACCTCCTCCGCCACGGTATGGATGGTGCCGGGCAGCTTGGGATGCGGCTGCTCGGTCTTGCCGGTGATCACCACATTGGCGCCGTCGCGCGCGCAGCGCAGCGCGATCTCGCGCCCGATGCCGCGGCTGGCGCCGGTGATGAACAGGGTTTTTCCGGCAAGTTCAGCCATGTCCGCGCCGGGCGCCGGCAGGCAGTTCTTCCGGCGCAAAGTCGTCCACCATCACCACCTTGCGCCTGAGATCATAGTCGCACTCCAGCAGCAGCGCCTCTTCCTGCTGCAACACCCCCTTTTCCTGCGCGTCGGCAATGCGTTCCAGCTCGGTCATGCCGCGCACCCTGGACGAGCCGCGCGCCTTGCGCGCCGCTTCCACCCTGGCCTGCAGCGGCTCGCACTCCAGCGTGCTGTGCAGCGCAAGCTCCAGGGCGGCCACCGGGTCGTCCGATCCTTGCGGCAAATACATGCCGGCGGTGAGGCGATCACGCGTCTCGCCCGGCTGCATGAGCAGCGCGGTGACCTGGTGCCCCAGCAGGTCCGAAGGCGGCCGCGCCCTGCGCCCCTTGGGAAAGATCAGCACGCGCAATCCCAGCGCCGCCATGCGGTTCGGGAAGTTGCGCAGCACGCCGTCGAACGCCTCCTCGATACGGAAGATCGCATCGTCCATCGCCCACTGGAACAAGGGCAGGTCGGCCTCGCACCGGCCGTCGTCCTCGAAGCGCTTGAGCGTGGCGGAGCACAGATAGAGCTGGCTCAGGATGTCGCCCAGCCGCGCGGAGATTTTCTCCCGCCGCTTCAGGCTGCCGCCCAGGATCAGGAGCGAGGCATCGGCCAGCAGCGCAAAGGCCGTGGCATAGCGCGTAAGCTTCTGGTAATAGCGCTCGTTGGCGACCAGCGGCACCGGTATGAAGCGTCCATTCGTCAGGCCGAAGACGAGGGCGCGGACCGCGTTGCTGGCGACGAAGCCGACATGGGAGAAGAAGGCATCGTCGAACTCCTGCTGTGCACGCTCCTTGTTGCTGGTGTCGTGCGCGGCGCGGATTTCCCGGATCACGTAGGGATGGGCGCGGATGGCGCCCTGGCCGAATATGATCATGCTGCGCGTCAGGATGTTCGCGCCCTCGACCGTAATGCCGATGGGCACCTGCTGGTAGCCTCGCCCGAGATAATTGCTGGGGCCGAGGCAAATGCCCTTGCCGCCATGCACGTCCATGGCATCGTTGGCAATGATGCGGCCGCGCTCGGTGCAGTGGTACTTGACGATGGCCGACACCACAGAGGGCTTTTCGCCGAGGTCGATGCCGACGGTGGTCATCAGCCTGGCGGCGTCCATCATGTAGAGGTGGCCGCCGATGCGCGCCAGGGGCTCCTCCACGCCCTCGAACTTGCCGATGGGCAGCTTGAACTGCTTGCGCACCCGGGCGTAGGCGCCGCTGGCGCGGGCCGCGAGCTTGCCGGCGCCGGTGGCGCTGGAGGGCAGGGAAATGCCGCGTCCGGCCGACAGGCATTCCATCAGCATGCGCCAGCCCTCGCCGACGCGCGCAAAGCCGCCGATGACGAAATCCATGGGAATGAATACGTCGTGGCCCTGCGTCGGACCGTTGAGGAAGGCGGAATTCAGCGGGAAATGGCGGCGGCCGGTGACCACGCCCGGCGTATCGGTGGGAATCAGCGCCAGGGTGATGCCGCGCTCGGTCTCGCCGCCCGCCAGGTGGTCCGGATCATAAAGCTTGAAAGCCAGTCCCAGCAGGGTCGCAACCGGAGCAAGCGTGATATAGCGCTTTTCCCAGGTGAGGCGGATGCCCAGCACCCGCTGGCCGTTGAACTCGCCCTGGCACACGATGCCGAAATCGGGAATCGCGCCCGCGTCCGACCCGGCAAACGGGCCGGTGAGCGCAAAGCAGGGAATTTCCTCGCCTTTCGCCAGCCGCGGCAGGTAGTACTCCTTCTGCGCCCGGGTGCCGTAGTGCAGCAGCAATTCCGCCGGGCCCAGCGAATTCGGCACCATGGCGGTGACCGCCAGCGTGGCGCTGCGGGAGGCGAGCTTGGTGACCACCGCCGAATGCGCCAGCGCGGAAAAGCCCAGGCCGCCATACTCCTTGGGGATGATCATGCCGAAGAAGCCTTTTTCCTTGAGGAATTGCCAGGCTTCGGGCGACAGGTCCTGGCGCACATGGGTAACGTCCCAGTCGTCCACCATGGCGCACAACTGCTCCACCTCGCGCGCGAGGAAGAGCTCCTCATCCGTCGAAAGCGCAGGCTTGGGCAGATGGATGAGCTTGTTCCAGTCCGGCATGCCGTTGAACAGTTCGCCCTCCCACCACACGGTGCCGGCGTCCAGCGCCTCCTGTTCGGTGGGCGAAAGCTGCGGCAGGATCCGGCGGAAGATGACCAGTACGGGATAGCTCACCAGGCTGCGGCGCAGGAAGGGCAGCCCCAGCAGCATCGCCAACAGCATGGTAAGGAGAAGTACGACGCCCATGGCGTCCGCCGAAATGCTGTAAACGATGCCGGCCAGCGGCACCAGCACCACCAGCGCGGCCACCCAGCTCAGGACGGAGGCCCGGTAAAAGGCCAGCAGCAATATTACGGCGATCACCGCGGCCGCCATCAGCCACTCCATCCCCATCCGTATTCTCCGTTGAAGTCGTGCGTTCTTATTTAATCCACTTTAACGCCAATATCCGAACCTGACAATGACAATTTGGCGGGTGGCGCATAAACACCGCATGCGCGGCCCGGGATGGCGGGCGGCGACCGCTTGTCTTGCGCGAGCCTGCGCTTCGGTTTAGCATGAAACCACAATACAACGATAATGCGGGGGTGCGCGATGAAGCTGCCTAGACCGGAAGGGGGCGATTTCTGGGGCGGCCTTGCGGCAATGCTGGTGGCGCTTCCTTCCGCAATCGCCTTCGGCGTCACCATCTATTCTCCTCTGGGGGCAGACTACGCGGCGCAGGGCGCCCTGGCCGGCATTCTGGGCGTCATTGCGCTCGGCATCGTGGCCGCAGCCATGGGCGGCACCAACCGCCTGATCACCGCACCCTGCGCGCCCGCAGCGGCCGTGGGCTCGGCCTTCGCCATAGACTACATGCACAACGGCGGCAAGCCGGAGACGGCACTCCTGCTGCTGATGATACTGGGCCTCGTCGGCGGTGCGCTGCAGGTGCTGTTCGGCACGGCGCGCCTGGGCCAGCTCATCAAGTACATGCCCTATCCGGTGGTAAGCGGCTACCTTTCCGGCGTGGGCCTGATCATCATCATCAGCCAGCTTCCCATCTTCCTCGGCACGCCCAAGGGCACGGGGCTGGTGCATGCGCTGACCATTCCGGGATTATGGAAATGGCAGAGCATCGTGGTGGGCGCGGTGACCATCACGGTCATGCTGGGCGCGACACGCGTCACCAAGGTGGTGCCCGCCGCCATCCTCGCCCTGCTGGCCGGAACACTGGCACTGCAGGGCCTGGGCATGATGGATCCCGCCCTGCTAAGGCTGGAGGACAACCCCTTCATCGTCGGCCCCTTCAACACCTCCGGCGGCGGGAACATGCTGGGCCTGCTTACCGCGCGCTTCCATGCCGTGGGCAACATCGGCTGGAACGAGATCCAGTACCTTGCGGGCACGGCGCTGACGCTGGCGGTGCTGCTTTCCATCGACACGCTGAAGACCTGCATGGTGCTGGATGCGCTGACGCGCTCGCGCCACAACTCGAACCGCGAACTGATCGGCCAGGGCCTGGGCAACCTCGCCTCCGCCGTCATCGGCGGCATGCCGGGCGCCGGCCAGATGGGCGCCACTCTGGTCAACATGTCCAGCGGCGGCCTGACCCGGCTCTCCGGCGTGATCGAGGGGGTGCTGGGGCTGCTCGCCTTCATCCTGTTCGGCGGGCTCATCGCCCGCGTGCCGGTAGCCGCGCTGGCCGCGATCCTCGTGGTAGTGGGCATCCGCATGATAGACCGCCACAGCTTCCAGTTCCTCAAGCAGCGCTCGACCATACTGGACTTCGCCGTGATCGTCGCCGTGGTGGCCGTGGCGCTGACGGTCAGCCTGATTGCGGCGTCCGGCACCGGCATCGTGCTTGCCGTGTTCCTGTTTATCCGCGAGCAGGTGGGCGGCGCCGTGATGCGGCGCAAGATGGCGTGCAGTGAAACCTTCTCCAAGCGCGTCCGCACCCAGGAGGAAATGGAAATTCTGCTCGCCCACGGCGAACAGGGTGTGGTGGTGGAGTTGCAGGGCAGCCTGTTCTTCGGCACGGCCAACCAGCTCTACACCGCGCTGGAGCCGGACATCAAGACCCGCAACTACATCATCCTCGACCTGCGCCGCGTACAGTCGGTAGATGTGACCGCTGCGCACATGCTGGACCAGATCAAGGACATGCTCGCCGAGCGCAAGGGCTACCTTATCCTGAGCCAGTTACCCAAGAACCTGCCTTCGGGGCAGGACATGCAGCAGTATTTCGACCAGATCGGCCTGGTGCGCAAGGAAAGCCCGGTGCGCATGTTCGGCGAGTTGGACGAGGCGCTGGAATGGGTGGAAGACCGCATTCTGGAGGCGGAATTCTGCCAGGTGGGGGAGGGCAGGCCGCTGGAGCTGGGCGACTATGAGCTGTTCCAGGGCCGCAAGCCGGATACCATGGCCGCGCTGGAGCAGATCATCCAGAAGCGCTCCTGCAAGGGCGGCGAGAAGATTTTCTCGCTGGGCGACCGCGGCGACGAGATATATTTCATCCGCAGCGGCGAGGTGCGCATCGTGCTGCCGATCTCGGGGACGCAGCGCCACCACCTCGGCACCTTCGGGCGCGGCGCCCTCTTCGGCGAAATGGCCTTCCTCGACGGCAAGGCGCGCTCTGCCGATGCCCAGGCGTTCACCGACACCGAACTCTACGTGCTCTCGCGCAAGGACTTCAACCTGATGGTGGAGCAGCACAAAAAGCTGGGGCTTGTGTTCATGGAGGGCCTGGCCAGCGTGCTCGCCACCCGCCTGCGCTATACCAACGGCGAGCTGCGCGCCCTCGAGGCGTGACTCCCGTACGCCCCAGGCCGTCCCTTTGCCTGCGCACAAGGCAGCCGCGCGCTCGCAACGCTTCTTGCGGGCCGCATCATCCGCTGGCACGGCATCGCCACCGGGCTTACAATCTCTTGCGCAACACGGGCATCCGCCGCAGGGCGGCTTCAGCATACGGGGAGAAGGAATGATAAGCCACCTCGGCCGTTACGAAATCAAATCCGAACTCGGGCAAGGCGCGATGGGCATCGTCTACAAGGCCTACGATCCGCTGATCGAGCGCTTCGTCGCCATCAAGTGCATCAACCTCGAAGCGCTTACGACCGAGAAACGGCAGCAGTTCGAGGCGCGTTTCTACCAGGAGGCCAAGGCCGCCGGCCATCTGAATCATCCCAACATCGTCACCATCCATGACCTCGGCGAAAGCGGAGACACGGCCTACATCGCGATGGAGCTGATGGAAGGACGCGAGTTGCAGCATATCCTGGACGGCGCCAAGCGCCTCTCCATCGAGGATGTGCTGGACATGGCAATCCAGGTGGCCTCCGCGCTGTCCTACGCCCACCAGAGCGGGGTGGTGCACCGCGACATCAAGCCCTCGAATATCATGGTGCTGGGCAATAACCACGTGAAGATCGTCGATTTCGGCATCGCCAAGATGGCGACGCCGCTGGGCCTCACCCAGGAGGGATTGATTATCGGCTCACCCCTGTACATGTCCCCGGAACAGATCGAGGGCAAGCAGGTCGACGCCCGCTCGGACATCTTTTCCCTGGGCGTGGTGCTCTACCAGATGCTGACGTGGAAACGCGCCTTTTCCGCAGACACGGTCACCTCACTGATGTACCAGATCGTCCACCAGGCCCCGCCCGCGCCGAGCGCCCTTAATTCCCAGCTCGGCGAAATGCTGGATGCCGTCGTGCTGAAATGCCTGGAAAAGAACCCCGGCGCGCGTTACCAGAGCGCGCGCGACCTCGAAAAGGATCTGCGCGTATGCCGCGAAGAACTGTTGCGCGCGAAGATGGGTCTGTCCGAGCCCAAACTCCGCGGCACGCATTTCCGGCAACTCAAGCACCTCGTCACACCGGGGGCGATCCCGGCAACATCCGTTGTGGTCGGCGGCCATCTGGCGATGGCGCTCATTTTCGTCGCCGACCTGCTCACTGACGGCCGTAACGCAACCATCCAGATGCACCTGGTTTACCTGTTTCCGCTGGCTATGATCGCCTTTCATTCCGGACGGACCGCGACGGTCCGCCTGGCGGTCTTCGTCTCGCTGGCGCTGCAAATCCTCGTGCTGATAGTCGAGACTTTGCCGCTGTATGCCCGCGTTTCCCTTGCCTTCCTGTTCATTCCGTCGGACCTCTTCGTGGTCTACCTGGCGCGCGTCGCGCGGGAGAACTTCCTGGAGGTGGCCAAACTGTCCTCCCATGACGGCCTCACCGGGCTGCGCAACCGGCTGAGCTTCGAATCCATCCTGGAGACCGAGCTGGCAAAGCTCGGACGCACCGGCGGCGCGCTCTCCTTTGCGTTCGTGGACCTCGATAATTTCAGGGAATTGAATGAAGCCCAGGGTTACATGGCCGGCGACCGCGCGCTGAAGGCCCTGTCCGCCATCCTGCTGGAAAGCGCCCGGCAGTCGCACACCGTTGCCCGCATCGGCGGCGACGAATTCGCCATTCTGATGCCGGACACCGACAGCGCGGAATGCGAAGCGTATTGCCAGGAGCTTTCCGGGATCATCGCGCGCCGGCTGACCGAAGCCGCAATACCGGTTGCCACCAGCATAGGCTACGCCACCTTCACCGAGGCGCCGGCGTCGATCTCCGAGGTTTTCCTGAGCGCCGAAAATGCCATGCATCGAGTACAGGCGCAGCATTTGGCGAATGCGGGCGCGGCGGCTTCCTCCGGCGCATAGCGCGGCCCATGTCCCCCCGCCCATCGCAGGCCGTCAGAGTGATCGGGGTCGCCTCCGGCCTCGGCGCGCGCGACCCCGGCTGCGCCGACGGCCCGGCAGCCCTGCGGGAACTCGGTGTATTCGACAGCGCGGCCGCGCCCGTCTCGTGGGGTGACATCCTCGGGCCGGCGTTGACCGATGCGCCGCGCGTGAAAACCGTCGCCGAACTGTGCGGCCGGTTGGCGCGCCGGGTGGAGCAGGAACTGAATGCGGGCAGCTTCCCGCTGGTGGTCGGCGGGGACCATAGCTGCGCCGTCGGCACCTGGAGCGGCGTGCGGCATGGGCTGCAAGGGCCGCTCGGCCTGGTGTGGGTGGACGCCCACATGGACAGCCACACCTTCGCCACCAGCCCCACGGGTGCACTGCACGGCATGCCGCTGGCCTGCCTGCTGGGTCACGGCGCACCCGAACTGACGGAACTGGTGTTTCCCGGGCCCAAGCTGCGCCCGGAACATGTGTGCCTGCTGGGCGTGCGCAGCTATGAGGCGGGCGAGGCCGCGCTGCTAAAAGCCCTCGGAGTCCGCGTCATCGGCATGGAGGAGGTACACGCACGCGGATTGCAGGCAACCTTCGCCGAGGCAGTGGCGATTGCCCGCAACGGCACAGCAGGCTACGGCATCAGCATCGACCTGGACGCGCTCGACCCGGTCGAGGAACCCGGCGTGGGCAGCCCCGCGCCTGACGGCTTGCTGCGCCTGGACCTGGAATTCGCATTGCGCGTCGTGCACGGAGACCGCGCGCTGCTGGCCATGGAAATCGCCGAGTACAACCCGCACCGGGACCGGCGGCAACTGACGGCGGCGGCCGCGGGCAGGCTGCTGGATGCGGTGCTGGAAGAATGACCGCGCGCCCGCCGCGCTGCACGTCTTGAACGGCCTTGCGCCGCCTTCAGCTCGCCACCACGGCCTTGGCAAAGCGGTCGTCCACCGACCGCAGCCTGTCCGCGAGCGTGCGCAGGAAGGCCACGTTGAAACTCAACTGGCAATGGTCCGAGGCCTTGGCCAGCAATTGCGGCGGAATGCGCATCACCGTCACGTCGGAGCTGGCGGTGACCGTGGCGGAACGCGGCACGGCCTGTCCGCTGATATAGGCCATTTCGCCGAAGGAATCGCCCTTCTGGATCACGTTGAGCAGGCGCTTGCCCTTGGTGACACTGACGCTGCCCTCGATCAGCACATAGAAGTCGTCGCCGAATTCGTCTTCGCGCAGGAGCACGGTCTTGGCCGGGTGACGCGACCATTCTCCGATATGCAATATCTCCCACAACTCGGTGTCGGTGAAACCCCGGAACAGTTCCATGTCGCGGATGACGGTGAATTTCTCCGCATCGCTCGGCTTGCCCTCTTCTTGTTGCACACCGGCAAGGTGCCCGGCCGCGGCAAGGTCGTTGCCCAACTCCTTCCAGTCCTGGTAGCGTTCGGCCTTGCTGCGCTTCATCGCGCGCAGCACGATGTTTTCCAGGGCCTCCGGAATGTCGGGCCGCAGACTGCGCGGCGCCGGGTATTGCGCGTTGAGGATCTGGTAGAACAGGCCTGTAAGGTTCTTTGCGGTGTAGGGCAGCCGGCCGGTGAGCAGGCTATACATGACCACGCCCAGGGAATAGATGTCGGTCTGATGGGTGAGCAGCTCGCCGCCGATCTGCTCCGGCGACATATACGCCGGCGAGCCGATGTCGTTGATCTGCGTGTGCTCGACGTTGGTCTTGACGATGGCCGCGCCCATGTCTGAAATCTTGATCTCGCCATCCTCGGTGAGCAGGATGTTCGCCGGCTTGATGTCGCGGTGAATCACGCCGTTGAATTGCGCATAGTTCAGTGCACGGCAGCATTTGAACATGTGCTCGACAACCTTGTTCATCGGCAGCAGATTGTCGGGCTCGGTGTATTTCTCCAGCGTGCCGCCGCCCACGTACTCCATAACGACAAAGCAGACCTCGCCCTCCACCACCGCGTCATAGATCGCAATGATGTGCGGATGGGAGAGTTTTCCGGCAAGCGAGGCCTCGTTCAGCAACTGCTTGCGGTGGATGGCGCCGCTCTTGGGATCGTTCAGGATATCCGGTTTCATGACCTTGATGGCCACCTGACGTCCGGCAAAGGGATCGTAGGCCAGATAGACCGTGCTGGTGGCGCCCTGCCCCAGCTTCCTGATGACCTCATACTTTCCGATGCTTTGCGGCTGCTCCATTTCTGCTGAACACTCCGGGTGGTGGAAGGCGGCTGCGTGATGGCCCAGGCGGGCAATCACGCGATCGGGCGGCGGTTGCCGGCGGATTCGGCCGCGCGCAATGCCGGAAAAATTTCAATTTTATTATTTTGGCATAAATCCGCCGGCTTGTATGCCCGAACGGCGCGCAGCGCAAGACTCAGTGAAAACGCCCGCGCCCGCCCCAGCCGCCGCCACCGCCTCCACCACCACTGCCGGCCCCGCCGCTCCACCCGCCGCCTCCACCGGTCCCGCCGAATCCGCCAGCGCCTCCACCGGCCCCGCCGAATCCGCCAGCGCCTCCTCCAGCCCCGGCGCCGCCACCCTGCCCCTGGTCCGGCGTCGCGCCCAAGCCCCCTTCATGCCGCCAGCCGCCGGCACCCGCCGTCGATGCACCAACGGACGCGGGTCTGGGAGCCTGCTGCACCGGCGGAGCCGACGGAGCATTCTGCGGCCGCCAACCTTGCTGCGGTGCCTGGAAGCCTTGCGGATGCTGGCCGGAGCCGCCGCCCTGGCGCGTCCATCCGCCTTGCGGTGCGGCGGGCATGCCCCGCTGGCCCGACGAAGGCGTCACCGGCTGCACCCCGCCTGGTGCCGCAAAGGAGCCGCCCGTCCCGAATTGCGAGCCCTGCCCCCCGCCACCGGAGCCCGTGCCGCCGCCGTATCCGCTCCACTCACGCGGTGCGCCGAACGCCCTCACGGCCGGGGCCTGATAGCCGGGCCCCCGCGGTTGTGCCCCGTTGCCGCGCAGGCCGGCCGCATTGTATGGCCTGCCGAATTCGCGCCGCAGCCGCGAATTGAAATAAGGCACTCCCCGCCGGTGCACGGGATTGTGCCGCCATGCGCCGGGCGCCGCATTCACGTACCGAGCTGCGCCGGACGGATTCATGCGCGCAGGCGCATAATAGAAATTGTGCACATTGGCCACATCGACGCGGCCGCGGCGCCAGTCGCAATCGCCGAAGAAGAATCCGGTCGACACGTAAGTCGCAGATCCCCAGCCAAAACCGGCGGAAACGTAATAGCCAGACCAAGGCGCCCAGAACATGGGCGGGTAGTCCGTCCACCACCAGACGCCGTAGACCACGGTCGGGTCGTAATATGGAACGTAGACAACATCGGGCCTGGCAAAGTCGATATAGATATAATCGCCGCTCACCACCACCGTGATCTCACGGTTGGATCTCAGGGTGCCCGCGCTATATGCCTTGCGCCGCAGCTTCTGTATGGTCCTCATCACCTGCTTCGGCTCCGACAGGAAGGCGTCGCCGAGGTTTTCCGTCCATTGCAGATGGCTGTCCATGGTATCGAGGACTTGGGGAAAGGCGACCAGCGATTTGACGCTGGGATCCCAGTCACGGTCATCCACGGCCTTCACCGCCTCGTCGCCGCGGTAGCCCGGGTGCTCGCGCGACCAGCGGGCCGCCTCAACCACCTCCAGCGGGTAAGTGGATGCCATCAGCATCTGCGACAGCAGCGGGTCCGGATAAAGCGCAATCGGGGCCAGCATCTGGTCCAGTTCCGCCTGGCCGTATGCGCGCGACCCCTCGGACGCCGCGCCCGCCCCGGGGGCGTCGGCCCGGGGTGTGTCGCCCGATGCGCACCCGGTCAGCCAGCATGCCATCAAGGCGGCGAGTGTGATCGCCGTTCCTCGTCTGATTGTCATCGCGCCCAACATCATGCCAGCTCCTTTTCGGTTTTCATGTGGTATTTCATGCTTCCCGCAACGTCCAGTTTAACGCGCCGCCCGCCCCTGCGGTTGGCGTGTTTCAGGGCGCACCTTTCTCTTTGCCGCCGCGTATGCTGATCAGTGTGATCTCGGGCGGCGCCAGCAACCGCATGGGCGGACCCCAGGTGCCGGTGCCGCGGCTGATGTACAGCATCCGCCCGCCGCCGTAGTGATAAAGCCCCGCGCGCACGTGGTACACCAGCAGGGTGAACAGGCCGAACGGAAACAGCTGCCCGCCGTGGGTATGTCCCGATAACTGCAGGTCGAACGGGAGCTCATCGTCGACGACCGGCTGGTGTTTGAGCAGCACGATGAAGGTAGTCTGCCGGGCCGCCGCCAGTTCCCGGCGCAGGTCTGCCGGCGGGAGGCGCGCCTTCCGGCCCACTGCAGGGTCATCGACGCCGGCCAGCATGATGCCGCCAGCCGCCCTCGCCTCGCCGCGGAGCACCGTGAAGCCGGCCTCTTTCAGGAACGCGACGGAATTCTCAGCCCCGGCAAAGCCTTCGTGATTGCCCAGAACGGCATACATGCCGTCCGGCGGCGCGAGCCGGCGAAACTGCGCCGCCAGCGGTGCCAGGTCGTCGCCCTGACCATCCAGGATGTCGCCGGTGGCCACGATCATGTCCGGCCGGGCGTCGCGCAGCACCGCAACCACGTGTTCGAGATAGCGGTGACCCAGCATCAGGCCCAAGTGCAGGTCCGAGATCTGGGCAATGGTCAAAGATCCCGAAGCGAGCTTGGGGGTGGACACCGTCAGCCGCTCGACGCGGACATCCCGCGCCTCGGAAAATCCATAAGCCGCGAGCGCCAGCGCGGACAGACCTACGCCCATCAGTGCGGCTGCGCCCCGGAGATGCCACCCGAGGTGCAGCGCCGCCGCCAACGCAGCCGCCGCATCGACGGCCAGCGCAAGACAGCAGAACAGGAAGAGGAAACCCATCCAGCAATACGCAACCCAGGACACGACCGCCGCTGTCGCATGCCATTCGTGCTTCACCAGGAACCAGATCAGGAGCGGCGCGCCCGTCATCAGCACGCCCCATGCCGTCAATCCGGCACCCAGCGCCAGTGTATGCGGGAGCGCCTGCCACACCTTGCCGAGCGCGTACCAATGCAGGCCGCCATATATCAGGAAGAACAGGCCAAGGAATGCCAGCATCGCGTCCTCTCCTCGAATTCACAACCTTGCGCGAACGCCAGCCCGCGCGAGACCCGCACTGGCCGCACATGCGGAACTGCCGGGCGTGAGCCGCGCATGCCCATTATGCGAACCCGCGGCGGGGAAATCCAGGCGCGCGCACGCGCGCCACAGAATTTTCGGGCAATCTTGGACGAAGCGCCGCCATGGCTTTGACATCAATGCCGAAATGCCGGGATTCCACAATAACCATATAAGATTCATATAATTATTTATAGGTACGTAGTTACACGACTATGCTTACGCCTGGGCCCATCATTAAATTACGCCTAATCGGGGTGACATCCTATTGATTTACAAGCATCTTTAACCGACCAACCACGTACGGAAAACATGCCGCCATTGCGGCAAGAACCCGCCGGTACGGCACTCAGTCCGGGCGGAGTGTGCACCGGCGCTACAGACAAACAAACAGACATGGGAAAGCGCAGTCCCGACATCAGCAAGTGCCGCGCAGCCATGCTGGGCGCGGGACAATTGGTGTTCTGCCACAGTGACCAGCAGGCCGCCTGCGATTATGCGCTGCCATTCGGCGTCAAGCACTTCTGCATTCATCCGCAAAGCCTGGACATCGCCGCGCAAACGGAGGCTACGCCGAATCCGGATGGCGGCGGAACGCCCGATTGACGTTCTCTCTCGGCGCCGGAGCTTACGCACCGGCACGGGACGAAAACAACAAAGCGCGGACATCCCCAGGGCAGGCCCACTGCGAAGCGGGCGACTGCCCGGGGCTTATCCGGCACTTGTCACCGCCGCAACCAGGCGTCGAACGCACACCATGGCCACCCGGGCACAGCGGCTTCTCCAGTTCCTCAGGCGTTGCCGATTCCCGTCGTCGGCAGCTTGATCTGCCGGGCAAAATCCAGCATGCGCGTGATGGGCTGCACAGCCCGAGGAATGATGGCGGGATCCACATGGATCTCATTCGCGCCGGATTCCAGCACCTCGGCCAGGTTGAGCAGGCCGTTCATGGCCATCCACGGACAATGGCTGCAGCTCACGCAGTTGGCGCCGTGCCCGGCAGTGGGCGCCTCCAGGAATGTCTTGTCCGGGCACAGGGTGCGCATCTTGTGCAGGATGCCGTTGTCGGTGGCGACGATAAATTCCCGGGCCGCCGATTGCTCGGCCGCACGGATCAACTGCGTGGTCGAGCCGACCACGTCCGCCAGTTTGACCACCGCGCGCGGGGATTCGGGATGCACCAGCACTTTCGCGCCGGGATGCCGCGCCTTGAGTTCGAGCAGTTCCTGCGCCTTGTATTCGTCATGCACCACGCACGATCCTTGCCACAGCAGCATGTCGGCCCCGGTCTGCTCCTGCACATAGGTCCCCAGGTGGCGGTCCGGCGCCCACAGCACTTTCTTTCCCTGCTCCTTCAGGTGGCGCACGATGGGCAGCGCGATGGAGCTGGTCACCATCCAGTCGGCGCGCGCCTTGACCGCCGCGCGGGTGTTGGCGTACACCACCACGGTGCGGTCGGGGTGCTCGTCGCAGAAGGCGGAAAATTCGTCCGCCGGACAACCCAGGTCCAGCGAGCATTCCGCCTCGAGGTCGGGCATCAGCACGCGCTTTTCCGGGTTGAGGATCTTCGCGGTTTCGCCCATGAAGCGCACGCCAGCCACCACGATGGTCCGCGCCGGATGTTCGTGGCTGAAGCGGGCCATGTCCAGCGAATCGGAAACGATCCCGCCGGTGGCCTCGGCCAGGTCCTGCAGGTCGGGATGCACATAATAATGCGCAACGAGCACGGCATCCTGCTCGACGAGCAGACGCTTGATGCGCGCGATCAGCTCCGGCTTTTCCCCAGGCGAGGGATCACGCGGCTTCTTCGCCCAGGCGATTTCCGTACTGCAAGCCTGTTCATTCCCATGGGCCGCGGCATGCGGATGGTCGTAAGGGATGTTGCGGTCGTTCTCGTGCATGTCGGTCAGCATACCGCCTCGGCGGCCTCCGTCAAGAAACTATTTCCACTGCGTATCCTGCATGCGCTGCGGCAGCATCAGGATTGCCTCGCGATTGCTGGGCGAAAACACCTTCTCCGCCGCCTCCCGCCACGGCAGCCATTGCTGCCTCAGGTGCTCACGCTCCGACAGTTTGACCACGACCGGCGCCGGTAATTCCAGGCCGAACACATGTTCCGTGTTGTGCGTGGTGCCGGGGGCGTAGCGATGTATCCACTTGGGGTAGATCTCGTAGACATTCTCCACCTGCCAGTCGGCGAGCGGCCGGGCCGTTGCGTCTATCCCCGTCTCCTCGGCCACCTCGCGTATCGCGGTATCGCGCAGCGACTCCTCGCCGTCGCGGCTCCCCGTCACCGACTGCCAGTACCCGGGCGCATCCGCGCGCTCCAGCAGCAAAACATCCATGGCCCGGGTGTAGATCACCACCAGAACGGAGACGGGTTGTTTATAAATCGTCATTGACCTGGCTTCATTTCAAAGGCGAGACAAGGCGGCAACGAGCGAACGACGCAGACAGTACAGGTAGTACGGCAAGGAGTGAGCGAGGCAGCCAACACAGTATCGCCGCGGAAATGGAGTCAGGCGAAAAAGGCCCAGAAGGCCTTCCCCCGCATCTCCCAATACGCCGAAGCCTCCAGCAGGATGTTGGAGAGGGTGATTTCGTCGCTCCCCGCCAGGCCGGTGTCGCGCAACAGCACCACATAGCCCGGCGCGGGATGCCAGGACAGGTCGGCCAGCGCATCGGCCAGCGCGTCCCAGTTGTTGCCGAACCACTCCGGCGCGCCTATGGCCTCGGCGAGGCCAGCCAGCAGCTCGCCCTTGTTGTGCACGTGCGCCAGGTCGAGTTCGAACAGCGCAAACCCGGCCTCGTGCGCGGCATCGCGCAGCACGTCCACGGTGCAGTTCAGGCGGTAGACCCCCGCCTCGTGCACGTCGCGCAGCCGCGTATGCAGATTATCCATGTCGCCTGTCCTCCCTGATGCGCCGGAAGCTGCGGTAGTGATCGGCGCTGTAATAGCATTCCGGCAGCGGCCCGCATACGATGCGCCGCGGGCCGCGATTGTGCAGTCCGGGTGTGGGCACCGTGTATTCATGGTAGTAGCCGCGCGCCCGGCCCGGCAGCCTGTGCTCATGGTTGCCGAACACCACCCCGTCACGCGCGTAGGGGAAGGGGCCGCCGCTACGGATGAGGCGCAAGGCTTTTTGCGCCTCCGGCGGGAGGCTCGCGACGCTGACCTCGCCGGGCGCCGCATGGCCGTGGTGATGGTGATGGCCACGCGCCTGCACCCCCGGCACTGCGCACAACAGCAGTGCGGAAACCAGCAGCGGCAGCACGCGCGTGGCCATCGCGGCCTATTCCTTCACCGTCTCGGCGGTCACCTCCACCGTGGTCTGGGGCTGTTGGCGCAGGCGGATATGCAGTTCGCGCAACTGCTTCTCGTCCACGGCCGAAGGCGCGTGGGTAAGCAGGCATTGCGCACGCTGCGTCTTGGGGAAGGCAATCACGTCGCGGATGGATTCGGCGCCGGTCATCATGGTCACGATGCGGTCCAGGCCGAAGGCGAGGCCGCCATGGGGCGGCGCGCCGTATTGCAGCGCGTCTAGCAGGAAGCCGAACTTCAGCCGCGCTTCCTCCTCGCCGATGTTGAGCGCGCGGAACACCTTGCTTTGCACTTCTTCGCGATGGATACGCACCGAGCCGCCGCCGATCTCCCAGCCGTTCAGCGCCAGGTCGTAGGCCTTGGCGAGGCACTTGCCGGGATCGCTTTCCAGGAATTCCAGGTGCTCGTCCTTGGGTGAGGTGAAGGGATGATGGCACGCGGTCCAGCGCTTTTCATCCTCGTCGTATTCGAACATGGGGAAGTCCACCACCCAAACCGGCTCCCAGGCCTTGCCGTTGGTGTATCCCTTGTCGTGGCCGATCTTGCCGCGTAGCGCGCCCATGGCGTCGTTCACCACTTTACCCTTGTCGGCGCCGAAGAAGATGATGTCGCCGTTCGCAGCGCCCGTACGCTCGATCACCGCCTTGAGCGCGGCTTCGGAGAGGTTCTTCACAATGGGCGACTGCAGTCCGGTTTCATTCAACTGGGTGACATCGTTCACCTTGATGTACGCCAGGCCGCGAGCGCCATAGATGCCGACGAATTTGGTGTATTCGTCTATCTCGCCGCGGGTAAGGGCCGCGCCTCCGGGCACGCGCATCGCGGCTACGCGGCCGCCGCTGTTGGCCGGGCCGGAGAACACCTTGAACGCCACGTCCTTCATGGCGTCGGTGACCTCGGTCAGTTCCAGCGTCACGCGCAGGTCCGGCTTGTCCGAGCCGTAGCGCGCCATCGCATCCGCGTGCGTCAGGCGCGGGAAGGGGTTCGGCAGGCCGACATTCAGCACCTCCTTGAACACCACGCGGATCATGTCCTCCATCATGTTCATGATCTGCTCCTCGCTCATGAACGAGGTCTCGATGTCCACCTGGGTGAATTCGGGCTGGCGGTCGGCGCGCAGATCCTCGTCGCGGAAGCACTTGGTGATCTGGTAATAACGGTCGAAACCGGCCACCATCAGCATCTGCTTGAAGAGCTGAGGCGACTGCGGCAGCGCGAAGAACTCGCCCGGATGCACGCGCGACGGCACCAGGTAGTCGCGCGCGCCTTCGGGCGTGGACTTGGTGAGCATCGGCGTCTCGATGTCGAGGAAGCCCTTGTCGTCGAGAAAGCGGCGGAAAGCGCGCGCGGTCTTGTAGCGCAGCATCATGTTGTGCTGCATCTGCGGGCGGCGGAGGTCCACCACACGGTGGGTCAGGCGCACGTTTTCCGAGAGGTTCTCGTCGTCGAGCTGGAACGGCGGGGTGACGGATGCATTCAGCACCTCGATTTCATGGCACAGCACTTCCACTTCCCCGCTGGGCAGGTTCTTGTTTTCGGTGCCTTCGGGACGGCGCCGCACGCGGCCGGTGATCTTGAGCACGAATTCGTTGCGGACGGATTCTGCAATCTTGAACATTTCCGGACGATCCGGGTCGCACACCACCTGCGCCAGGCCCTCGCGGTCGCGCAGGTCGATGAAGATCACGCCGCCGTGATCGCGGCGGCGGTGGGCCCAGCCGCACAGGGTGACGGTCTGACCGAGAGTGGAGACATTGAGTTGTCCGCAATAATGGGTTCGCATGATTCAGTTGATACAGTTGTTATCGTTGGGGAAAATAGCTTAATTGGCGCCGCGGTCGTTGCCGTTGGCCGTGGTCACGACGCCCATCGAGACGATGGCCTTGAATGCGGCGTCCACGCTGATGCTGACCTCTTTGGTGTCGGCCTTGCGCACGTAGAAATAGAACCCGTTCACCGGACTGGGGGTGGTGGGAACAAACACGCCGACATATTCCTCTTCCAGCAGGCCGCTGACCTCCATGGGCACCGTGGTCTGGAATGCCAGCGACCAGGACTCCGGATGGGGATAGCGCACCAGCAGCACCTTGTGAAACGCCTTGCCGCTGCCGGACAGCAGCGTGTCGCTTACCTGCTTGACGCTGTTATAGATGGCATTGACGAAGGGAATGTGGCGCAGCAAGGCGTCCCAGTAGCCCAGCAGGCGCTGCCCGAACACGTTGCGGGCCAGCAGGCCGGTCACCAGCACCACCACTACGGTGAGCAGGATGCCCAGCCCCGGAATGTGGTGGCCCAGCAGCTTGTCGGGTTGCCACGCGGCCGGCAACAGGCCCAGCGTCTGATCCATCGTGCCTATGGTTACGTTCAGCACCCACAGCGTGATGCCGAGCGGAACCCAGACGAGCAGGCCTGTGATGAGGTATTTCTTCACGCGTTGCCGGCGGCCGGGCACGAGCCCGCGGCCGCGCACGGCGCGCACTGCGCCTTGGGTTTACCGTTATCCTTGAAATCGGTCACGTAGTAACCGTTGCCCTTCAGTTGGAAACCGGCGGCGGAAATCTGCTTGCTGAACGTTTCCTTGCCGCATTCCGGGCAGGTCGTCAGCGGTGCATCGCTCATTTTTTGCAGCACATCCTTCTGCACACCGCAGCTGCTGCAACGATATTCATAAATGGGCATTTTTACCTCCTGCAATCAATAAGTTGAGTAACCATCTCGGTCCGGCGCAGGCCGGGCGCTGGTCAATGGCGCCTATTATACATTAGGCGCTGTTAAACAAGCCCGCTGCGATGGTTACCGACGGGAAGGGCGCCCGCGCGGCTGGCCGGGCGCAAGCGCCTGTTCGCGCCATTCCCCCGGCCGCAATCCGTCCAGCGTCCACTCCCCGATCGCGTACCTGATAAGACGCAGCGTCGGATGGCCCACCGCCGCGGTCATGCGCCGTACCTGGCGATTCCTGCCCTCGCGTATGGTCAGCGCCAGCCAACTGGTGGGAATGGCCTTGCGGAAGCGCACGGGCGGGTCGCGCGGCCACAGGTCATCCGGCTCCGCCATGCCCCGGGCTTCGGCCGGCAAGGTCATGCCGTCCTTGAGCTGCACGCCCCGGCGCAGCTTTTCCAGCGCCGCCGCGTCCGGCACGCCCTCGACCTGCACGAGATAGGTCTTGGGCAGCTTGTGCCGGGGATCGGTGATGCGGTGCTGCAGCTTGCCGTCGTCGGTGAGCAGCAGCAGTCCCTCGCTGTCGGTATCCAGCCGCCCTGCGGGATAAAAACCGGGAAGCGCGATATAATCCGCCAACGTCCGATGCAGCCCGTCCTCACTGAACTGGCAGATCACCCCATAGGGTTTGTTTAACAGGAGGATGCGGCTCATATCGTCAATTTCACCAGAATTTCCCAGAATACTAAAGATGGCAACTCCCAAGATCATATATACCCTGACCGACGAAGCCCCGGCCCTCGCGACCTATTCCCTGCTGCCCATCGTCCAGGCCTTCACCCAGGCCGCCGGCGTGACGGTGGAAACTCGCGACATTTCGCTGGCCGGGCGCATACTGGCGGCCTTCCCGGAAAACCTTACGCAGTCGCAACGGGTCGGAGACAACCTTGCCGAACTGGGCGCGCTGACGCTGCAGCCCGAGGCCAACATCATCAAGCTGCCGAATATTAGCGCATCGGTGCCGCAACTGAAGGCGGCGATCAGGGAATTGCAGTCGCACGGCTACGACGTGCCCGATTACCCGGAGGAGCCGAAGTCCGAGGCGGAACAGAAGATCAGAGCCCGCTATGGCAAGGTGCTGGGCAGCGCGGTGAATCCCGTGCTGCGCGAGGGCAACTCCGACCGCCGCGCGGCCGCCTCGGTAAAGCAGTATGCGCGCAAGCATCCGCACAAGATGGGCGCCTGGTCCGCCGCCTCGAAGACACGCGTGGCGCACATGCAGGACGGCGATTTCTACGCCAGCGAGAAATCGGTCACGCTGCGCGACGCCGCCGATGTGCGCGTGGAGTTCGTCGGCGATGACGGTGCGGTCAGCGTGCTCAAGGAGAACATCAGCCTGCAGCCTGGCGAGATCCTCGACGCCGCGGTGATGAGCCGGCGCGCCCTGCGCGCCTTCTACGCCACGCAGATTGCGGCCGCGAAGCAGGACGACGTGCTGCTGTCCCTGCACCTGAAGGCGACCATGATGAAAGTATCCGATCCCGTCATGTTCGGCCATGCCGTCTCGGTGTTTTTCGGCGGGGTGTTCGACCGGCACGGCGACGTACTCAAGGCGCTCAACGTCAACATCAACAACGGCTTCGGCGACCTGGAGGCGAAGGTGCTGGCGCTGCCGGAGGACGAACGCGCCGCCCTCGTCGCCGACATCGCCGACTGCATCCGCACTGGCCCGCCGCTGGCCATGGTGAATTCGGACAAGGGCATCTCCAACCTGCATGTTCCCAGCGACGTAATCGTGGATGCCTCCATGCCCGCCATGATCCGCGACGGCGGCAAGATGTGGGGCGCGGACGGCAAGCCCTACGACACGCTGGCGATGATCCCGGACCGCTGCTATGCCGGCATATACCAGGTGGTGATCGACGACTGCAAGAAGCGCGGGGCATTCGATCCCAGGACCATGGGCAGCGTGCCCAACATCGGGCTGATGGCGCAGAAGGCCGAGGAATACGGCTCCCACGACAAGACCTTCGAAATCCCGGCAAACGGCCTGGTGCGCGTGGTGAACGGCGCAGGCGACGCGCTGCTGATGCACAAGGTCGAGCAGGGCGACATCTACCGCATGTGCCAGACCAAGGATGCGCCGGTGCAAGACTGGGTGAAGCTGGCCGTGACCCGCGCGCGCCTCAGCAACACCCCGGCTGTGTTCTGGCTGGACAAGCGCCGCGGCCATGACGCGCAGATCATCGCCAAGGTGGAACAATACCTCAAGGTGCACGACACCACGGGACTCGACATCCGCATCATGACGCCGGAGGCGGCATGCCAGTTCTCCATAGACCGCATCCGCGACGGCAAGGACACCATCTCCGTCACCGGCAACGTGCTGCGCGACTACCTCACCGACCTGTTCCCCATCCTGGAACTGGGCACCAGCGCGAAGATGCTTTCCATCGTGCCGCTGATGAACGGCGGCGGCCTGTTCGAAACCGGCGCGGGCGGCTCCGCGCCCAAGCACGTGCAGCAATTCCTGCAGGAAGGCTATCTGCGCTGGGACTCGCTGGGCGAATTCCTCGCCCTGGGGGTGTCGCTGGAACATCTGGCGCAGAAGTACGAAAACGCCAGGGCGCAAGTGCTGGCCGACACCCTGGACGCGGCCATCGCGCAGATTCTGGACCATGACAAGTCGCCCGCGCGCCGCGTGGGCGAAATCGACAATCGCGGCAGCCACTTCTACCTCGCGCTCTACTGGGCGCAGGCACTGGCGGTGCAAGACGTGAATGCGCTGCTGAAAGCGAAGTTCGCCCCCCTGGCCGAATCGCTGACCGCAAACGAGGCGAAGATTAACGCCGAACTGATCGCAGCCCAGGGCAAGGCGGTGGACTTGGGCGGCTATTACCAGCCAGACTTCGCCAAGACCTCGGGCGCAATGCGTCCGAGCAAGACCCTCAACGCGGCGCTGGCCGCCCTCTAGGCCGCCCTGCGGCGACCCGACAGGCGTGTGCGCCGGGCCGCCGTCTCCCTGAACGTTACCCGCAGACTGTCAGCCGCCCTGCCCTGAACAGTTTGCGGCGCAGCCCGCTGGTTGCGCCGGGCGATGTGCGTCTGCCTTCGCGCCGGGTGACGCTGCGGGCAGGACCTTGAGTTCGCGCAGTACCGCGCCGATATTGTGGCCCACGCTGATCTGCGGGTCGGACGGGTCCATGTCCTCGCTCTTTTCGCGGGCCGCGATCCGCGCGCGCGCCTCGTCGAATGCGTCGATGAACGAGTTGCCGCGCGTCAGCGCGTTGATGAAATACGCCTGTCCGAAATAGGTATATTCGGTCGCATCCCCGCAGCCGTAGGCCACACGGTCGCGGCTGGACGCGGTGAGTATGAGGGTGTTGTCGTCCTTCAGGACATCCAGAAAGCCGCCGGAATAACAGGCCGAAACCACGATCACACGGTTGCGGATGCCGCTCTTGTCGAGCAGGGCCTTGAGTGTTTCCGCCTTCAGGTCATCCATATCCAGCGGCTCGAGATTGACTTCCAGCCAGTGATCCTGCGCGCCGTGCGAGCTCAGGAACAGAAACAGCACGTCATGCTGCTTGTCCATGCGCTGCGCCAGGCCCTTGAGCACGGCCTCCATGTTGTGCGTGTTCGCAAGCGGCAGCGAGTCCACGGTGTCGTAGCTGTTCACCAGCATTACGGAGCGCCCGGCCGTGTTGAAGCGGCGCTCCAGCAGCTTGCGGGCGTAGCGCACCTCGTTGAAAAACTCGTGCTCGCTCCCGTCCCCGGCAAACCCCACGAAGTACAGACCGGTCTCGCCCGGCCGGTGCGGCCTGATCCCGGCAAGCGATTTGCGCACCAACTCGGGTTGCTGATAATAGGTATTTTCGACATCGAGCGCATCGCCGGGGCTGCGCACGGTTTCGCCCTCGTCGTCATCCAGATAGCCGCCATCCTTGTCGCCCGGCGCTGCGGCAGGGGGCGCGGCAGGGGGCGCGGCAGGGGGCGCGGCGCCGGGGACCGCGCCATCGGCCTCGTTCGGCGGCGACACATAGACCGGGCGGATCGATGCCGCGTCGAGGTACAGCGAGCCCTGCGGCGCAGCCGCCGGCAAGGCAACCGCGAGCACGACATAAGCGCCAGCCAGGGCCAGGGCCACGGCGCGCGACCCGCCGTACAGCGCGCGCACGGCACGGCTCAGCGCAACCAGTATCCACAGCGCAATCGCCGCATGCCACACATCCATGAGCCGGGAAGAGGCGGTGAGCTGCCGCAGCCAGACCTGGTAACTGAGGAAGATCCCCATACTGATGAAGAGCAGGACGGCCACGGTGATGACCAGGAGGCGCAGCACATTCCCGCGCCGCGGCAGTATCCAGCCGACCGCCGCCGCCCAGACAAAGATCAGCAGCAGGGGCTTTCGGCGCGCCCCTGCTGCTGATCTTTGTCTGGGCGGCGGCGGTCGGCTGGATAC